>JBMOJO010000023.1:0-28363 GCA_049315745.1 Saprospiraceae bacterium | reverse complement strand
CGCGTCTATCAGAAGAATATTCTGCCGCCGTAGGCGGCAAAAACCTTTTTACACAACCCCAAATCAAATAAAATCCTTTTCGGCGAAGCCGCAGAGACACCTGGTAAATAGTTACGGTTATTTGATGAGATACCTTTCAAAATTTTGCAATCGCAAAAACAAAAAAAATAAATCGCTGTTTAACGCCTTAATTATGAAACAAAATACTTTTCACTTCATGGAGGGTCATGTTTAATAAAAAAAATCCTATGATTGGCAGCATTTTAGGCCGTATATACGTTACTAATAAAGATTTGTTGCGGCGGGATCGTCGTGGGCTGAAACATCGTTTTCCTCCACGCCGGCCGCAGCACCAAATCTAATAATCCATGAACATTTAAAAATTACACTATGTACTTCATCAAGTCACCCCAATTCGTCAGGAATCTGTTTCCAAACTTCACCTGGCAGATTCCCTCCTCCGAGAAGCGTTTGTTCCTGACGTTCGACGACGGCCCCGTCGAGCAGGTCACACCTTGGGTACTCGATTGCCTGGCGCAATACGACGCGAAAGCGACCTTCTTCTGCGTTGGCGATAATGTGCGCAAGCACCCGAAGGTTTTTGCCCGGATCAGGGAGGAAGGACATTCCGTCGGCAACCATACGTTCAACCATCTCAACGGCTGGGCTACGGAGAACATCTCGTACTTCCACAACGTGCGCAACTGCGCCTCCATGGTTAAGTCCGATCTGTTCAGGCCACCGTATGGGCGCCTGAAGCCCAAGCAGGCACAATTCCTGCAAAGGCACTACCGGGTCGTCATGTGGGACATCCTCAGCGGGGATTTCGATCCGGGGATTACCCCCCAGCAGTGCCTGAACAATGTGCTGCACCATGCCGAACCCGGCTCCATCATTGTCTTCCACGACAGCCTCAAAGCCAGGGAACGGCTCGAATTTGCGCTGCCAAAGGCACTCGAATATTTCTCCGCGCTCGGATACCGCTTTGAAGCGCTCAGCGAACATAAAGCGGCAGCCGTAGCGCCCAGGCTTAAAATCGCCTGAGCTGCCCTACGTTTCGAAAATGCAATGCTTTTTCATAAAGTGGCTGCTCCCGCAACGCAGGGGCAGCCCTTCTTTTTTTATACCTGTTGGGAGAGAAAGCCCGCCGAAACAAAACGAATCCAATCCGCTGCCCTACAAGTTCAGCCAATACGTCAGCTTTAAAACCAGCGCCCTGGTCTTGTTGATGAAGCCATCGGGCAGATAATTGTCGGTATAGACGATAAAAAGATCGGATACAGGAGCAAACCTCCACTGAAAGCGGGAGTTGATGTTTATGTTGTCTATCTGGTTGTTGTACTGGACAAAAGTCGTCCAGAATACGCTTTTAGAGAAGGTGAAATCAAAACGGGGCCCGATCAGGAGCAGGTTCGCATCGGAATAGGGTGCGGGCAGGCGGATGCGGTTGGCGCTGAAATCGAGGGAAACGACCGCATAAGGCTGGAAGCGGAAGTTGAGGGCACCTGAAAGGTTGAGGCGGGATCCGTTGAAATAATCGCCGCTGCGGGTTTCGAGCCTGAAATTGACCGGCTTTCGGAAATCAGACGTAAACGAGGCGATGATGAGGTCCTGATGGAAATCCGTCCCTTCGGGAAGCTTTACGCCACCGGTATTGGTAGGGTCAAAAGGGGAGAAGAGATAAACGTATTCCCGGCGCGTCCGGATATTGAATGTTGCGGTATTCCTGAACATAATCCGGTAAATCAGGTTGGCGTCCCAGTCGGTTACACCATAGCGCTGATTGCCCAAAACATCGAAATCAATCCCAAAACTATGGCTGTTGACCGGGCCTTTTTGCGGGAAAATACTCCTGAAGGTGGTATGCGCGATGCGTTGATAGCCTATCCTGCGCGCAAAGCCGGTCTCCGGGTTGTAGTTTTCGCCGACAGATTGCATGGTGAGGAATACTTCCCAGAGCTGGGTGCTGTACCCCATCTGTGCTCCCGAAGCAAAGGCCTTTTGGGGCTGGTCGGGCTGAAAGGAATGGTGGTAAAACGCCTTGCCCGTCCATTTACTGTCTTTAGAAGCAAGGTTGTAGTCCAGTCCGAGGACGCGGTTGAAATCATAGCGCTCATCGTCGAGGCCGGTACCGATATCCCTGTCGAGGATCGGTTGTTTGCTCACTGCGATCAGCCCAATATTGGAGCGGCTGAACACTTTGCGCTGCAGGGCCGCGACAGCGTAGTTGACGGAGGGCTGGCCGATGGACAGATCGCGCGCAGCCTGCATGCTCAGTAGGCCGAGCCGCCAGTTGTCGTCGAGCTTGCCACTGACACGCGCGCCCAGATAGATCGGGTTCTGTACATTTTGCCCTGTGGCCTCGTCCCGGGCCACGCCAATACGGCGGGAGAAGAAAGGCCTTAGGCGCTCAATACCGAAATTGCTGAACAAGTCGGCATTTTCGAGAAAAAACTGCCGGCGTTCAGGGAAAAAGATCTCGAAACGGTCGAGGTTGGTGACTTGTTGATCCACTTCGACCTGAGAGAAGTCGGGGTTGACGGTCAGGTCCAGGTTGAGCGCGGGGCCGAGCCCGACTTTCGCATCGCCCCCAAAAGAGCTGCCGCGTTTGGTTTGCCCGCCTTCCAGACGGTTTTCGCTGTAGTTGGCCGTAACGAAAGGGATGGCGACCAGGTTGCCCCCCGGCTTTGGCAGGGGTTGCTCCCAGATGAGCTTGTTGGCAAATGCGAGGTTCATGATCGGAAACTGCCGGGGGGTCTGCGGCCAGACCGAACGCTCGCCGTACTCGCTGTCTATTCGGTAAATCTTGATATTCCAGGTTTTGCTGCCTTCTTTATACCGCAGGCTCTTCAGCGGGATCGCAAATTCGCCGATCCAGTATCCTTCGTACTGCTTGCCGGTAGCAAACCAACGGTTGTCCCAGCTCAGGTCGAGGTCAGTGCTCTCGTTGCCGCCATTTACAACCAATCCCTCCCGCTGCACCCCGAAAGGGTTGACCCCAAACTGGAAAGCATTGGTATTGTCCTGAAAAGGATCGAACACGATCACGACCGCATCGTTTGCCTCGCCGCGGAAATCCCTGCGCAGCGAGGGCGTGACGTAATTCCGTGCATCGGGGAGATTGTACATCATCGCCCCGATATAAATATAATCCTGGTCGAATAAAATCCTGACGGAGGTCTGGCCGAGTGCCAGGCAGGTGTCAATGGGAAACTGCTGAAAAAAAGCCGAAGCCCCTTTTGCCCGTCTCCAATCCGGTTCGTCCAATAAACCATCAACCCGAATTTCAGCGGTGATACGCGGTGCGAAGAGGGTGTCAGGTGCTTGGGCGTACAGTGCGAACGCCCACCCCAGGGATATCCCCAGGGTAATCCACAATGTCCTTATCATGTCTGTTCAAGTATTCGAGTTGTCGGAATGGGATGTGCATGCGGTACGAATGGCTGTTTCTCCATCCGCAAAAACCCATTGCAACAAGTCTATTCAAATGTATCCTTTTTCCAGGGCATAGCAGCCTCGTTGACCAAACGTCCGGACGACTTCGATCAGCGGGGCGAAACGGGGGTCCTGGGTAAAACCTTTTTTATACCGGGCATAAATCTGCTGGACGATTACCCCGATCTTAAATATCCCGAAAATGTAATAAAAAAGCAGGTTGCGCATATCCCGGCCTGTTGCAGCCGCATAGCGCCCGGCCAGTTCCTGCCTCGACAAGTTGCCGGGCAGCCAGGTGAGGTTGCCGACGGATGCAGAAAGCAGGTCGGCTTCATGGCCTTCCAGCCAGTAGGCCAACGTCACGCCGAGGTCCATGAGGGGGTCGCCGACCGTGCACATCTCCCAGTCCAGTACCGC
Source organism: Saprospiraceae bacterium (assembly GCA_049315745.1). Classification (GTDB taxonomy): domain Bacteria; phylum Bacteroidota; class Bacteroidia; order Chitinophagales; family Saprospiraceae; genus JADJPL01. The sequence goes on along the minus strand of JBMOJO010000023.1, from coordinate 24,511 downwards.
CAGGATATGGGCGAGGTTATTGGGGTCCAGCACCAGGTTGTCGTACTTGTAGTCATTATGGATCAGGGCGGGTGCCCCATCGTCCGGCTGGTTTTCGGGCATCCAGCGCGCCAGTTCGTCCATTGTGGGGAGGGTATCCGTCTCTGCTTTGTAATAGCGTTCAATCCAGCCGCTTACCTGGCGGCCGATATATCCCTCAGGCTTACCGAGGGTTACCAGGCCGGTAGAATATAGCTCCAGACGGTGCAGTGCCGCAAGGTTATCAATAGCTGCCGTGGAAATCTCCCGCATCAGCGCAGGGGACAGGGTGATGTCCTCCGGGATACGGTTGCGCAGAATTACGCCCTGCACCCGCTCCATCAGATAAAAAGAAGCCCCCAGCACCTCCGGGTCTTCACAATACCATACCGGCCGGGGGACCCGGCCAAAAACCGGGTGCAGCAAACTCAGCACCCGGTATTCGCGCCCCATATCATGGGCGCTCTTGATATTGGCACCAAAGGGCGGCCGGCGCAGCACAAAATCGCCTTGGCTCGTTACCAGTAAGTAGGTGAGATTGGAATACCCCCCGGGAAACTGGCGGATTTCGCGGATTTCAAATGTGGCGCCAAACTGAAGCGCAAGGTGCGCGCTCAGGGCATCCTGGTCGAGCGCCTCCCCGGGCCGCATTTGTTTTGCTTCGTCCAGCATCTTCCGTTCAATTGTCACGGGCTTTCAGCCCATAGCTTTTAAGGATTTTGCGCGCCAGGGAAGCTTTATGTGCTTCGTCCGGGCCATCGTAGATCCTTGCCCCGCGTTCTTCCCGGTAGTAATAGGACAACAGGGTATCGTCCGTAACGCCGAGGGCGCCGTGCACCTGAATGGCGCGGTCAACAACCTTGTGCAGGACGTTGGCGGCAAAAAATTTAATCGTGGAAATTTCCATGGCTGCGGCGTGCTGTCCCTGCTCCTGTATCTTCAGCGCCGTATGCAGCACCATAAGCCGCGCCGCATCAATTTCTGCGCGGCTCTCCGCAATAAACGACTGCACCATCTGCATTTGCCCCAAAGCGCGGCCCTGGACGATCTCCCGTTCGGCGGCGCGCCGGCACATCAGGTCGAATGCGCGCTCGCATATCCCGATCCAGCGCATGCAGTGGTGGATACGCCCCGGCCCCAGGCGCTCCTGGGCCAGCATAAAGCCCCCGCCCTCCGGGCCCAGCCGGTTGGCAACCGGAACGCGGACGTCGGTGTAGCGGATTTCCCCATGGCTGTGCCAACCCTCGCCGGCATGCCCCATCACCGGTATGTTGCGCACGAGCTCAAAACCCGGGGTATCTGTCGGTACGATGATCATGCTCGCACGGAGGTAGGGGTTTTCCGCTTCGGGGTTCGTCACGGCCATTACAATAGCAAAGGCCGCACCGTCCGCAGCAGTAGTAAACCATTTATGCCCGTTGATCACGTAGTAGTCGCCGTCTTTGACCGCTGTAGTGCCCATCATCACCGGGTTAGAGCCGGCAAACCCCGGCTCCGTCATAGAAAAACAGGAGCGGATACTCCCCTCGAGCAGCGGGGCCAGAAAACGCGACTGCATGGATGCGTCTGCATATTGAAGCAGTAATTCGATATTCCCTGCGTCCGGGGCCTGGCAGTTAAACGTGAAATGCCCGAACGGCGACCTGCCCAATAACTCGCCAAGCTGGGCAACTTCCATCAGGTTGAGGCCTGCGCCCCCGTGGGCTTCGGAATGGTAAGGGTTCCAGGCCCCAATGGCCTTGACCTTATTTTTTTTTGCCCTCAAAACAGGCTCAAGTTGCTTGAAAGGGATTTTCGACCACTCTGCCTCATTGGGAAAAATCTCTTCCTCCATGAACGCTTTTACCCTGGGATATACCGCGCGCAGCCGCTCGGTGGCAAAAATATCGAGCATAACAAAAATATTTTGGCGAATATACTAAACGATTTGCAGCAATCCCACGATTACTGGAAGGGATTGTGCGGATTTTAGGGCCAGACTTTTTGACAAAAGACTTTCGCCGCATGGCTAAAGGACGTAACTTGCACCTTTCAACTCTATCACGTCATGCGTATCTTTGTCCTGCTGACCCTCGCTGCCCTGGCTACCTGCTGTGAACTGCTGTCCGGGTTCGAAAATACTGAAATACCGCCGTCTGAGGTGGAAGTGGCCCTTCCCATCGTCAACTCAACTGTCGCCATCGGCGAATTGCTGGAGGGGTTCGAGCGTGTGGCCGATGCGATCTCGATGGACAGTGCCGGTATCCTGCATTTTAAATATCGGGGGGACTTGATCACCCGCTCCGGCGAAGAAATTTTCAGCCGGATCGGTTCCGCCCTTCCCCCGCTCATCCCTCTACTTGCCGACAACCTGACCCTTCCGCTTATCCTGCCTGCCGGCGCCGTTTTAGAAAAAGTGGACCTGAAGGCGGGTAATTTCAGCTTCTATGCGGAAAACCCCAACCGCGACCCCGTCCAGGTACGCCTTACCCTCCCAGACCTGCGCCGCCAGGACAAGCCCTTTACCCTCGAGTTTTCGCTACCGGGCTACAGTGGCACAGGGCCCCGCCCCAGTACTACCAATTCCGCCGCACCTGCGTCGCTTGCCGGCTACCGCGTCCTGCCCGCCAACCAGGCCATCCGCCTCCAGTACCAGGCATTGTCCCCCAAAGGAGAGCGCCTGCAACTCAGCCCTTTCGTCGTCCAACTGACCGGCCTCGCATTTTCCTATTTCGAAGGCTACCTCGGCCGTCTGCTCTATGAAGGAGAAAAAGATTCCGTCCAGATTGACTTTTTCGATACCCGCTATATCCAGGGCAATATCCGCTTTGCAGAACCTAAAGTTAGTTTTTTCTTCGAAAATTCGATCGGCGTCCCTACCCTCGCCATCGTCAATACGTTTGACATCGTCAACGTCAGAGGGCAACGCATGGCGGTACAAGGTCCCGCTGTTCAGTCCGGTATCCCTTTCCCCTTCCCTGGCCTCAACGAAGTCGGCCAGTCGAAGCAAAAAATATTTGACTTCACAAAGGAAAACTCTAATATCCGGGAACTCATGGCCTCCGGGCCCGTGGCAGTCGTTTATGACGTAGATGCCCTTACCCACCCCAGTGGCAATAACACGGAACGGGGATTTGTGACCGATAAGAGCTTCTACCGCGTCAGTGCTACTGTTGATTTGCCGTTTATCGGCCAGGCATCCGCGTTTGAAGTTGATCAGGATTTCTCTCTCGAGCTGTCGGACTTTGCCTCCGCAAGAAAAGTCGCCCTCAGGCTGATCACCGATAACGATATCCCCCTGGACCTCGATGTGCAGGGCTATTTCCTCAACCCCAACGGACAAGTGGTAGATTCCCTGCTCCCCGCTCCCGAACGCCTCGTGAGGGGGGCCCTTGTGGGGGCCGACGGGCTTCCGCTATCCAAAAGCCAGAAGGTTACCGAAGCCCTTTTTGAGGACGAGCGCCTGAAAAGGATCCTCAACGCTGCTCAACTCCGCATAAAAGTTGCCCTTTCTACCGACAGCAACCAGGGCAAAGATGTCAAAATCCTTTCCGGGCAGCGCTTACAGCTCCGATTGTCTGCACGCGCAGTGTTGTGATGCAACCGGCCCGCCCCTGTGAACGACCGCTGATCACCGTATCCTCAATTTACACCTCAACTTTCTGCCCATGATTCGTCCGGTTGCAACCTTTGCCTTTATCATCACCTGCTTTGCCGTTAAGGCCCAGGCGGACCTCGGTATCGCCACTATGCCCGGTATCTGGCAGGCAGGCTATGCCAACCCCGCTGTCTTCCAGGAACATCGCTTCGTTATGTCCCTGCCCGGAATACACTATGATATCGCCGGCAGTGGCTTCGCCTGGGGCGACCTCGTCGTGCGGGAGGCCGATGGCCGCAGACGCCTCGACCCGGACCGCTTCATCGGCAGCCTGAAAGACCGCAACCACCTTCGGCAGCAATCCGAAATGCCTGTCTTCGGCTTTGGTATTTGCGGCAACGCCTGGTTTGTCAGTGCAGGGCTCCAATTGCGCTCTACCGCAAGGCTGGGTTTCCCGAAGGAGCTGGCGCAACTTTTGTGGAAAGGCAACGCACAGTTTATCGGTGAAAGTATTCCCTTCGGACCGGAAATAAACGCCGCTGTATTCAATGAGTCCTTCCTGGGGCTCGCCCTGCGCCCCTCCCCAAAACTGAGTATTGGTGGACGCATCAAGCTGCTCAACGGCGTATTCAATGTGTCGGCCCTCAATAGCCGCCTTATACTGACCACCGGAAAAGATGCCTACGAACTGCTCCTCGATGCGGACTATCAGCTCAACGCTACCCTGGGGTTCACTTACTCCAGCCTCGACTCCATCGAACTGGACGAGGTCCGGTTGGGCGTATCCGGCTTGTTTGGCGATAACCCGGGCCTCGCCATGGACTTTGGCATACAGTACAATTCGGGGCCGCTCAGCATCCAGGCCAGTATCCTCGACCTGGGCAGCATCAACTGGAGGAAAGATGCCAATAGTTTATCGCTGAATGGTGCCTTTGAATTTAAAGGCATGGACATCTTTCAACAGCTGATCGAAGGCAATAATACAGGCCCTGTCCGTATCCTCGATTCGCTGAACGCCCTATACGATATCCGCCAAAACCAATCCCCCTATCGCACTGTGCTGCCTGCAAGACTCTCCCTGGGCACCGCTTATGCCCTCAACGACTTTACAAAGGGTACCGGTACTTTGCTTATTGAAATGGATGCGGGAAATATCTACACCGCCTTTGCCCTCGGGGGAAGGTTGCGCGCCGGAAAATGGGCCGACATCGGTTTGCTTTATGCGGTCCGCCACGGCAGGGCAAACCACCTGGGCCTGAATGCCATCCTCAATGCCGGCCCGCTGCAGATTATTGCGGCCACGGACCATATCGGTGCCTTCCTCCGTCCGGAAAAAGCGCGGCAGTCCAACCTCCGGCTCGGCCTGAATATGACTTTCGGACGTATCGAAACGGAATGACCCATCGCAGCAACCGATTTTAGCAGTCAAAAAAACTTGCTGCGAAAATAAATTAGGCATATATTTGCCACCGCTTACACCGTCGGGGTGTATATCCAAGTCGGCGCGGTAGCTCAGCTGGTCAGAGCGTGCGATTCATAATCGCAAGGTCGGGAGTTCAAGCCTCCCCCGCGCTACTCCTTCCTCGGGGAATAACCGTATCCCAAATATCACAAACCCATCCACCTCCCATTTCCAAATGTAGGGGCGAATAATCTTCGCCCAACGGTGCCCGGCAGAACCGCCTGCGGGATGAAAAATGCGGTAATGTCCGCACCGTCGTTATTTCCCGAAAATGTCGGGGTAATCCCGTACGGGCAATGCACCGCCCCGGGGCGGCGTGCGAAAATAACCCACCGTGGGTTTCGCCTGGTACGGTAGTTTGGGCGAATGTTTATTCGCCCCTACGTTAACAATTGTGGGAAAATACGGGGGGAAATGTTTGGTATTCGGGCATTGGCAATATTCCCCCCTTTGCGGCTTCGCGGCTTTGCGTGAAATGATTTTTTTCTCGCAAAGCCGCAGAGGCCGCAAAGAAAAACACCGTCCTCCTTTGCGGCTTCGCGTCTTTGCGTGAAATGATTTTTTTCTCGCAAAGTCGCCAAGACACAAAGAAAAACACCGTTCTCTTTGTGCCTCCGCGCCTTTACGTGAAATTTTTTCTCCAGGAAGGCAGACCACAGAAGAGGGTCCATCACCCCGGGCAAAGGGGTTGTGTGAAAAGTATTTCGCCGCCTGCAGCGGCAGAATTTTATATTGAGCCCACGCTTGATTCATTGATTTTGCTTCGCAAAATCAATGAATCAAGCGTGGGCTCAAATGATTATTTGGCGCGAAGCGCCGCTAAAAGGCTTTTCACACAACCTCTACGATGAATATTTGGGGAGAAATGCAAAGGGATAAGGTAACTTACACGACCGGTGTATTCACTCTGCAATCTTGATTATTTTACGTGTCAGCATCCCGTCCGGGGTGTATAGCCGCACGATATAGGTGCCAGAGGGCCAATTTTTATCGCCCATGTCGAGTTCCAGCAAGCCGGCGGGTACTTTTTTCTGATAGGCGTGGTGTACCCGTTGCCCCTGGAGGTTAAACGCTTCCACCTGCAGCCATTCCTGGGCCCTGGCAAATTCGACCTGCAGGCGGGCCTGTTCGGAAAAAGGGTTGGGGAATATCCGGGCGGCGTAAGGCAGCATGATCTGCCTGGCTGCGCTCACCGGTCCAATCGAGATGCAATAATCTTCTATTTCGCCGAAAAAATCGCTGGGAAAACTACAGGCGGCGCCGGGTATTCTGAAACGCATCACCACACGCATGCGGGTGACCCCGAACTTCGCACTGGCGGGCAAATTGACAATTCCACTTACCGAATCCCGGACAGCCTGCCCGGAATCGAATGCGGTCTCCTGACTGGTGAGGAATCCATCCTGGTTGTAATCAATCCAAACCGTCCAGTGCTGTTGAGAGCTGAAACTCGGGAAGCCGGGCACCAGGGTCAGGGCGTACAGATTACCCGGCTGCAGGGTAGTCGTTTTTAGGCCGGTGAAATCCCCATAGCCATTCTTTCCGCTCCGATGCTCGAAATCATGGAGCCTGACCCCCGCAATCCATTCCTGTGCGGCATTGTCAACGGTAACATTGTTGGGTTTGCAGTAATTCAGCTCGAGGCAGGCGCCGCAGCCGCGCGAGCGGAAAGCAAGCAGAGGCCCGAAGGCCGATGGCTGGCCGGCCTCACAATCCGTGCGGATCTGAAATTCGTAATCTTTACAGGCGGTCAGGTTGCGCAGGCCGATTGTATTGATTGCCGTTGTTGCCGTCAGCCAGTCCGGGTTGCCCTTGATACGGTAACGCACCGTATAACCCTTTGCAGCCGTGACCGCGTCCCAGTTGACCAGGGCATCCTGCTCACTGATGAAGGGGATTTTTACCCCCTGCGGCGGAACGCAGCACCCGTCGGTCGTAAACTGCAGTGATTGCCCGAAATTGGTACTATCGGAGCGGCAGATGGTTTTGAGCTGTACCTCATAGGCCGTGCATGCGCTCAGCCCTGTCAATGCGACAGGAGAACGGACGTTGGCCAGGGTATTCCAGGCAGTGGTGCCCGCGCGACGCCAGCGAAGGTCCAGCCGGGCGATACTATCGTTGGTAATCCAGGAAATATCGGCAGCGGTTTCCCGGATATGCGCTGCAGTAACCCTCGAAGGGGGTGGGCAATCGCTGCAGGTACCCAGCAATAAGCGCAGGCTGTTGAAGACATTCAGCCGCCCGCCGGTGACCGTCTTTCCCTGCAGGGCGGCGGTCGGCTCGGTACCTGCGAGTAGCAGCGATTTAATGAATAGCGCTGCACCGGGAGGATCGGTTTCGGCCAGCACGGCCAGGGAGGGGCACCTGGCAGCATAGAGCAGGCCTACTGCCCCGGTCACCTGTGGAGCGGCAAAGGAAGTGCCCTTTTCGATACCATACCCGCTATTGGGGGTCGTAGAAAGCACATTTTCCCCAAAAGCGCCCAGGTCAATTGAAGAAAGCCCAAAACCACCGGGAGCTTTCATACCCTTGTGGTCAACGCTGTTTACGGTGATGAGATAATCGCTCCCACAGGCGGTCGGCATATCGCCGGCAGCATCCACGTCAATCTCTTGTGAGGTCTCGGTCGCAGCGACGTTGATGATCCCCTGCCGGCCCAGGCTGTCATAGAAAGCACACCAGATCGGATAATCTGCGGGCTTTGCCCTGCTGATCCCCCAGGAAGCATTTGTTGCAACCACAAAAGCGCCTTCTTTGCCACGGGAATCATTATATCGCTTGCGCTGCCGGTAGGCATAGAGATACGCCTGGAGGATGCGGTCTTCAGAAACCGCCCCGAAGCCCCCGACCACCGGCATGATCTTCACGTTCCAATTGACCCCGCTGATCCCAATCTCATTATTGCCCCGGGCCCCTGCAATCCCGGAGACCGGTGTACCATGGAAATTTGCATCGCTGACCTGGGCATTATTGCGGATCGTGTTCCATCCGTGATAATCATCCACATAACCATTCTTGTCGTCGTCTATCCCATTGTCGGGGATTTCGGCGTAGTTGGTCCAAAGATTTGGGCGGAGGTCAGGATGCAGGGTATCTATACCGTTATCAATGATACAGAGGACGATTGTGTCGTTGCCGTGCGTAGTGCCCCCCGTTGTGATATCCCAGGCGAGGGGCATACTCAGGTCTATACCGGCCGTCCCACCGGACTGTCCGGTATTTTGGAAGTACCACTGATCGCGGAAACGCGTATCATTGGGAAGGGCCGAACGGAGATAAGCAATATGGTTGAACTGTGCCATTTCCACCGCCGGGTCCCGGCGTAATGCGTCGAGGAGCGGCTTTTCGTCCACTGTTGTCCAGTCGAAATAGAATTTCCACAAGTTCATTTCTTCTGCGAGGCGCTGAACGGGGCGGAAGCTGGGCGGATACCCGCGCAGGCGGCCCATTTTTTCTATTGTGGGGGCCGGCACTACGCCGGGTTTAAACTGTATGAGGATTTCCCCTTGCACATGCGTCAGTTGCTGTGCCAGCGTGGGGTGTGCCGCAATAAGCGCAAAGCACAAGACGCATAGCAAACGCATAGCCATTGCTTTTAACCGTTCATAGATGCCAGGAATTCGTCGTTGCTCGAAGTTGAAGTCATGTGGCGGCGCAGGAACTCCATTGCTTCGTCGGGTTTCATGTCGGCGAGGTGGTTGCGCAGGATGAACATACGCTGCAGAGTATCTTTGTCGAGCAGGAGGTCATCGCGGCGTGTACTTGACTTGGTGAGGTCAATTGCCGGGAAGAGGCGTTTGTTGGCCAGGTTGCGGTCGAGCTGGAGCTCCATATTGCCTGTACCCTTGAACTCTTCGAAGATCACACCGTCCATTTTGGAGCCGGTATCTATCAGGGCGGTGGCAAGAATGGTAAGGGAGCCGCCCCCCTCGATATTCCGTGCCGCACCGAAGAATTTTTTTGGTTTGTGCAAGGCGTTGGCTTCCACGCCGCCCGAGAGGACTTTTCCGCTCGCGGGCGCGACGGTGTTGTAGGCCCTTGCGAGGCGGGTAATCGAATCGAGCATGATGATCACGTCGTGGCCACTTTCCACCAGGCGTTTGGCCTTTTCCAGCACGATCCCTGCCACGCGCACGTGGTTGTCTGCGGGTTCATCGAACGTGGAGGCCACCACTTCGGCGTTGACGCTGCGCTTGAAATCTGTGACCTCCTCGGGGCGTTCGTCCACAAGCAGTACGATGATATAGCACTCCGGGTGGTTTTTGGAGATTGCATTGCAGAGGTCTTTGAGCAGGAACGTCTTACCGGTTTTTGGCTGTGCCACAATCAGCCCGCGCTGGCCTTTGCCGATAGGCGTGAAGAGGTCAATCATCCGGTTGCCCATATCCCGTCCTGTGGGGGAGATCGTCAGCCTGAATTTTTCTGTCGGGAAGAGAGGGGTCAGATAATCGAAAGGCACGCGGTCGCGGAGATCCTGGGGGTCCCGGCCATTGATTTTCGAAACTTTCAGCAGGGCGAAATATTTTTCGCCTTCTTTCGGCGGGCGGATAGCCCCTTTGACCGTATCGCCGGTACGGATACCGAAGAGCTTGATCTGTGAAGGGGAGACATAGATATCATCGGGGGAAGTCAGGTAGTTGTAATCGGCAGAGCGCAGAAAACCATAGCCATCGGTCATCATTTCGAGGACACCATCGCCTTCGATGATTCCGTCCAGCTCAATATCGAATTTTTCGGTGTCCTGCACTTCGGGCTCCACAGCGTGGTGCGTTTCCGGCTCGCTGGGGTAGGAGATCAGCTCATGGCGGACTTTTTCCCTTTCTTTTTCTTTTTCTCTGTCGCGGTCGCGCATTACCGGTTCGTTCCGGCTAAATGGCTGGCGCTCCCGCTGCTCCCCTCCGAACACCCGTTTTTCGGGGCGGAATTCCTGACGTGGCGCCCTGGGGGTTTCTTCTTTAGGTTCCTGCCAAGGCCCTCCGGGCTTTGCCTGCTGTTGCTCGCGCTCGTTGAACGGCATGCGCTTGCGCGGGCGCGGCCGGCGGTTTGCAAAAGCCTTGTCGTCGTCGTCATCTTCCACTTCGTCCGTGCCGACAGCCGGAGTTGTCGCGTCGTCATCTTCTGCACTGCCAGGAGAGGCGGGGGGATAGGTAGGTACTTCTTCTTCCTCTTCGAAAACATCCAAGGGGCTACTCCTGAGGGGCCCCCGGTCTTCGACATCAGGCAGAAGATCGTGGTCTGGGCCTTCATCCTCTTCTTCCTGCTCCTCGCCCTTCGCACCAGTGGCCTGGTAGTCCAGGATTTTATATACGAGTTCTTTCTTGTTCAGGCGTTTGTAATTTTTTAAACCGATTTGCTCTGCCAGTTCGCGCAGTTCTGGCATAAGCATGTCATTCAATTGAAGAATATCCAGCATAAGTGGTTTCTTTTTAAAAAAAGCAGATTAGTTGAGAGATCGTTAAAATGTGAGGACAATAGCGACAAAGGGATTAAAAAGGGCTTCCTGCGACGGGGGCACGCAACGACGCGCGCAGAGTGACTCCGCAGGGACTGGGCCCCAGAAGCTTTTCCGATTTATTCAATTGGAAGAAAGCTGGATTAGGAAAACGGTATAGTCTGAAATCGTTAAGATAGAACGTCCTTGGAAAGGAATAGTTGTATCGGCTGCAAATTTACACTATTTTTTAAAATCGCGGCTACTATCTTTGCAAAAATTATCCGCGCCTCTAAAGGTCATTACATTATGCTTCAATTACAAACGATCCGCAACGAAAAAGCCCGCGTCCTGGAGGGTTTGGGCAAGCGGAACTGGGACGAAAACCAGACGGCAATCCTGGACAAAGTCATTGCCCTGGATGCCCGCCGCCGGGCTTTACAGACCGACATAGACAAGTTGCTCGCCGAGCAGAACCGTTTCTCTGCCGAGATCGGCGCCCTGTTCAAGCAGGGTAAAAAGGAGGAAGCAGACCTGCTGCGTACCCAGGTCACCGGTATTAAGGATACCATTGCCACACAAAAGGCGGAACACGACCAGGTCGTCCTCGAAATCCAGGATTTGCTGCTCCTCATCCCCAACGTTCCCCATGCGTCTGTCCCCCCCGGTAAAGGGGCACAGGATAACACCGTCTATCAGGACTGGACAAAGCCCTTCCCTGTTCTGCACGAAGGGGCGCTCCCCCACTGGGAGCTGGCCATCAAATACAAGATCTTAGACCTGGAGCTCGGGGTCAAGCTCACCGGCAGCGGCTTCCCGGTCTTCAGGGGAAAGGGTGCCCGACTGGAGCGCGCGCTCATCGCATTCTTCCTGGACGAGGCCGCAAAAGCCGGCTATGAGGAAATTATTCCCCCCTTGATGGTGAACGAAGATTCTGCCCGCGGGACGGGGCAACTCCCCGACAAAGAGGCGCAAATGTACTATGTAGAACGGGACAACCTCTACCTCATCCCCACCGCAGAAGTTCCTGTGACCAACATCCTGCGCGATACGATCCTCAACGCCGATGACCTGCCGGTGAAAATGGCCGCATACACCCCTTGTTTCCGTAGGGAGGCAGGCTCTTATGGGGCAGATGTGCGGGGGCTCAACCGCGTACACCAATTCGATAAGGTGGAAATCGTCCAGGCCGTACACCCGGCAAAGTCCTATGAGGTGTTACAGGAAATGCTGGCCCATGTCCGCAACCTCCTCGAACGGCTCGAACTCCCCTACCGTATATTATTGTTATGTGGCGGGGATATGGGGTTCAATTCTGCGATGACGTACGATTTCGAAGTATATTCCGTCGCCCAGCAGCGCTGGCTGGAAGTCAGCTCGGTCTCCAATTTCGAAACCTTCCAGAGCAACCGTATGAAACTGCGTTTCCGGGAAGGCAAGGAGACCCAGCTTGCCCATACCCTCAATGGCAGCGCCCTGGCCCTGGCGAGGATTGTCGCAGCGCTGCTGGAAAACAACCAAACGCCTGATGGAATTGTTATACCCGAAGTACTGAGGCCCTATACGGGCTTCGATCGTATCGAAGCTGTTGGATAAATCTTTTTTCGGCGCCTCGCGCCAAATCATGTTTTTTGAGGTTGTGTAAAAAGCCTTTTCGTGGCGCTGCGCGCCAAATTATATCTTGAGGGGTTGTGTAAAAAGGTTTTTGCCGCCTACGGCGGCAGAATATTCTTCTAAGAGACACATCATTTTCACGATTTCGCTTCGCGAAATCGTGAAAATGACGTGTCTCTCAAAACATAATTCGGCGCGGAGCGCCGTAAAAAACCTTTTTACACAACCCCCCAAAAGGATATTCTGCCGCCGAAGGCGGCAAAAGACTTTTTACACACCCCCAAGAGAAAATTACAATATCCTGAAATTATGATTTCATACTATGGTTACATGGCCCTTGCAGGCGTTTTGTCCCTCATCGGCCTGGTCATCAGCCAACGGTTAAAGGCAAAATTCAGCCGTTACAGCGCAATGCCCACGAGCTCCGGGCTGAGCGGCAGCGAAGTCGCCCGCGAAATGCTCCGCTACTACGGACTGTCCAACGTTCAGATCGTCGAAACGCACGGGGTGCTCTCCGACCATTACAACCCCCTCACCCGGACGGTTGCGTTGAGCGAAGCGGTTTACCACAACCGCAGCGTCGCCGCGGCTGCTGTCGCGGCACACGAATGTGGCCATGCGGTACAGCACGCCCAGGCGTATGCAATGCTGCAGCTCCGCTCCAGACTCGTGCCCGTTGTCAATATCTCGGCCATGGCACAGCAGTGGTTGCTCGTGATCGCTTTCATCACCCTGAATACCATGCCCCAGATCATGCTGATCACGATCGTCGCGTTCGCGATCACCACCGTTTTCAGTCTGATTACCCTTCCGGTGGAATTCGACGCAAGCCGCAGGGCCCTGGCATGGCTCGACAGCAGTGGCATCACCCGGGGCGCAGAATATGCAGGCGCCAAGGACGCACTACACTGGGCAGCGCTAACTTATGTCTCCGCAGCGCTCTCCTCCCTGGTCATGCTGCTGTTCCTCGTCCTGCGTTACATCGGCGCCAACGACAGATAAGAACAAAAACCTGAATATTTATGCTACAGGAAGAAGTCAACATGTACATGGACGATGCACGTGAGCACATGGAACGTGCAATTGCCCACCTCGAACACGAGCTGATGAAAATTTCTACCGGAAAGGCCTCCCCGCTCATCGTCAGCGGGCTACTGGTGCCATATTACGGTAGCCTGACCCCCATGGGCCAGGTAGCGAATATCTCCGCCTCCGACGCCCGGACCCTGGTCATACAGCCCTGGGAAAAATCCATGCTCGGCCCGATCGAAAAATCTATCTTCGAAGCCAACCTCGGCGTCACCCCGATGAACGACGGCGAAGTCGTACGCCTTTCGTTCCCCCCGCTGACGGAAGAACGCCGGCGCGACCTGGTCAAAAAGTCCAAACACCTCGGCGAAGAGGCTAAAGTCAGTATCCGGAATTCCCGCCGCGATGCGATAGAACTCTTCAAAAAAGCCGTCAAAGATGGCCTCTCCGAAGACCTCGGCAAACGCAAAGAGGAGGAAATCCAGGAACTGACCAATAAGTTCTCCCAGAAAGTAGAACACCTGCTGGACGGAAAGGAAAAGGAAATTATGACCGTCTGACCGCAAAAGGCCGGGAGCCCGCGTAAGGAATGCCTTTTTGCCCCAAACTTTTTACAAAAAATTTTTTGCAAAGGTAAAAAGCATTACCTTTGCCATTCTTTTTTGGAAACGATTATGGAAGTGATATAAAAGCGTAAGTATAATGAAAAGGACTTATCAACCTTCGAGGAGAAAGCGCGCGAACAAGCACGGGTTCCGTTCGCGCATGAGCACCAAAAACGGCCGCAAAGTATTGGCCCGCCGACGGGCAAGGGGTCGTCATAAGCTCACCGTCTCCGACGAGCGCCGCCTCAAATAACCGGTCTGATTGATATGAGGTGGTGTCCCTTTACTGTACCGTGTCCCCTCTCAAGATTCTGTAACGTTTGCGGGCTTCCACCGCAAAGGTACTGCCGGAGTATTCTATAAAGAGCTTCTCGTACAGCTCCTTAGCCTTCTCTTTGTTATTCAGGTGTTTTTCGTTGATCTCGGCCAAGGCGAACAGTGCGTTGTCGGCGCGGATTCCGTCGGCATGCCGGCTGATAATATCCGTGTATTCCCGGGCCGCATCTTCGTACCTGCGTTGCTTCATAAATACCTGCGCACGCAGGTAAGCGATGTCGTCTTCCAGGGAATGGGCGGGAAAATCCTTCTGTAGCCGCTCAAGGCGCTCAAAAGCTTCCCCGAAGCGGTTCTGAAAGATCAGCAGGTCGGCCCCTGCATACTCCTGCAGGGGGAGCACGCTCGTATCGAGCCCCAGGTTATCGGTGATAAAAATGGAAAGGTCCAGGGCATCATTGGAGATCAGGTTGGACGTAGAGGCTTTGAGGACATCAAACTGGGCCTGTGCCCAGGTGAAATCCCCGGAATAATACGCAAGCCGCGCATTTCTGAAACGCGCCTCGTTGCCGAGCTGGTCGTCCTTGAAGGTCTTGTCCACCTGGGAATACAGCAGGGTGGACTCCCAGTGTTCGCCCTGAATCAGGTACAGGTCGCCGAGCATGAGCTTGGCCTCTGCAAGTCGGCGGGGATTGAGCTGCGGATAGCCCACGAGCTCCTTAAGCAACCCGATGGCTTTTTCGGTGTCGTTGATATAATATGCCTCCAACTCGGCCAGCTCGATGACAAAAGAAGCGGTACTCTGGCCATAGCCGACTTCCCTGAGAAAAGAGAGGTATTCGGATTCCAGTACGCGCAGCTCGTCTATCGTATAAACATAGCCTTCTACCAGTTTGATGCGGCGATAACGGAGCGAGGAGAGCTTGGCATCGAGATAGAAAGGCGACTCCGGCCCCTTCTGGGCGACGATGAAGTCGAAGGCCTCGATCGCCGGGTCATAATCCCCGTCGGTAGCGGCGATTTGCCCGAGCTGAAAAATCCTGGAGCCGTTTTCCTTAAGCCTTCTGTCGAGTGCCCGCAACTGGCGCAAGGCGCCTGCATAATCCTTCCTTTGCAGAAACAACCAGACCAGCATCTCGGGGTAGTGGGTCGCCTGCTCATTGATCTGTATCCGTGCATACAACTGCTGCTGCAGCTCGGCGAAATCGTCCGGGTTGAGGTAGCGCATGAAGATCGTCTGCACGTTGTCAATGCGCTCGGGATTGGCATCGAGGCTATTGAGGTACTGTTCGATCATTTTGGCGCCATTGCCCTTTCCCCGGTACAACTCGCCCAGGCTATAGGCGAAAATGTATTTATCGTTCAGGAGCTGGCTCCCCCTTTCAAAGGTCTCGATGGCGAGGTCGAGCTTATTGAGACTGGAAAAAAGGTTGGCTAAGCGGATGACAGCATACCTGTCCTTTGGCAGCCGTTCGATGGCTTTTCGATACTGGGCGGTGGCTTCCTGCTGCTTGAACTGTTGTTCGAAGGACCTTCCGAGCATAATATAGTACTTTCCGTCTTCCGGATATTTGCGCTGCATGCGCGCAACGGTTTTTTCCACATCGCCGTAGCGCTGCAACTGCAGCAGACAGTCCATGTAACGGTCGAAGTAATATTCGTTGTTTTCCTGCTGCAGAAAAAGCTTTTCGAATAAAACGACTGCCTTTTCGAATTCGCCGTCGTAGAAATATTGTTGTGCCAGCTTGGCTTCCTGGGCCCCCAGCGATATCGCGGCAAGCAGGAGCAGGGGAAGCAAGGCCTTCCGGGCTGCAGAAAAGAGCATACCGCCCATTAAGGCATACAGCGCAGATATTGCTAACAGCTTGTTCATAACCTGATCGTGTGAGATTTTCCAAAATGAAAGTAAAGTAATGGAAATTTATACTTATTTTGTAAAAAGACCTGGAAGAAATCGCCTGAACCTTTCGGGTATTGCCGTCCGCTACCTGTGGACGCAGGATCAGATGTCAGGCCGGTAGCACTAAAGCTGCTATTAGACTTGTTGAAAAGCGCAATTTTATGCGCCCTAAAGCCCGTAAATTATGTGGAAAATATTTTACCTCTTCCCCCTGCTGATATGGTACGGCAGTCTCCCGGAATTCGGCATACCACCGGTGAAAGGGCCGGTGGCCCGGGCAGAAGGGAATGCCGAACAGAAAAAACATCACCGGGAGGACCGGCAGGCGCCCAGAAAACGACTTAAGGTCCTGCTCGTTGACGGACAAAACAACCACGATACCTGGAGGGAAGGCAGCGCGATCATGCAAAGCGAGCTCGAAGCCACCGGGCTGTTCGAGGTCGAGATCGCGCGTACACCGGCACAAGGCAGTCCCATGGCGGGCTTCCGGCCCGATTTCTCCAAATACGACGTCGTACTCTCCAATTATAACGGCGACGACTGGCCGGAAACCACCCAAAAAGACTTTGAACAGTTCGTTTACCGCGGAGGCGGCTTCGTCGTTGTCCATGCTGCAGACAATGCGTTTCCGAAATGGCAAGCCTATAACCGGATGACCGGGATTGGAGGGTGGAACGGCAGGACGGAGAAGGACGGCCCTTACCTGTACATAAATGAACAGGGAGAAACCATACGCGACAGCAGTCCGGGCCCAGGGGGCCACCATGGCCCTAAACACGAATTTGTCGTTCAGGTCCGCGACTTAACCCACCCGATTACGCAGGGTATGCCCCGGCAATGGCTACATACGCGCGATGAACTCTACGATCTGATGCGCGGTCCCGCAGAGCAGGTACAAATCCTGATCAGCGCCTACAGCAGCCCGGCCATGGACGGCACCGGACGGCATGAGCCCTCTGCCATGGCCATCCGTTTTGGCAAAGGGCGGATTTTCCATACGACCATGGGCCATGATCCGGTTGCCCTGCGTTGCATCGGCTTTATAACCCTACTCCAACGGGGCACAGAATGGGCGGCTACGGGAAACGTTACCCAGGCCCTCCCATCAAACTTTCCGACAGCTGAACGGTCTGCCTCAAAATAAGCCAATATAGCCGAGATGTACCTTGGGCCTGCTGAGGGCCAGAGGGTCGCCCCACCGGGTGCCATAGGCCAGGCTGAGCCCGAATATTCCGGCCTGTACCTCAAAGGTAATCCCCGCGCCTATGCCGTAGGGATAAAACACCTCCACCCTTTCCGGGGTGCTGTCCTCCGCCCATGCCGCATCGAGAAAGCCAAACAGAAAGGAATTTCCGCCCAGCAGGAAACGGTACTCAAAAGTATTGACGGCATAATGGGTAAGCTGGAAAAATTCCTCGTCGAACCCCCGCAGCAAGCGGTTGCCCCCGACGCGGTACTGCTCATTGCGCAGCACAGGCTGCTGCGAAAGCAACCAGCGCCCCTGGAAAGCATATCGAAAGGCGCTTCTGCGGAATAAAGGCCTGAATATCTCCACCCGCAGCTCCGGACGGTATTGCCCCGAACGCAACACAAGGCTATCGTACAAGCTCCCCAGGCCCAACTCCTGGATGCGGCCATTGGGAATAACCTGCTTCGTGCCCACGGAAATACCCGCCCGCAACAACCAGCCCTCCCGCGGGCTAAAACGGTCGTCGAGGCGCTGCCGAAAAAATTCCAGTCCGAAAAAACGGGTGCTCAAGTCCAGGTTGGGCGGTAATTGCCGGCGCTGGACGAGTAAATCTGCATTGAAGCCCAGGAGGCGGGAGCTGCGCTGTACCCAGAACGCCTTGATATAATCGGTACCCTCGAGCAGTACCTGCAGCCCAAGGTCTGCTTCGGCATCCAGAAAGGAAGTGTCGCGTTTGTAGAAATGTGCCCGTACGTCAATACCCAGCGGCAAGCCGAAGGGGTAGGGGTAATTCAACAGGATATCGAGACGCTGGGTTTGCGGGCGCAACTGCTCAAAACGCGTGTAAATCCGCTCCCCTGCACCCAAAGGGTTCCAAAGGTCGGCCTCGAGGGTGCCCGTCAGCAGTAGGCGGTTAAATTGTACATTATTGGGCAGGACGCCCACCAAAAAATCAAATCTGCTGACGTTCCTGGAGGCCAGGTCGAGCAACAGGACCGCCTCATCGCCAATAAAGCGGACCTGAGGCTCCTGCCTGAGCTGGACGAAAGGCAGCGCACGCAAACGCGCTGCCAGACGCTCCACCGCATCCTGACGGTAGGGCGCTCCCGACCGGAGGCCGAGATATTGCTGTAAAAACCGGGGCTTAAGCGCGATTTCACCGCTCAACACAAAGGAATCGAGGGTGACAAAAGGGCCTGGGTCCCAGGCAAGCCCTGCACTGAGGCGTCCCTCCGCAAAGACACTGCCTGCCAGGCCGGTCTGTGCAAAAGGATATCCGTTATTGACCGCATAATCTAAAAGGCGTTGGAAGAGGCGGTCGAGGTCGGCGCGTTCTACCGTTCTGCCCGGCCACTTCGTTTCGCGGTATCCGGCCTGGCGCAGGGCCGCCGGGGGCGCCGATCCGGGGGCAAGCGCAGTCCAGCGGTAGGCAGGCCCGGTGTGCAGCCAGGCTTTCCAAAGGCTATCGCCCCTGTGGACGCTATCCACCGCCGCCTCAAGATAGGAAGCGGCCTGCAGGCCGTCAGTCAGGCGCGACAGCTCTGCTGCGACCGCTACCGAATCCGCATGCCGCACCTGCCAGCGGAAGCCTTTAGGCAGCGGCCCGTCGGCAATGATTTGAAGGTATTGCTGACCGTAGGCGGTATGCAGGGACAGGACCATGATTTTCAGGACCATGGCCATTGCCTGCATACCGTACCGTGCTTTTGTTTTCAGGCCGCCCATCGCGCCGCAATGCCCCCGCTATCCCAATAGCCTTTTCGCGATTTCCGAGATCGCTTTCCCCTCTGCCTGCCCGGCGAGGCGCTTCGAGGCAAGCCCCATTACCTTGCCGAGGTCTTTGGGGGAAGTGGCGCCCGTTTCGGCGATCATTGCCCGGATTTCGGCTTCGAGGGCCTCCGGGGAGAGTTGTTGCGGGAGGTATTTCTCGATGACTTCGATTTCCTCCCGTTCTTTTTGCGCCAGGTCGGCGCGGTTTTCGCGTTCAAAAATTTCGAGGGATTCGCGGCGTTGTTTCACCAGTTTTTGCAGGATGGCCATTTCCCGTTCGGGGGTCATTTCCTGACCACTGCCGTCGGTCCTGGCGAGGAGCAGCGCTGCTTTGATCGCACGGATACCGCGCTTGGCCCCTTCGTCCTTATCGCGCATGGCAGCTTTGAGATCTTCCATAATTTTTTCTTCCAGCGTCATGATTACAGGATTTTGAGTTGTTGACAGATAGCCCTTATGCCCTGGCAAACCACCGAAGCAGATGCCCATCGGCAGAGCGGTGAGCAAATATAGCGCATAAAGCCGAAATGCCCTGGCCTTGTTGCGAAGGGAATATCCCGGGCAACCCCTAAACCAGAAGCGGTTCCAGCTCGGCGGCGAGGGCTTTGAACCCCTCCACCGAGATTTGCTCGGGCCGTTGCTGGAAGAACGGCTTTTCGAGGATGGTGGGGTCCGACAGAAGCGGACGGAGGGCATTGCGCAGCATTTTGCGGCGCTGACCGAAAGCTTGTTTGACGACTTTTCGGAAAGTGCTTTCCGCGCAGGGCCATGGCGGGTCGGTCCTGCGCTCCAGGCGGATTACAGCAGATTGCACCTTAGGAGGGGGCGAAAAACAGCTTTTGTCAACGGTAAACAGATATTTGCCCGCATAATGTGCCTGCACCAGTACGCTGATGGCCCCGTACGTCTTCGTGCCCGGCCCGGCGACTACGCGCGCGGCCATTTCTTTTTGAAACATTCCCACCATTTCCGGTATCCACTCCTTATATTTCAACATTTGAAAAAGAATTTGGGAGGAGATGTTGTACGGGAAATTGCCAATCAGGCAGAAAGGCGCCCCATCAAAAACTTCGTCGAGGGGGGTTTTCAGGAAATCCGCGGCGATAATATCCTTTTCGAGGTTGCTGAAGTGCTCCTGCAGCCAGGCCACCATATCGCGGTCGGCTTCGACCACTTTCAAGTGAAAGGGCTGCCCAAGCAGGAATTTGGTAAGCATCCCCTTTCCCGGGCCCACCTCCAGGACCCTGCCACAGGCAGCTCCCTGGGTAAGGCTGGCCGCGATCCGCTCCGCGATTGCGTCGCGGTTGAGGAAGTGCTGCCCAAAGGATTTCTTTGCTTTCAATAGGTTTGTGTTGCGAGTTTGTTAAATTTGCCTGTGCAAAGTAAAGATAAAACCACATAAATGGATAAACCAAAAATCGGTATAACCATCGGCGACCTGAACGGTGTTGGCATAGAGGTCATCCTCAGGACCCTGGGGGAGGCGAAAATCCTCAACTTCTGCCTGCCCGTCGTCTATGGTTCCACGAAGGTCGTTTCCTACCATAAAAATATTGTGGGGATTGATTTTCCCTTCCAATCCCTCCAACGGGGCGACCGCTTTGCCGCCGACCGGGTGAATATCGTCAACTGCTGGCAGGAGAATGTCAACATCACCCTGGGCAAAGCCACCGAGCTGGGCGGAAAATATGCGATATTGTCCCTCGAGGCTGCGGTGCAGGACCTCAAGGCCGGCATTATTGATGCCCTGGTCACCGCCCCCATCAATAAATCGGCGATGCAGATGGCCGGCTTCCGCTTTCCAGGCCATACCGAATACCTCAACCACGCTTACGGTGCGAAGGAGAGCCTGATGTTTATGGTAAGCGAAGATATCCGGGTGGGGCTGGCGACCAACCACCTCCCGGTCGCCGAAATTGCCGGGGCCATTAGCAAAGAAATGCTCACCCGCAAGATCCGCCTCATGCACGACGCACTCCGCATTGATTTCGCCATTGACCGCCCGACAATCGCGGTTTTGGCCCTCAACCCTCACGGTGGGGACGATGGTGTGATCGGCAACGAAGATCAGACGATAGTGCGCCCGGCGGTCGTAGAAAGCAAAAAGAACGGGATTATCGTCGTAGGGCCCTTCCCGGCAGACGGTTTCTTTGGCTCCGGGGCATATAAAAAGTTTGACGGGATCCTGGCGATGTACCACGACCAGGGCCTGATCCCTTTCAAAATGGCCGCTTTCGGTGAAGGCATTAATTTTACCGCAGGGCTGCCCGGGGTACGCACCTCCCCCGACCACGGCACTGCTTACGACATTGCCGGAAAAAACGAAGCCGACCCCGCCTCTTTCCGCGAAGCACTTTTCGCTGCCGTGGATATTGCAAAAAACCGGGCGGCATTCCACGACGACCGGGCAAACGCCTTGGTCAAGCGCAACAAATCGCGCTTTGTGGCGGAAGACGAAGATATTGAGGACCTGAACGATTTTGAAGAAGACGATTACGAGGACGAGGACAATGAAAACGAATAGCTTTTTCTTTGCCGGGTCTGCGGCAAAACTCTCCCTGCTGGTCTTCCTCGTATTATTTGCTGACCAGGCGCTGAAGGTCTGGGTGAAAACCAATATGCCGTACGGTTCCGAATTCAGGATCCTGGGCCTGGAATGGGCGATCATCCACTTCGTGGAAAACCCCGGGATGGCGTTTGGCTTCACATTCGGAGGCGAATACGGCAAGCTGGTGCTCAGTCTTTTCAGGATAGCCGCAGTAGTTATACTGATTATTTTTATCCGTCAACTCATCCGCGAACAGATCCCGTTCCGCCTGCTCGCCAGTTTCGGACTGGTACTTGCCGGGGCGATGGGCAATATCATAGACAGCGCTTTCTATGGGCTGATTTTTTCGGAATCCCCCTATTACGGCGGCCTCGCACAACTCTTCCCACCGGAAGGCGGGTATGCGGGTTTTCTGCATGGAAAGGTAGTAGATATGCTCTATTTTCCGGTCTATCACGGCGTATGGCCCGATTCCGTCCCTCACCTCGGCGGCCGGAGTTTTCTTTTTTTCAAACCCGTCTTTAATATCGCAGATGTCGCGATCACCGTTGGCGTACTGAATATCCTGATTTTCCAATGGAAATTTTTCCAGAGAAAACCCGCGGAACCGGTGGCGCCCCCTCCTCCCGCTGCGGCTGCCACAGAGGAAGAATAAGGCCCCCTTTATACCTGCTTACGGTGCGGGCCTGGCAGGCAGTTGGCAGGAAAATCTCGTCTTTTTGCCCGGATAAACGCTTTCACAAGCCTGTTGCCCGACGGCAGTGCCGGGAGCAGGGTGCCATGGGGCGAGCGGGCACTTTTCGTTTTTATCTGCCCGGGGCCTGCATTTTATCCATTAATTCCATAAACCGCGGATCATCCCGTAGGGTATCGAGGTTGCTGTCGTTTGCAAACCATGCGACCTGGTTGAGGCCGGCGTCCACAGAACGGGTGAGGGCATTGAAGGCCCTATCTTTCAGGCCGGCCATGGCATAGATACAACCCGCATTATACAGGAGCATACCGTCGTTGGGGTCTAAGGCGAGTGCCTTTTGCAGCCACTCCAGGCTCTGCGCGGTTTCCCCCAGCGCCATGAGGCCATTGGCGCCGGAGTAGTATGCCCGGGGGTCGTCGGGATTGAGCTCGAGGTAGTGGGACGCGATCTGTACCGCACGCTCCCAGGCTTCGCGGGCCTTACCGGCGAGGCCAAGGTCGGCATAAACCTGTGCGGCCAGCAAGGCAGATTGAAAGTCCTCCGGCTGGACGCGGTTAGCCGTTTCGAACAGGTGGGCGGCCTTCTCCAGTTTTCCCTGTACAAAGCAAATCCGGCCATACCAGTACCAAGCCTCGAAGAGCTGGGGATCAAGGGCGATCGCCTGCTCAAAAAGGGCCTCTGAATCCTCCATATTATATTCGAGGGACAACGCTACCCCGCGCGAGACGTACGCACGCGCCAGCAAGGGATCTATCTGCATTGCACGGGCGCTGTAGGAGCGCGCCTTGAACAAGTTGTCGGGGCTTGGCGATTCGTACATATAGAGGTACGCATACACTTCGGAAAGGCCGCAATAGGCAAGGGCATAATTTTCGTCTTGCTGCACTGCCTTTTCGTACATTGTACAAGCCGTTTTCACCCCTTTCAGGCTGAACTGGTTGTAATGGCGCCGGCCACGGATATAATGGTCGTACGCATTCACATTGCGCGTTTGTACATCGCTGATATGGCGCACCTGCAGCGCACCCAGTTTGATTTTGAGGGTCGAAGAGATGTTCTGCGCGATTTCATCCTGGATAGCAAAAATATCGGCGATACCCCGGTCGAAGCGCCCCGACCAGAGGTTGACCCCCTTTTCGGCGTCAATCAGCTCGGCATGGATGCGGAGCTGCTGCGCATATCGCTTTACCGTACCCTCGAGCAGGTAAGAAGCATTCAGATGCCGGGCCGTTTCTGCAAGGCTCCAGTCTTTTTTGTTTTTTATCGCAAAAGAAGCGGATCGGGGCACTACCCGCAGATCGGGGATTTTACCCAGGGTAATGATAATTTCCTCTGCAATACCTTCGCAGAGGAAGTCCTGCCCGGGATCGCCACTCAGGTTGAGGAACGGCAGTACCGCTATGGTCGGCGAAGGCGCCGCTTCTGTACGGGGCGGCGGAAAATCCCCGGGCAGCCCTTGGATAACCAGTTGGAACAAAGGCTCCGGCTCCTCGAAATCCTTGAGCAAAAACGTACCGAGCGGCTGTATCGAGAGCCCTTTGAGCGGCTTTCCCATCACCACATCGGCGGCGGCACGCGACAACAGTACCTGGCCGCCGTGTGCGGCATTGCATACCCTCGATGCACGGTGCACTTCGAGGCCGATAAAACCGTTCCCCGATATGATCGCTTCGCCAAAATGCAGGCCGATACGCACCCGGAGCGTAATCCCACTCACCCAGCTCACGGCAGAATACGCCCGCTGCAAGGTAGCGGCAAAGGCAAGCGCCCCTTCCATATTTTCGAACACCGCAAAAAATCCATCCCCCGCAGTATCCACCACTCTGCCCTGAAACCCCCCGATCGCCGATTGAAAAATATTCCGGTAACGGTTCAACACTAAAGCATAGCCCTCTCCCAGCTTCAACGCAAGCCGGGTAGAGCCTTCTATGTCGCTGAATAAATACGTCTTATGGATTTTGGGAAGTTCGTTCATCACTGCAAAGTTAGTCCTTTTTCGGCGCTTTGCGCCAAATAATCATTTGAAGCTGCTGTTGGTTCATTGATTTTGCTTCGCAAAATCAATGAACCAACAGCAGCTTCAGTATGAAATTTTGCCGCCTTCGGCGGCAGAATATTCTTCTGAGAGACACGTCATTTTCACGATTTCGCTTCGCGAAATCGTGAAAATGACGTGTCTCTCAAAATATTATTCGGCGCGAAGCGCCGTAAAAAACCTTTTTACACAACTCCAGCTTCAGTATGAAATTTTGCCGCCCTCGGCGGCAGAATATTCTTCTGATAGACGCGTCATTTTCACGATTTCGCTTCGCGAAATCGTAAAAATGACGCGTCTATCAAAACATCATTCGGCGCGAAGCGCCGTAAAAAAACTTTTTATACAACCTCATTAAAAACCATA
>JBMOJO010000195.1:0-6879 GCA_049315745.1 Saprospiraceae bacterium | reverse complement strand
TTTCAAACTTAAATTTGGCGCGAAGCGCCATGAAAAGACTTTTTACACAACCCCATAATCATTTGAGGTTCTGTAATAAGTCTTTTGCCGCCTGCGGCGGCAGAATATTCTTCTGAGAGACACTTCATTTTAACGATTTCGCGAAGCGAAATCGTTAAAATGAAGTGTCTCTCAAAACATAATTCGGCGCGAAGCGCCGTAAAAAACTTTTTACACAACGCCACAAATATTATTTAGCGCGCATCGCCAGGAAAAGAATGATGCGACAGCAAAGATATATTTCAAAAAGTAGTGCTGACGGGAACCCTGACGGGCAGAAACTTTGTTTAATATAAATAAAGTCGTTCAGACAGCAAATCTGACTGCGCGTGCGTTAATAAGATATAAAATTTTCCCAATGAAAATATCCTTCTCCCGTTTTTACATGGTTGCAGTGCTGGCACTGGCGGCATCCGCGAGCGCCTGTCTGAAAGACGATTGCAGCGCCGATCACGTCTATGTCCGGTATGACCCGGTGTATATCCATCCCAAGGAACTGCGGAGCACCATTGTGCTGAAAGGCGCTGAACCCCTGGAGTCTGCAGGTAAAATTTATGTCTATGGGCAATACCTCTTTGTGAACGAACCCGGAGAAGGGATACATATTTTTGACAATGAAAAACCCGCCAGTCCACTCGCACTCGGATTTTTGCCGATTCCGGGGAATATTGACCTCGCCGTCCGCAGCGATATCCTCTATGCCGATAGCTACGTGGATCTGGTAGCGTTCAGCCTTAAAAATCCGGGGAAACCGGAATTCATCAACCGGGTCGAGCATGTTTTTCCACATTTGGGCTTCGATGAGGCACGGGGCTTCCTGGTGGATTATGCGCCCACCAAGGTGGAAGAGGTCATCCCCTGTAGCGAGGCTTCGGGTAATCAGGTATTTATTGATGGGGGTCTATGGGTACGGAGGGAAGTCGCGCTCGCTGCCGGAAGTAATCTTAAAGTGCCTACCAACCCTGTTGGCATTGGTGGCTCTACGGCCAGGTTCACGATTGCCGGTGAACATCTGTACACGGTAAGCAACTCCGATCTGAAAGTTTTTGACCTCACCGTACCCGAAAAGCCCAGACCGGCAGGTACTACGAATATCGGCTGGGGTATCGAAACGATTTTTCCTTACTACGACCTGCTTTTTATCGGCAGTCGTGCCGGCATGTTCATTTTCGATACCAAAGATCCGCTCAAGCCCCGTCAGCTTGCAGAATTCGAGCACGCCAATGCCTGCGATCCGGTTGTGGCGGAAGATGGTTTTGCCTACGTTACGCTGCGCAGCGGTACGGAATGTGAGGGCTTTATCAACCAGCTCGAAATTATTGATGTTGCGGACGTGCTGAAACCCCGCTTGCTCAAGATTTATCCGATGCACCATCCGATTGGGCTCTCTATTGTAAAAGGCACGCTTTTTATTTGTGAAGACGATCAGGGGCTCAAGGTTTTTAATGCCTCCAACTGGAAGGAGCTTCAGCTTCTGGACCATGAGAAAAATCTAACGGCCTTCGATGTCATTGCGCTGGAAGATCAGAAGGTGGCCATCGTGACAGGGGAAACGGGCATTTTTCAGTACGATTTTTCCAATCCACGGGATTTAAAGCTGCTCAGCCGCATCCAGATTCTGGGCGATTAAATGCCTGTCAGCGTCCAATGCAAATTTCGACACCTCTCCATGGACCTACTGCCCGGAACAAATGGCAGTTGGCGAGGGCTATCAATTACTTTTCATGAAAATATTACCTGCACTACTGCTTCTTTGTTTACCCATCCTGCTTGATGCTCAGTCTATTCCAGACGGAATGGGTGAAGGGCGCTGGTACCATATCCTGCATTTCCAGGCGACAGCGGGGCAAACTTCCTGGGAGGCATCTGAATTTGGTTTTGGGGCAGAGCACGTGAGCGGACGGGTGCTGGGGTCCCGGCTCCGGGCAGGCCTTGGTACAGGGATTAATATGCTGGGGTATGGAAACCATAAACGATTGGTACCGGTTTTTGCAGAAATCCGTTATCAGCCGTTTGAGCGCTTTCGCCACCGCCCTTTTGTGGTGCTCGACGGGGGCTATGCTTTTGCCTGGATGGACAAGGGTACGGCCGATATTAACCGGAAGGTCAGCGGAGGGCCCCGGATGCATCTTGCTGCCGGTGTAGAATGGAAAACACGTCGGGGGTGGGCGCTTTTTACGGATTTTGGCTACCTGCGCCAGCGCAGCGTGCTGGAACGCAATAATTTCTGGTGGGGAGGAGGGGGAGCGGATAACTATATCCGCGAAACCCACCGGATGCAGCGCTGGATGTGGAGGATAGGATTGGGTTTTTGAGCCAATCGGGCTTCCTTTAGGCCCAATTTTTCGCCTAAACATGTACCTTTGGCAAAAATGCTTGATTATGCTGACTTGCCAGAGGGGACTTTTTAAAATCCCGGACGAAATCGCTTATTTGAACTGCGCTTATATGTCGCCACAGTTGCGACAGGTAGAAGTAGTGGGCAGAGATATGCTGGCCCTCAAAAACTCCCCCTGGCTCATCACAACCAATCATTTTTTTAATCCGCTAAAGGAGCTTAAAGCCCTTTTTGCCCATCTGATCAATGTGCGCGAAAAAGACCGGATTGCCATTGTGCCCTCTGTATCCTACGGTATGGCCAACGTGGCCAAAAACGTAAAAATATCCCGGGGTCAGCGCATTATCGTTGCAGAGGGGCAGTTCCCCAGCAACTACTATCCCTGGGAGCGGATATGTGCTGAAAATGGCGGCGAGTTGGTTCAGATAGCCGCCCCGGAGGGGCCTGACCGGGGTGCGCGATGGAACGAAGCCCTGCTCGAAGCCATTGATCACCGCACCTGTCTGGTCGCGTTGGGGCATGTGCATTGGGCGGATGGTACCCGCTTCGACCTCGAAGCTATCCGTAAGCGGACCCGGGAAGTCGGGGCTTTACTGATCATAGATGGAACGCAATCTGTGGGGGCGTTGCCATTTGATGCTTCCGTGATCCAGCCCGATGCGTTGGTTTGCGCGGGGTACAAATGGTTGATGGGGCCTTATTCCATCGGGCTTGCATACTTTGGCCCTGCCTTTGACGGGGGCACACCGATAGAGGAAAACTGGATCAACCGACAGGAAAGTGAGGATTTTGCAAGTCTGGTACGTTACCGAAACGAGTACCAGCCTGCAGCAGGGCGTTATTCGATGGGCGAGCAGAGCCAGTTTGTCCTCGGGCCCATGCTCAGAACGGCGATTGAGCAAATTGTTGACTGGGAAGTTGCGGAAATTCAGTCGTATTGTGCAACGCTGATGGCCGATGCGTTGGTATCCCTGCAAGAGATGGGCTGCACGGTGGAAGCGCCGGAGTGGCGCGGTGCGCACCTCCTAGGTGTTCGGCTTCGGGCAGGGGTGGATACGGATATCCTGAAAGCATCTCTTTCCGCGCGGAACGTTTGGGTATCTTTCCGGGGCGATGCCATACGGATTGCCCCGCACGTCTATAATACCCCTGACGACGTGGGGCGCCTGGTCGAGGCTTTCCGGGAGGGTCTAAGGTAAAACCCCATCGAAACAAGTCTAACAAAATAGTATGCATTACGAAGATTTTGAGACAGTTATCGGCCTGGAGGCGCATCTTCAGCTCGATACCAGGAGCAAAGCTTTTTGCGGGGACGAAAACCGCTTCGGGATGCCTCCAAATAGCGAGGTAAGTCCTATTTCATTAGGCCATCCGGGTACTTTGCCCCGTCTGAACGCCCGGCAGGTGGAATTTGCCATCCGGCTGGGCCTTGCCTTGAATTGCCGGATCAACGAAGTCAATACGTTCGACCGAAAAAACTATTTCTACGCCGATCTCCCGAAGGGATATCAGATTACCCAGGATAAAATGCCGGTTTGTATGGGTGGTGTATTACCCATTCTTCTGGGGCAGGAATGGAAAATGATACGCATTCACCATATCCACATGGAAGAAGATGCCGGAAAATCCATGCACAACCTTCACCCCACGCGTTCGATGATTGACCTCAACCGCGCAGGAACGCCCTTGCTTGAAATCGTGACGGAACCCGACCTGCGCTCCGCAGCAGAGGTGGACGCTTTTATGCGGGGGATTCAGCGACTGGCGCGCTATCTCGGTATTTCAGACGGGAATATGGAGGAAGGCTCGCTGCGCTGTGACATCAATGTGTCGGTGCGCCCCAAAGGTCAGAAAGCGTTTGGAGAGCGCTGTGAAATCAAAAATATAAACTCGATGCGTTTTGCCCGCCAGGCGATCGAGTATGAGGCCAAACGTCAAATAGATCTGATCAGGGAAGGCGGAAGGGTGGTACAGCAAACCCTGAATTTCGACCCTTCAACAGGCGTAACGACCCCTCTGCGGAATAAGGAAGATGCGCATGATTACCGCTATTTCCCGGAACCGGACCTGCCCCCCGTGGTGTTGGATGAGGAAGATCTGCAGCGGGCAAAAGCTGCCCTTCCAGGCTTGCCTTGGCAGGAATATGCGCTTTTGCTGGAAAAATATGAACTGAGTGCCTACGAGGCGGGCATATTGAGTGAAGAAAGGGAAACGGTGACATTTTTTAAGGCCCTCTGCCAGGAAAATGCAGGAAAAAAGTCCCTTGCCAACCTTTTAATCAACCGCATCCTGCCCTGGTGTGCGGAAAAGCAAATGGCCCTGACGGATTTTCCTCTGCCGGCAAAAGGAATTGCCGATTTTGTCGCGCTGATTGATGCCGGGAAAGTGAGCGCCAGCATTGCCTATCAACGCCTGTTTCCCGCCTTGCTCGATAACCCCGATGCCGGCCCGGAAGCCCTCGCCCGGGAACTGAACTTGCTGCAGGAGGGGGACGAGGAGGAGCTAAAGCCACAGATTTTAATGATTATTGCAGATTTCCCCGACAAAGCTATGGCCTACCGGAAGGGCAAAAAAGGCTTGCTCGGCTTTTTTATGGGCGAACTGATGAAGCGCACCCGTGGTAAGGCAGATCCTGCCAAAGCCACGTTGCTCTTTCAGCAAGTCCTCGATGAAGGTTGAGTCGAGATGGAGCTTTTATTCCTCCCTTTCCCAATCCATCACCCGCCTTACGGCTTTTTTCCAGCCTTTATAGAGTTTTTCCCGAACCTCTAATTCCATACTGGGCACGAATACCTTATCTTTTTGCCATTGCTCGGAAAGTTCGGAGGGGGTCCAGAACCCGGCAGCGATGCCGGCAAGGTACGCGGCACCCAGGGCAGTCGTTTCCACCGATACCGGGCGCTCTACGGGCACGCCCAGGATGTCGGACTGAAACTGCATGAGCAGGTTGTTGGCGCTGGCGCCTCCATCTACCCGCAAGGTCTGGAGGGGGGCACCTGCATCACTTTCCATCGCTGCGAGCACATCGCGGGTCTGGTAGGCGAGGGATTCCAGGGTAGCCCGGATAATATGGGCTTTGGTAGTTCCCCGGGTAAGGCCAAATATGGCGCCGCGGGCGTACATATCCCAGTAAGGGGCACCGAGGCCGGCAAAAGCAGGGACTACATAAACGCCGTCCGGATGGGGCACTTTCATGGCAAAATACTCGGAGTCCGGAGATTCGTCAATAATTTTCAGGCCGTCCCGAAGCCATTGGATGGCCGCTCCTGCAATGAAAACGGATCCTTCCAGCGCATAATGGACGCTTCCATCCAGGCCCCAGGCGATGGTAGTGAGGAGGCCGGAATTAGAAAAAACAGGGGTTTCGCCGGTGTTCATCAGCATAAAGCAGCCGGTGCCGTAGGTGTTTTTGGCCATTCCGGGCGTAAAACAGACTTGCCCGAACAGGGCCGACTGCTGATCTCCTGCGATACCACAGATGGGGATAGGCGCGCCGAAAAGTTCCGGGTCTGTATGTCCGTAGAGGGCCGAGGACGGCCAGACTTCGGGCAGCATGGCAGCAGGCACATCCAGTGCCTCGCAAAGCACGGAGTCCCATTTAAGGGTGCGGATATTGTACAGGAGCGTGCGGGAAGCATTTGAATAATCCGTAACGTGCTGCTTCCCGCCGCTGAGTTTCCAGACTAGCCAGGAATCAATCGTGCCAAAGCAAAGGTGGCCTGCTTTTGCCGCTTCCCGTTGCGGGTCGGTCTGATCGAGTATCCATTTTACTTTAGTACCGGAGAAATAAGCATCCGCAACAAGTCCTGTTTGCTGTCGGATATGTGGTTCCAGACCTTTTTCCCGGAGGCCTTCGCAAATTGGGGCCGTACGGCGGTCTTGCCACACAATGGCCCGATGGATGGGCTTGCCCGTCCGCCTGTCCCAGACGACCGTCGTCTCCCGCTGATTGGTAATGCCGATAGCCGCAATATGATGGGGCGGAATGCCCTTTTTTTGGAGCAATCTGCGCGCTACGCCAAGCTGAACAGCCCAGATTTCTTCCGCATCCTGTTCCACCAGGCCCGGCTGGGGATAATACTGCGTAAACTCTTGTTGCTCAAAGTCCAGGATAGCCCCCTGCTCGTTTACCAGTACGGCCCGGCAGCTTGTGGTGCCCTGATCGAGGGCAAGGATAAATCGCTCCATGTGCATTGCGGTTAAACTTTCTTAGGAAATTTCTTTTTATATGACTTATTGCGAAGGATTATGCTAATGCTATGCTGTGTAAATAGTCTGGGGTTGTGTAAAAAGGTTTTTCTTGGCGCTTCGCGCCAAATTAAATTTGGATGGAGACATCTTTTTCCTGATTTTGCGAAGCAAAATCAGGAAAAAGATGTCTCCATCCAAATTTAATTTGGCGAGAAGCGCCAAGAAAAACCTTTTTACACAACCCCATATTATTTTGAGAGACACATCATTTTTGAAATTTCGCTTCGCGAAATTTCAAAAATGATGTGTCT
>JBMOJO010000194.1:0-6892 GCA_049315745.1 Saprospiraceae bacterium | reverse complement strand
AAAATCATGAAAAACACGTCGGTTTCAAAACAATATTCTGCCGCCGAAGGCGGCAAAGGACTTTTTACACAACCTCAATATAATTTGGCGCGAAGCGCTATGAAAAGCTATGCATTATTGTTAAACGTTGGCACCTCAACAGGAACTTTTTTTTCAAGAGAACCGTTGTAAATGATAGTAGTCAAGATTTTTTCTTCTGAATTTTTCTCAACCCTGCCCGGATAAGCTTTTAATATTGTCCATTACTGCCGGGCCCTCCCATTTTCTGTTTTCTTTGATTAATGCCAGGTTCCTGCTTTTGGACAATCGCTTCCGGTTGCAACAAAAAGTCAGGTTATGAAAACAAGATTGGTATTGTCCCTATTGGTTGTATTGGGGGCCTGCGTTATCCTATCGCGATGCGATTTATTCCAGGAATACCGTTTTGAAAGGGATTTTTTTGTGTCGGGTCTGAATTGTAACAATAGCAACCTTTCCGGAACGCTGCTGGCCGGCGTACCGACCAGGGACGCAAAATTTACCGTGCCATATTCCTGGAGCAATGGGGGTGCTTATTCAACAATCATGGTGCAGTCGAGCGGAGTTAATGGACTTACGGCCGTACTGGATGGCGCGGTCCTTACTAAGGGATCCGGCGTCCTGTCCTTTAAGCTGACCGGTACTCCTTCCGGTTTTGGTTTTGCACGTTTTGCAATTGATTTTGCAGGGTCAAGCTGCACTGTCCAGTTGCGTGTAGATAGCGCTGTTGTTACGCTTCCCAAGACGCCCGTTATGAAGGATATTCCTGCGGGGATTTTTTCAATGGGGTGTACTGCCGGGGATACCTGGTGTTTTGAAGATGAAAGCCCGGTTCACAGTGTCGCGTTAAATGCTTTTCAGATCAGTGAAACAGAAGTGACGCAGGCGCAATGGCTGGCGGTGATGGGCAGTAACCCCAGTTGGTTTAAAACATCGCCTGACTGTCCGGTGGAACAGGTGAGCTGGTTCGATGCCCTGGTATTCTGTAATCGGCTTTCGGAGTTGCAGGGCCTTACACCCTATTATTACAGTGATTCCCTCTATAGCCAGGTGTATGGAAAGAGCGGCACTTCCTGGTCCCTGCCCAATAAAGGCGATGTTTTCAGGAATGCATCGGCAAAGGGGTACCGGCTCCCAACGGAGGCGGAATGGGAATATGCGGCGAGAGGGGGCAATAGTTCTTTTATTTATTCGGGCAGCAACACGATCGAATATGTGGCCTGGTATGGTGATAATAGTGGCAATAAATCAGAGCAGGTCCGGCAGAAATTGCCAAATGGATATGGGCTGTATGATATGAGCGGCAATGTGCATGAATGGTGCCAGGATGGCTATGGCCCTTATCCTGTTTTTCCCCAGGTGAGCCCTGTGGGGCAGGACACGTCTGCCGACCGGATATTCCGGGGCGGTGCCTGCAATTCTCATGAACGACTCTGCCGGGTTACCTATCGCTATCATTTTGTGCCTTCACTTCGTATCTTTACCCTAGGCTTCCGCATCGCGCTTTAGGGAGCTTTCAGGGGGCATTCGGGGAGTGGGCACCCGCGAGGGGTGCCCTACGGGTGCTTGGGTTGCCATACAGATGCGAGCAATACGGCCATCGAGAGGTACGGGGAATCGCTATAAAAATAGACTTGTTGCGATGGGGTACATGGTGGGAAAAATAGCTATTTTTAACCTATGAGAATCTCATCGCGACAGGTCTAATATTCGCGTCCACAAAAAATCGTTCTCGAAACCATGGAATACGAAATAAAAATAAACAGTGCTACCGGTGATGAGGGCTCCATCAGCCTCGAACGTTTAATCTTGCTGGCCAACTCGCTGCAGGCAATTGCAAAAGGGGCCCTGCAAATTCGCCTCGGGGGTATGAGTAGCTGGCGGGGACGGACTGCTATACACCTCAATAATGCCCTCGAAATCCGGCTGAAAGGATTGCGGGAAGGCAGCACCGTCCTTGATCTTGAATGCGAAACCTTTCATAAAACCCTCACTGGGCAGCAGGGCTCCATTTTTTACCCCCAATTACTGGAAGAATTGTCAGCGATGACACCGATGAGCCTTGTTATTCATTCCTTCAATATTGCTCTGGCAGAAAATGGGGAGGACGAGTACCTCGACAAACCCTTGTTGCACGAATTGCAAAATTTCAAAAAAGTTTTTTTGGCAAAAAATGAAATCGTCACCTTCTCCAGTAGTGGAAGTATGCCTGGACTACAATTGGATAAGGCTAAACTGAATAAAATTAAAACGCTCGAAGATCAAACGCCCAATCCGCAAAGCATTATCGTGAAAGGGCTGGTCGAAACCCTCAAATACAGCAATTCCAAAGTCACCATTCAAATGAAAACTGCAAGGGTTGATGCCTTCCTGCCTGATAGGATCAAGCCCGGTACCATCGGGAAACACTGGGGCAAGGAATTGACCATTGCCGGTACGGCGCACTACCGTCCTTCCGGGCGTATCGCCTACATCGATGTCGAACGGATCTTTGAGCCGGGTAAGGGCGACGATTATTTTTCCAGAAAAAAAACCTCTGAAACTACAGAACAACAAATCAAACGGCAACTTAGCGAAAAGCAATATCGCAACAGCCTTGGCGAACTGGTCGGGAAATGGCCCGGCGATGAAAGCTTCGAAGACCTGCTTAAACAACTATCGTCGTGAACCGATTCCTCCTCGATACTAACATCCTGCTTGCCTATTTGCGGGGACATGACCTTTACCGACAAATCGAGAAAGACCACCAACTGGCCGGTCCCGACGCTGTCATCCTTATTTCTGTCACTACAAAAGCTGAACTGATGTCTATCTCTATCCAAAATGGATGGGGGGAAAAGAAAATACTGCAGCTCGACGCTTATCTTAGAAAACTCATCATAATTGATGTTAATGAGGCAGATCAAGACCTGATGAAGACTTATGCCAATATAGATGCTTTTAGCCAGGGCCGGCTTGAAGGCAAACCACTTGTTGGTACAAGCGCCCGCAACATGGGCAAAAACGACATCTGGATTGCAGCAACGGCAAATGTTACCAACTCAGCGCTTATTACTACGGATGGGGATTTCGACCATCTTAACGGTCACTTTATTGAGCTAATTAAATATCCTTCGCCTTCTTCACCAACAAAATAACTAAAGCCGCCTTATTTTACACTACGACAGGCCCGCATGCATTCTCAAAGAGGAATTTACTCTTAATATTTAAGCCACTAAATACAATGAAAAAAATACCCGCTACCTTTCTCTTCATCGCCCTCTCCCTGCAGGCCTTGGCACAGAACCCCCTTCCCGGCGTGGCAGGCGGTAAAATTGAGCGGGTAGCGCAATTCCAATCCAAATACGTCACCGCGCGGAATATTGATATTTGGTTGCCGGAGGGTTATCCGGGGGCGGGAAAATATGCGGTGTGGTATATGCACGATGGCCAGATGCTGTACGACCCTTCCCAGACCAGGAACCAACAGGCCTGGGATATAGATGATGTGGCCGGTCAGTTGATGGAAGAAAACAAGGCCCGGGATGTTATCGTGGTGGGGATCTGGAATGGCGGGCAAACGCGGCACCAGGATTATTTCCCGCAAAAGCCTTTCGAGCGCCTGACGCAGATTGAAAAAGACACGGTTATCGCCCAATTGCAAAGGACGGGGCGGACAAAAGATGTCTTCCGGCCCCAATCGGACAACTATCTGAAATTTATCGTCAAAGAACTGAAACCCTATATTGACCGGACCTACGCTACCCATACCGACAGGCAAAACACGTTTATCGCGGGCAGCAGCATGGGCGGGCTGATCTCGCTCTATGCCCTGTGCGAATATCCGAAAATCTTTGGCGGGGCGGCCTGTATATCCACGCATTGGGTCGGCACGTTTTCGCTGGAAAACAACCCGGTTCCGCAGGCCTTTTTAGGCTACCTGGACGCGAAACTTCCCGATCCCAACAATCACAAATTGTATTTCGACTGCGGCGACCAGGCGCTGGACGCGCTCTACCCCGCAATCCAGGCGAAAGTGGATGCTTTGATGAAAAGCAAAGGGTACTCCGACCGCAACTGGCTCACCCGGTATTTCCCCGGGGAAGACCACAGCGAAAGGGCATGGAAGAAAAGGCTCCATATTCCCCTGGAGTTCTTGCTGGGGAAATGAAGACTTGTTGCAGCAGGGAGATTGCAGAGCGGAAAAGGAGCGGTTTTTGTTCGGTGCTGTTTCGTTGCGACAAATCATATATCGAAATGGGAATTGCCGATTGGCTTGGTGCTTTTTTGCTCCATCTGCTCGAATACACATACCGCTAGCTTGGCAAATGCAGGCAACTGACGAGATACGGAGGCCTTGAGGGAGTCACCGTTAGCAGCTCCGATAAAGGCCGCCATCTGGTCATAGCTCCAGCCGAGGGTCCTTTTCATGTGGCGGAAACGCTGCTTCCATTCAGCTTCGATGCAGTCCTGCATGTGTTGGCGCATGTGCGCGAAAACTTCAGGTAAGTAATCCGACGGTTGAGTCAGTTCGATGAAGCGCAGGACGATTTCCGCTTCAGTGGCGAAGGGATTTTCCTGCAGTACGTCATACCGAATTTTGTCGGCAACAAACTGGAAGCCGTCGCGGAAAAAAGCGGCTTTGCGTTCATCGGGAAGTTGCGCGTACCATTGTGCATAGGCGAGGTCGGCGGCATCGCTAGCTTGTATGGCCTTAGAATAATCCATAGCGGTTGATGTTGAGGCGGATTGCCCAGGTCTCAAGATATTGTTTATCGAGTGATGGTTCCAGCAGCAAGAACCGGATATCCTCCAGTTGTTTGGCGCTCTGGCTGTATTGGTACCACTTCAATTTGGAGAAGATTAGATCCTCCGGCGAGGAGATAAAACACTTTACCCCAAAGAAATCCACTTCCCGTCGGCGTCCAAAGGCGGTCCAGTTATAGTCGCTATCCTCATAAAGCATGAAATCGTATTTGATTCCGGTTTCGTAATCCGTAAGGTTGAAGAGCATGCCCTGAAGGGCACTTTCTTGAAATGTTGCCAGAAAAGGCAGCCAATCCGGGAAGTGCCTGACAATCTTTTCGATTTGGTTAGGGTAGATTTGAATAACACAGTCAATATCAGCGGTAAAGCGAAACCGATTATAGTAGCTCATTGCAAAGCCGCCTACTATCATGTAAGCGATGCCTTCCACATTCAGGATATTCACGATCTTTTTAAGGCCTTTGGAAAAATTCATGAAGGCAAGTTAACAAATGTTTACTTAAAAAACAAGCCAATCTGTTAAGGTGCTAACTCCGGTCACGATATCCTATCCAACAAACAATACTAATTTTCTGGAATCTATTTACCAGGAGTATCCGCGGCTTCGCCGCGAAAGATTTTGAGGTTGTGTCAAAAGTCTTTTGCCGCCCACGGCGGCTGAAGTTTTTTTTTAGAGACACGTGATTTTAGCAATTTCGCTTTGCGAAATTGCTAAAATCACGTGTCTCTAAAAAAATTATTTGGCGTGAAGCGCCGAAAAAATACTTTTTACATAACCCTATTATTTCCCGGGGCTGCAACCTGCCGAACAGATACATTTTCTTTAAATTTCTCCCTACCGGACCGGTATTTCTGGAATATCCTTTATTTTTGAAAAAAAAAAGAATCATGAAATACCTGCACACCGCCCTGTTTTTTGTCCTTCCCGCATTGCTGTTGGCACAACGGCCCCATGCCCATGGCCGGGTAATCCGGTTTCCGGATATTCCGGGGTACCGTTCGCTTTCCTGCGATTTTCACATCCATACTGTCTTCTCCGATGGCAGTGTATGGCCGGATATCCGCGTCCAGGAAGCTGTGAAAGACAGTATAGATGCTATTTCCCTGACAGAGCACCTCGAATACCAGCCACATAAAGAGGATATTCCCAATCCAGACCGGAACAAGTCCTACGAGATTGCGAGCAAAATTGCCAAACCGTACGAACTGCTCGTCGTCCGGGGGGCAGAAATTACCCGCTCTTTGCCGCCTGGGCACAACAATGCCATTTTTATCAAAGACGCGAATAAGCTGTTGATCCAGGATTCCGTGGCCGTGTTTCGGGAGGCAAAGGCCCAGGGCGCTTTCACGTTCTGGAACCATCCCAACTGGACGGCCCAGAAGAAAGACGGGATTGCCTATTTGACCGACATGCACAAGATGCTGATCAAGGAAAAATTGCTGCACGGCATCGAAATCGTCAACGAAATGACGTATTCGGACGAGGCGCTGCAAATCGCGTTGGACAATGACCTCACCATTATGGGCACCTCGGATATTCACGGACTGGTGGACTGGCAGTTTGGGCTCGACAAAGGGGGGCACCGGCCTTTTACCCTGGTTTTTGCCAAAGAAAGAACGGAAGAAGGGATCAAAGAGGCGCTTTTTGAAAAAAGGACGCTGGCCTATTTCAACCATACCCTCATCGGCAGGGAGCAATGGATGAACCAGGTCCTTGCCGCTTCCCTCCGGATTAAAAAAGCGGAATATATCGGCACTTCCACCGTCCTGGAAGTGACCCTGCAAAACCTTTCCGATATGCCCCTGGTGCTGGTAAACGAAAGCGGGTTTACCCTGCACCAGCATTCCGGCCTTATAACTGTAGAGCCGAAAGAGGAGGTCAAAATCCAGGTCAAAACCCTGGAATCCAAAGAGGTAATTTCCCTTTCCTTCCGGGTACTGAATGCAGTGACCGCCCCCGGGAAATATGCGCTTCTGCCCCTGAAGGCCACGATTACGGAATAAAGGGGTTATGTCAAAAGTCTTTTGCCGCCTGCGGCGGCAGAATATTTTTTTGACAGACACGTCATTTCAACGATTTCGCGGAGCGAAATCGTTGAAATGACGTGTCTGTCAAAACACGATTCGG
>JBMOJO010000487.1:0-1585 GCA_049315745.1 Saprospiraceae bacterium | reverse complement strand
CCCCCCACGCCAAATATTATTTTCCAGGGCAATGACCTGCTGAATAGATAAAAAAAACGCTTTATCTGCATGATACCTGTACACCGAACCAATATCAGACTGAAAGCCGATGTGCGCAAAGTACTGCCTCGTTTCCTCGATTTTGGCAATCCCGCCCGTTTTGAACCGGTAATCCAATTCGTCCTCGGGCTGGAAGATGCGGCTGCTGCCAGCCAGTTGCAGGGCATCCTGAAGGAATTTGAACATCGGCATTTCGACCTGGAAACGGTTTTTCTGGAGCATTATGAAAGGCTGTCCAAATACGTCCCAACGCCGGTTTCTTTGGAAAAGCGCCTCCTGATCGGGGCCTATTTTACCCATGAATACAGCATTCAGGCTGCTGCCCTGTTCAACCCCTCCATCGTGCCGCATCCCGACCAATCCGGGCTGGCGCCGGGCGAACTGCGTTTTGTACTCTCCCTGAGGGCCACCGGGGAGGGGCATATCTCCTCAATTGCATTTCTGTCGGGCATCATTGGAGCTGAACTGGAGATCCGACTGGAATCAGCCGATCCAAAACTCGCACGGGGTAAATATCTGCCGCAGCAGGTATTTCAGAAATCAGGCTTCGCCCGCAGGGCACCCATGGAAGCGGAGGGGACTTCGCGCCTGCTGGAGCAACTTCCGGAGGAATTTTTTGCTCAGGAGGCAATGGCAGCGGTAAACGCACTTGAAGCAGCGTCAGGACTGGATATGTCCCGCACTAAAGCATCCCTCGCGGAATATTGCGAAAGTCACTATGAACTGGAGTTTCCAAAAGACGCTCCACTCTCGTCCCGCATCCTTTTCCCTGCATCGAGATCGGAATCAAACGGCATGGAAGATGCCCGGTTTGTTCGGTTTGAAGATGAAAAGGGTACGCGCTTCCTTGGCACCTATACCGCCTATAACGGTCGGGCTATTGCTCCGCATTTAATTGAAACATCTGATTTTCAAAATTTTAAAATAAGGCCAATCGCTGGAAAAGCCGCCTCTGATAAGGGTATGGCCCTTTTCCCCGAAAAGGTCAAAGGTCGTTATGCCATGGTAGGCCGACAAGGTGGCCGAAGCCTCTCCATCATGTACTCCGATGACCTTTATCTTTGGGATAGTTATGCGCCTTTACAGCACCCGCAGCGGGACTGGGAGATGCTCCAGATGGGCAATTGTGGAAGCCCGGTGAAGACCCCGCAGGGGTGGTTGCTCCTAACCCATGCAGTGGGAGCGATGAGGAAGTACGTGCTGAGCATATCCTTGCTGGATCTTCACGAGCCGGAGCGGGTTATCGCCAGCCTGGAGCAGCCGCTGATGAGCCCAGATGCAGAAGAGCGCGAAGGGTATGTGCCGAACGTGCTATATACCTGTGGGATGATGGCGCACCACGGGCATCTGGTAATCCCTTATGCCATGTCGGATAGTGCGATTGGCTTCGCGAAGGTAGAAACGGCAGCAGTGCTTGAAGCACTGCTGCGTGGGGTTGTGTAAAAAGTCTTTTGCCGCCTGCGGCGGCAAAATTTTCTTTGGATGGAGACTTGTTTTTCATGATTTCGCGAAGCGAAATCATGAA
>JBMOJO010000193.1:0-6916 GCA_049315745.1 Saprospiraceae bacterium | reverse complement strand
AGGAGCCGTATCCGGAACCGTTTTACATCAATACAAAAGGGGAGTTTTTGCTGGAATCTATCACAACGGAAGAATGATAAGACGAAGTTCGATGGCCTGATTTCCCAATAGCTATAAAACCTTTACCCAATGAAAAAACGCCTCTTCGCCCTGTTCACCGGGATCAACGAATACCAACGCACCGATTTTCTCAATACCCTCAGCGGGGCCGAACCGGATGCCCGCAACCTGGAG
This sequence comes from Saprospiraceae bacterium, assembly GCA_049315745.1. Classification (GTDB taxonomy): domain Bacteria; phylum Bacteroidota; class Bacteroidia; order Chitinophagales; family Saprospiraceae; genus JADJPL01. The sequence continues at coordinate 6,682 of JBMOJO010000193.1, read as the reverse complement.
GGCTTTATCCGGGGGATGGGGGCGGATATGGATTTCCAGCCGGAAATGCTGCTCGGCCGGGACGCTACGCGCAGCGGCATCATCGAAGGGATCCTCAACCACCTCGGGCAGGCGGGCAGCGATGATGTGGCCTTGTTTTATTTCTCGGGGCACGGGCTCCGGGAAAAGGCGCCGCCGGCTTTTGAAGCTGCCAACGGTACCACAGCGATAGAGGCCCTCGCCTGCTACGACAGCTACGCGGATGCGGATACGTTCGGGTTGGCGAATAAGGAACTGCGCTACCTCCTCCACAAAGCTGCGAAAAATAAGCCGCACCTGGTCGTGATTACCGATTGCTGCCACTCCGCCACAGCTACCCGCAGCGGGCTCATGCCGGTGCGGCGCAGTGGCGGGCCCGCACTGTACCAGATGCAGCCTGCCCGGGAATGGCGGCATTTTTTGTTTTCCGGCGAAATTTCTCCCGACCGGCCGCTCAGCCCGCAGGAACTGGAGGCCCAACTCCCCCAGGCCCGGCACCTGCACCTGGCGGCCTGCCAGGCGGAACAGTCGGCCTTCGAAGTGGGGGGAGAGGGGGTTTTTACCACCCACCTCCTGGAAGTGCTCCGGCAGTCGGGCGGCGCAGTCTCCTACCTCCAGTTGCGGGAGCGCACGGCCAGCCTGATCCGCTCCCGGACCCGGCAGTACGAACAAACGCCGGGCGTTTATGCGCCCAAAGGCAGCTTTATGGCCGACGAGGCATTTCTGGGCATGGAGGGCCGCAAAAACAAAGTCTTTGTGACGGTTACCGTAGGGGAAGGGGATATCCGCATCAACCGCGGGCTGATCCATGGGCTGCCAAGTGAAAACGAACAGGAGGGGATCGCGATATCTATCTTTGAACAAGGCCGTCCCGAAGCCGGGGAAGTTGCCTCCGCACAGGTCAGGAATACCGGCATTACCTCCTCCGAGATCCGCCTGGTGGGCGATGCCGGGCTGAAAAAAGACCGGCTCTACGAAGCCTATATCGAGGGGCTTTACCAACGGGATTTCAATGTGGCGCTGTATGGCCATGCCGGCGAAGAAGCCGGCAGGCAATTGGTCCGGCAGGCTTTTCGGAATGTTTTTCAAAAGGATGTTGCCGAGGCGCCGGGCCCCAATACGGATTGTGTCGTCGTCCTCCACCAAAACCGTATCGTCCTCGCCCACCCGGATTCGGATTACCTGTCGCTGGACGAAGGCAAATACCTGCCCCTCGCGAAGCAGCTCAATGGCTATACGCCGGAAAATGCAGCCCAGGCAGTGCGCTTACTGCAGCATATCGCCAAATATCAGGTGACCCGCAATATCGTCAACCGCAACTCTGCCCTGAACCCCGGGCATTTCCCCCTGAAAATCCAGATCGGAAAAAACGATTACCCCACCCGTCCGGCCCCCTGGAACGAAACAGAAGGCTGTTTCGACATCCTCCTGGCCGAAACCCCCACGGAAACTCAAAAGGCAACCCTGTTTTTTACGATTTCAAATAACGCCCCGCAGACCCTCTATTTCTGCCCGATGTATATGTCCCAGCGGTATGGCGTATATCCGAACCTCTTCGATGAAACCGGGATGTCTTTTTCCGTGGACCCGGGCAAAAACAGGGAGGGAAAAATGTCTTACGTACTGGAATCCTTTATTCCTGAATTCAACCAGCCTTTTGAGAAAGGCCTCCTCCGCTTGTTCGTCGCCACAGAAGCCTTTAACCTCTCCGGCATGAAACTGGACGACCTGCCGGCACCGGAACGTGCCGCCAAAAGGGGAGAAGTAGAAAAGGGGATCACGATGGGCATAGCCCGCAGCGGCAAAAGGGCCGACTGGATCATCGTGGATTATCCCGTCCGCATCCTCAACCCCGCGTATGCCAAACCGGAGTGATTATCTGTAAGCCTAGCGGCTTAAATGTTTTTTTGGGCAATCGCCAAAATATTCAAATGAAGCTGCCTTATTAGTGACAGGCGTTGTGCAAAAAGTCTTTTTTCGGCGCTTCGCGCCAAGTTATGTTTTGTTAGACACATCATTTTCATGATTTCGCGAAGCGAAATCATGAAAATGATGTGTCTAACAAAAGAATCTTCTGTCGCCTGCGGCGGCAGAAGATTAAAATCCCGTATATGGCAAACATCGTATTTATCGCTTACGCCGACAGTCCGGATACCGACCGGCACCTGCCCGCTTTGGAAGGGGAGCACGACGCCCTCAAAGGGCAGTTCATGCCGCTCGACAGCAAAGAGTACATCAAACTGGTGCGCGCGGAGAATAGCTCCACGGCAGAATTTCTGCAGGTTCTTGGGCTGTATTCGGGGCAGATTGCGCTGCTGCATTTCAGCGGCCATGCGGGGGCGAAGGCCATCGAACTCGCTGATGGCGCGGGGAACGCCTCAGGGATGGGGCAGATCCTATCGGGCAATTTGAAAGACGGGAAACAGCAGCTCCGACTGGTGTTCCTGAACGGGTGTGCGACGGCAGGCCAGGTGAAAGCCTTCCACGATGCCGGCGTGCCTGCCGTAATTGCCACTTCGGTACCCGTCTTCGACCGCATCGCCGCCCGGTTTTCGGAGGCCTTTTACCGGGCGTTGACCAACAAAAAGTCTATCGCAGAGGCATTCAACTTTGCTGTCGGGGAACTCAAATTTTTGGGCGGGGAAATACCGTCTATTGAGCTGCGGGGGCCCGTCAGCATAAGCCACGACGACGGGGAAGTACTGCCCTGGGGGCTTTACCCCCGCCCCGGCGACCAGGATGCTATCCACTGGCACCTGCCCTATTCCCGGGAATCCGGACTGTCCGGGCAGCTCAACGACTATATCCAGACCCGTGCAGCCAATAACAAGCATATCGTACGCGTACTTGACCCCATGTGCAGGGTAAACAAGGACATCGTGCCCAACTATCTGGTACAAATAGTAAACGGCCAGGAGCGACCCGTTGACCCCAGCAGGTACCTCGATGCCGTGATTGAAAATTTCCCCTGGGTAATCGGCTCCCAGATCCGGTTGCTGCGCCAGAAAACCCAGCTTGGGCGCGATAGGTTGGAGCATTTGATCAGTACCTACATCATCAGCAGCCAGGTGGCCTGCTACTTGCTTCTTTCCGACTGCTGGCAGCAAAAGGTACAGAACGGCTGGCCGCTGGCCGCAACGCCTGACTTCGTGCCCCACCCAAAAAGTGCGGAAGAACTGAAAAATATGGACTTCTGCAAACGCCTGCTGGATATTTACGGGTTTATGCGCTCCCGCAAAAGCGCCTTCTTTGCCCCGGAACTGGGCGAATTCTGCCAAAAGCTGGCCGATCCCGGGCAGCTTTTGTACAAGGCCAACCACGCATTGACAGAACTGAGACAACAATTAGCACAAAATGCGCCGGGTGACTGGGCGGCAAGTTGTGAGCGCGCAGAGAAGGCGCTTGCCGTTTTTTTGTCCGAACTGGCTTTCCTTGCCGGGTACCATTTTCTGACGGTGCGGAATATTTCCCTGGATTTCGCCTATACTAAGCCCCTCGCGTACGATCTGGAAATGGGCAAGCTCAACGCCCTTGCTGCCGACAGCCTGAGCATCTACCAGGATTCCGGCTACCGGCGCAAGGAAAGGTACGCCAACAGCAAGTCCATCATCATGACCCCCAACGAGCACGACCTTCAATTTTCCCTGTCGCTGGCGCCGTTTATGATAGACCCCAACACCTACCTCCAGGATCCCCTGCCCCGGCTTTTTCTTTTCGCCTATGCCGAAGAGGCGCGTTACTACTACTACAGCGTGGACCACGATTTCTTTACCGCAATTGCAGGGGGCAAAGGCTTTGACCTGATCCACACCGAGTGGTGCAGGGAGGATTTCAAAGATGGGGAGACCGATATTTCTGACTCCGAGGACGAGGGCGATTGGCTGGACGATCCCTTTCCTTCCGGCGCAACGCCTATACGACCTGCCAAAACCCCCATTTTCACCTTGCTCGAAGAGCAGCACGCGCGTTTCCGCTCCGATTTCGTCCCACATCAAAACCCCGCCCAACCATGAGCAGTACTTCGCCGTTTAAACTGCTGGACGCTTACGACAAAAGCGATACCGCCCGCTACTTTGGCCGCAAGCGCGAGGTGGCCCAGCTTTACCACGCCGTTTTCGCCTCCCGGCTGACCCTGCTCTACGGGGCCTCCGGCACCGGCAAAACCAGCCTGATCCGCTGCGGACTGGAAAACAAGTTTTACGATACCGACTGGCTGCCCCTGTTTATCCGCCGGAACCAGGACATCAACGCGTCCCTGCGGGCTGCCCTTCGGGATGCTGCTGGAGGGGCGGCAACAGATGCCGAAGCGCCGCTCGGCGAACACATTCTGCACCTGTACCGGCAGTATTTCAAGACCACATACCTGATTTTCGACCAGTTCGAAGAGCTTTTTATCGAAGGCAAAGCCGATGAGCAGGCCCGCTTTTATCAGGATATCCGCGATTTGCTCCAGTCGGACCGGCAGGTAAAAGTACTCCTGGTCATGCGGGAAGAATGGCTCGGGCATCTCAATGCCTTTGAGCGCGTTGTGCCCGGCCTGTTCGACAACCGCGTGCGCATCGAGCGGATGCGGGAGCAGATGCTCCTGCGCAGTGTAATCCCGGGGATGGTCCGTGCGGCAGGTATCGAGCTGCTCGAACCTAAGCAGACCGTGCCCCGCATTATCCAGCAGATTGAAGATCCCCGCGACGGTGTTGACCTGGCCGACCTGCAGGTCTATCTCGACCGTATGTACCGCAAGGCCGTGGCAGCGGGCAGCGGCCCCGTACAGTTCGGCCCGGAACTGGTAGAAAAGGTAGGCGAAATCAAAAACGTCCTTTCCGTATTCCTCGACGAACAAATGCAAGACCTCGAAAATAAATTGAAAACTACCTTCGCCCTCTCCGACACCTCCAGTGTCCCACTGGACATCCTGTTCACCCTTGTGACCAACGACCGTACCAAGCGCAGCCAATCGCTCGAAGAAATCCTGGAGCAGATGCCCGAAAAAACGGGGATCAACAGGGAGGTAGTGGAATATTGTCTCCGGCAAATGCAGGAAATGCGCCTGCTCAACGCAATCCTCTAACCTATGCGCTACGAACTCAAACACGACAAGCTCGCGGCACAGATATTCCTCCGCGCCAGCGCCGCCGCCAAAGCCCGCCGCCGCGCCGAGGAAGTCTATGCATTCTACACCGAAATCGCCTCCAAACGCCTCCTCACCGCCGAAGAGCTGGACTACCTCGGGCCATTCGCCACGGTTTTGGAGGCACCGGAGGAGCTTGGGCAGGCGATGGAGAAGTCCCGGGAAAAGATACGGGAAATGCTGGACGCCGAACTCACCAAAGCCAAGGCCCAGGAAGCAAAAGAAAAACAACTCCGGGAAAAGGCAGAGACAGCGCTTGCCCAGCTCGAACAAACCCTCGCAGAGATCCGGGAAAGAAACCTACTGACCGTCAGAGAGTTTGCAGACCTGGGAGCTCGGCTAGTATATACGCTGGACCATGTGGATGCCCTTCAAAAATTAATCACTGCCGCCGGAATAGACGTGGATGCCGAGGCGAAGCGCGAAGCACTTACGGCGCCATTATGTGAATTGCTCTTCTTCTTTGCAGAGGGTGGCCGCCGGCCCGAACTAGCGTGCGAAGCGGCAGCGCTCTTGTTGGGGTTGGGGCAAGCAGAGGCCATTTCCGGGATGCTCGACCGCTGTATCCGGGAGGAATGGTCCTCACGGGCACAGTTTGCACCGCTCCTGGTAGCCTTGCCAGGCTATCAGCAGCTAATCGCGCGCTACTATCCCGTGCTGGTTGATGTGCCGATGGGCAGCGACGGCATATTCGAGATGGGATCCGACCCTTCGGAATGGGGCCACAGGCACGAGGAGACCCTGCACATGGTGAAGCTACGTCCCTACCAGATGGCAGTGACACCCGTAACGTTTTACCAGTTTGCGCTGTTCAGCGAGGCCACAGGTCTTCGCTTGTCGAGCCGGACGCCCTACTGGGGGCGGTACGGGGACCACCCTATGGTGAATGTAAACTGGTACGAGGCGGCAGAATATGCGAATTGGCTGAACGGGCAGCAGGGCCTCGTGCCTTGTTACGACATAAATAAAGTAAGGGGCAGCGATCCTGACAATGAAGCGCAAAACGATATTTTTAAGTGGAAGGTAACCTGGAAGCCGGGTACCTGGGGCTACCGGCTGCCTACCGAGGCGGAATGGGAACTGGCGGCACGGGGCGGTGTGGGCGCCCCCCGGTATATTTTTGCCGGAGAGGGCGATCTGCCAGATTTAGGGTGGTTTTGGGAGAACTCCGGAGACGAGCCGCTTTCAGGAAATTGGGACTGGAACCGCATTTTGGACAACAACGGACGGACGCACCCGGTAGGCAGGAAAAAGGCCAACGGGATTGGATTGTACGACATGAGCGGCAATGTAAATGAATGGTGCTGGGATTGGTACGGAGAAGATTTCTACAAAGCGTTTATAGCGCGAGTAATGGAAAACCCTGTTGGTACTGCGAAGGGTGCGGACCGCGTCCTGCGCGGCGGTAGTTGGAGCGACGGCGCGGGGTACTGCCGTTCGGCGTCCCGCCTCAACTTCAACCCCGGCGGTCGCTACGACGCCGTAGGCTTCCGCCTTGTCTTCGTCCCGTAGTCAGTTGGCAGGGTCCGGCTTTAC
>JBMOJO010000486.1:0-1601 GCA_049315745.1 Saprospiraceae bacterium | reverse complement strand
GATCATGAGACAGGGTCCGCACCATTCTGCCCAAAAATCTACGAGTGCCACACCCTCCCTATCCAGGACAGTCTCTTGGAAATTTGCGTCGGTGAGTTTGAACGCCATGATTAAGTTATATTTGATTATGATAAAATAGAAAAATACAACAAAGAATGAACCCCATGGGTTCTAAAGGGGTACATTATTTCATGTATCAATTCACCATTCGTATCCGCAGCTTCGCAGTGAAGGCTTTATTTGGGGTTGTGTAAAAAGATTTTTGCCGCCTACGGCGGCAGAATATTCTTTTGAACCCGATGTGTTTTTCGTGATTTTGCTTCGCAAAATCACGAAAAACACATCGGGTTCAAACTTTAATTTGGCGCGAAGCGCCACGAAATGACTTTTTACACAACTCCAGATATTATTTCCCAAGGCAGCGACCTGCTAAATAGTAACCTAAATTAAAGCTTTTGGAGGGGCTCAACCGACGTGAAGGGGAAAGCGGGTCTTTTAGCCGGGGGAATAGCGCTACTGCTGCGTTTTTTTCTCGAAGTATTTCCGCAGCTTGCAGAGCAGTGGTACAGCAGAGGATTTTATCTGCTGTTGCGCAAGGGGCTGCACCTGATTTTTGGGCACCTGCCGTTTGCGGGGGTTTATGTGCTCGGCATGGTGCTGTTAATATGGGGTATCCAATCCGCGCGCAGGTTATACCAGTATCAGGGTTCCTGGATGCAAAAAACACGGAAAGTATTGCTGGCGACAGCCAATTTTGCCGGTTTTGTAGTGTTTGCTTTTTACTTCCTGTGGGGATATAACTACAATCGTCTGCCTGTGGAGCAGCAGCTGGGGCTCCGCCTGGAGCCGTTGAAGCAAGGGCAAATCGAACGGAAGCTGAAGGAACAGACGATTGAGCTGTCCCGGCTACGCGCGGCTTTGCCTGCGGGCCCGGTGACACCGGAGGCGCTCGGCGCTACATTGGAGCCGGAACTCCGGGAGGGCCTGGAAAAAATCCTGGAAGAACATGGGTTTCCGGCACATGCGCGCGTACGCGCGAGGTGGATACGTCCGGATGGACTTTTCCTGCGCTTCAGCACGGCAGGACTCTACCTGCCCTTTACCGGGGAAGGGCACGTGGATCCCGGCCTGGCGCCGGTCCAATGGCCTGCGGTAATGGCCCATGAGTTGGCCCATGGGTATGGGTTTGGCGACGAGGGGGTATGCAGCTTCTGGGCTTTACTGACTTGCAGGGCTTCGGCAAATCCCTATTTGCGCTATGCGGGGGCATTATCTTACTGGCGCAGCCTGGCCTCGGCTTACCGGGATTACGACCCGGAAGGATTTTTGCGCTTGCGCGACCAGTTGCCCGAAGCAGTCCTTGCAGACTTACAAGACATCCGGAAGGCCATGCAGCGGTTCCCGGATCTGGTGCCCCGATTGCAATACCGGGTATATGATGCTTATCTGAAGAGCCAGGGGATTGGAGAGGGGATGCTCAACTATGACCGGGTGCTGGTGCTCATGGCTGCTTATGATCAAAAGTTCAGGAAATGGTAGGGGTTGGGTAAAAAGTTTTTTGCCGCCTGCGGCGGCAGAATATTCTTCTGAGAGACACGTCA
>JBMOJO010000192.1:0-6978 GCA_049315745.1 Saprospiraceae bacterium | reverse complement strand
CAATATTTTGCGAAGCAAAATATTGAAAATGAGGCACCTCGAAAAAGAATATTCCGCCGCCGAAGGCGGCAAAAAACTTTTGACACGATCTTAAATTAAAAAGCACCTTTTATGAAAAAGCATCTGCTTTTTCTGCTTTTCTATTTTCCGTTGTTGCTGAACGGCCAGGAGGGCACGCCCAAGCGGGAATTTATGGCAGTGAAGGCAAGCGAATCCATCACCGTTGATGGCAGCCTTACAGAGGCCTGTTGGAACCAGGCATTTCCTGCAAAGGCTTTCCGGCAGTACTTTCCGATCGATTCTGCAGCGGCATTCTCTCGTACCGAAGTCATGATGGCTTATGATGAACAGCAGGTGTATTTTGCTGCTATTGTATTCGATAGCCTTCCCGGGGAATATATTACCCTTTCACTGAGAAGGGACTTTAGGGTAGAAAGTGTAGATGCGCTGGCTATCGCCATTGATCCGTTCATGGATGGCACAAATGGTTTTTTTTTCGGGGTCAATCCTTTTGGCGTGCAAGTGGAAGGCCTGATTTCAAACGGAGGACAGGTGGCTGCCGATCTCGATTTATCTTGGGACAATAAATGGTATGTTGCAACTAAACGTCGCCCCGGCGCCTGGACACTTGAAATGGCAATACCGCTCAAGACGCTGCGATTTGCAGAAGGAGCTACCCAATGGGGGATTAATATAATCCGCTTTGATACTAAATACAACGAGCGTTCCGTTTGGTCGGCTGTACCCAGGCAATTTGAACTTTTCAACCTGGCCTGTACCGGGATAGTGAATTTTCAGGATCCTCTTGGAAAGCCAGGTGCAAATATTGCCGTAATTCCATACACGGCCGGGATTTCCAGCCGGGATTTTCGTTCTGGCTCGGACAAAGAACGCTCCCTGGCAGCAGGCGGCGATGCCAAGATCGCCATTACCCCATCGCTAAACCTCGATATTACGGTAAACCCGGATTTCTCTCAGGTCGAGGTGGATGTCCAGCAGACAAACCTCGACAGGTTTGAACTTTTTTTTCCGGAACGAAGGCAGTTCTTCCTGGAAAATGCAGACCTCTTCGCCGGCTTTGGCTTCGTGAACGCCAGGCCCTTCTTCTCCCGCAGAATAGGCATTACCATTGATTCGGCAACCGGACAAAATGTGCAAAACGATATCCTGCTCGGCGGGCGTCTGAGCGGGCGGCTCAACGAACGCTGGCGGCTGGGCCTCATGAACATCCAAACTGCCCGGGAGCCCGCTATCGGGGCCCCGAGCTATAATTATTCCGTAGCTGCCCTTCAGCGGCAGGTGGGCACGCGTTCCAATATCAGTGCAGTTTTTGTGAATAAAGAAAACTTTGACCAGCAACCGGTGGATATCCAAAGGCCGGGCGATGGGAGTTATAACCGGCTCGCAGGCATAGACTACAACCTGGCTTCTGCAGATGGAAAATGGGGCGGGAAAGTATTCTGGCACCAGACTTTTGGCCCCGCAAATGCAAGTCAGGCTTTCTCACATGGCGCCACACTCAATTATAACGCACGCCGGTTCTTTGTCGCTTGGACCCATCAATGGGTAGGGGAAGGGTTTGATGCTAAAGTTGGCTTCGTGCCACGTACGGATTTCCGACGCGTCAATCCCGTAATCGGACTGAACTTCTTCCCCGATTCCAAAAGGGTCAACCGGCATCAGTTCCTCTTATCCAACAACTGGATCTGGAACGAAACCTGGGGCGTGACAGACTATAACCTCACCGCATCCTGGACGATGGATTTTCAGAATACCGCCAGGTACAGTTTTTTCCTGCTTAGCAATTACGTAAAACTTTTCTTTCCGTTTAACCCCACGGGCAACCCTGAACAATTGTTTTTGCCCGGACAAAGTTTCTCCCAGACCGGCTTTTTGACCTCTTTCCAGTCCGATCAGCGAAAACCGGTCAACTTTCTGGTGCAGGTCATTAGCGGGGTCTTCTTTAACGGTAACCTGCGGCAGCTTTCCGGAGTGGTCAACTATCGCTACCGAGAATATGCGAATGTCGCCTTGGCCTATAATATCAACCGGATTAACCTTAAAGAAGGGTTTGATGATGCAACGCTCTTGCTGATCGGCCCAAGGTTCGATATCACCTTTGGCCGGAATTTATTCTGGACGACCTTTGTCCAATACAACAACCAGTTCGACAACCTCAATATCAATAGTCGCCTGCAATGGCGTTTCCGGCCGGTTTCAGACCTCTTCCTCGTCTATACCGATAACTATTTCCCTGACAACTGGAAGGTAAAGAACAGGGCCCTGGTCTTGAAAATCAACTTTTGGTTAAATATGTAACACTAAAAATAACTTCCATTAACCCAAAATAATCGTTATGCAAATCAAAACATTTATCGCGGTATTGTTCTTCGCTTGGGGCATTTTTACTTGTGAAATGACGGCGCAAACGGATAAATACCAGCCCAACAACCAATCGCTGTCGCAGCATCCGCTGCCTGGATGGTATGATGATGCCAAGCTCGGTATTTTTATCCACTGGGGCCTCTATTCCGTACCTGGCTGGGCCAAAGGAACTGAAAAGGCTTTTGAGGAACTCATGGCCGGTGGAAGCTTGCTGGAGTGGTTCAATAACAATCCTTATGCAGAATGGTACCTTAACTCCCTGAAACTCGAAGGGAGCACGACCCGGGCCTATCATGAAAAAACCTTCGGTAAAGATTTCCCATACGACGGGTTCGTGCCGATGTTTAATGAAGCAATCAAAAAGTGGGACCCACAGGAGTGGGCACAGATTTTTAAGGACGCCGGCGCAGGATATGTGGTCCTGACCACTAAACACCACGACGGCTTTACCCTCTGGCCCAGTCGCCATCCCAACCCTTTTAAAACACAATATGCCGCCGAACGCGACCTCGTCGGGGAGCTCTCCCAGGCCGTCTCCGCTAAAGGAATGAAAATGGGGCTTTATTATTCCAGCGGCCTCGATTGGACTTTCAATCCCAAGCCGATTAAAGAACTCATGGACCTTTTCACCGGGGTTCCACAACAACCTGAATACGTGAAATATGTAGAAAACCATTGGCGCGAGCTGATGGAGCGCTACAACCCCTATGTGCTTTGGGCCGATATCGGCTCCCCCCAGGCGTTTAACCCCGCACCGGTGATCGCTGATTTTTACAACCGCCAGCCTGAGGGTGTAGTCAATGACCGGCATAAAATGGAAATGACCCCAACAGGGTTTGGCTCTGCGGTATTTTATGATTTTAATACGCCGGAATACCGGATCCTGGATAGTGTTGCCTCCAAAAAATGGGAAACCTGCCGCGGTATCGGTAAATCATTTGGCTACAACCAACTCGAAGATGCAGAAACCTTCCTCTCTGTGGAAGAACTCATTGAATCTTTTGTGGATATCGTCAGTAAAAACGGCAATTTGTTGCTCAATATCGGCCCTAAGGCCGACGGATCTATCCCTCAGGGGCAGCTCGAACGCCTGCAAGGATTGGGCAACTGGCTGAAAGTGAACGGTGAAGCGATTTATGGCACCCGTCCCTGGAAAGTAGCCATGGCCGAAACTGCCACCGGCGAACGCGTGCGCTTTACCTACAAAAACGGTATCGTTTACCTCATTTTACTGGATACGCCAAAAGAAAAAGTCGTACGGATCAGCGGGCTGCCCCTCGAAGGAAAAGCTGGAAAATTGACCGACCTGGCTACCGGCAAAGCGATGAAGTATTCCATTAAAAATGGTGTGCTCCAATTTCCTGTTTCGGCCACGGCCAGTGCTGCTCATGCCTTTCGTATAACTACAAAATAATCAGGCTATGGCAAAACCAAAATCTTTTTCAATTTACCTTGCTTTAGCCATACTGGCCCTGTCCGTTGTACAGGGCTACGCGCAGCAAGGTTCAAAGGACCAGCGTTATCAACCCACAAATGCTTCCCTTTCGACACACCCGCTTCCGGAGTGGTATGAAGATGGCAAGCTGGGTATATTTGTATGTTGGGGACTGTACTCCGTGCCCGGTTGGGCACAGGGCACCAAACTGACCCTGGAGGAAACCCTCGCCAAAGACGGTGCGCTTACCTGGTTCAGGAATAACCCGTATGCGGAGTGGTACCTCAATTCCCTGAAAATAGAAGGCAGCTCTACTCAGTTGCACCACCGCTCCGTCTATGGAGAAAATTTTTCTTATGCCGGCTTTATACCTACATTTGACCAGGAAAGTGCAAAATGGGACCCGAACGAAATGGCGGACTTGTTTAAGCAGGTCGGGGCCGCGTACGTTGTCTTGGTAACTAAATTTCACGATGGTTTCCTCCTTTGGCCGAGTAAAACACCCAATCCTTTCCACCCGGACTTCCTATCCATGCGGGATATCGTCGGCGAACTTACCCAGGCGGTCAAAGCCCGGAATATGAAAATGGGGTTTTATTACTCCAGCGGACTGGATTGGACCTTCAACGACCGGACAATCACCAACCTGCAGGACTTATTCCTTGCCGTGCCCCAGGATTCAGCTTATGTGCGATATATAGATACCCACTGGCGGGAACTCATGGAGCGCTATGACCCGGCAGTCCTGTGGGCAGATATCGGCAGTCCGGCAGCCTTTGACCCCAAGCCCCTGATCGCAGATTTTTACAACCGCAATCCCGGGGGCGTGGTCAATAACCGGCATAAAATGGAGATGACCCCAACAGGGTTTGGCTCTTCTGTGCATTTTGATTTCTCGACACCGGAGTACCAGGTGCTCGATACCATCTCCCTCAAAAAATGGGAAACCGTGCGCGGCATCGGATTGTCTTTTGGCTACAATCAGACGGAAGATGTCTCTACCTTCTTATCATCCGATGCACTGGTGGATATGTTCGTAGATATTGTCAGTAAAAATGGGAATTTGTTGTTAAATGTTGGCCCCAAAGCGGATGGCTCTATCCCGCCCGGACAAAAAGAACGCCTGCTCGCGCTCGGCAACTGGTACCAGGCCAATGGTGATGCCATCCGGGGCACACGGCCCTGGAAAATCGCCACTGCGACCGGTGCCGGGAAAGAAAGGGTACGCTTTACCGCCAAGGGCGAAGAGATATTCCTGATCGCACTGGACCGCCCCGCAGATGGCACGCTCGTACTGAAGGATATCCCTTTCGACTCCGTCAAGCGCATTATCGCTGTAAATACCGGAAAACCTGTACCTTTCTCCTGGAAAAAAGGCGTTTTGAACCTCAGGGTATCGGGGCCGGAGAGCTATGCAGATGCCTTCCGCATCCTACAGAGATAAGGGGGCGATAACATGCAAATCCTCATCCTTATGAATATGGGCTCAAAGCGAAGGATTTTGGGGCTGTGTAAAAAGTATTTTCCTGGTACTTCGCGCCAAATTATATTTTGAGGGGCTGTGTAAAAAGTCTTTTCATGGCGCTTCGCGCCAAATTATATTCGAATGGAGACATCTTTTTTCTGATTTTGCGAAGCAAAATCAGAAAAAAGATGTCTCCATCCAAAGAATATGGGGTTGTGTAAAAAGGTTTTTGCCGCCTGCGGCGGCAAAATATTATTTTGAGAGACACATCATTTTTGAAATTTCGCGAAGCGAAATTTCAAAAATGATGTGTCTCTCAAAAGATAATTTGGCGCGAAGCGCCGTAAAAAGCCTTTTTACACAACCCCAGACTTTCGCGGTGCAGCCCCGGATACGCCTGTTAAATAGATACAATTCGCTAAACATAATGTAGAACCTTTAAAAAAAAAGTACGATGTACAGCACCGACGATGAATTATTCGCGCTGATGAAAAATCGTCTATATACCCCTGTCATGGGGGACATCCTGGACCAGCTTGGCTGTTACCACCAATTTTTGCCGCCTGTTATCCAGCCTATGGAACTCGATATGAAGATCGCAGGGAGGGCTATGCCGGTATTGTTTACGGAAGTATATGGGGAGCAGCCAAAGCCCTTCGGGTATATGACCGAGGCCCTCGACGACCTTCGGCCCGGAGAGGTATTTGTTTGCACCGGGATGCAGCGCTGTGCGGTTTGGGGGGAGATTATGACAGCAAGTGCACGTATGCGCGGTGCTGTTGGGGCAGTATGCTACGGCCCGCACCGGGATACCCTGAAAGTGCTGGAGCAGCAGTTTCCTGTTTTTAGTACCGGGCGTTTTGCCCAGGATTCCAGGGTCAGGACCATCGTGCAGGCCTTTCGGGTGCCGATTGAAATCGAGGGGGTCCGTATCCATCCGGGCGATTTGATATTTGGCGACCTGGATGGCATTGTGGTGATCCCTCGCCAGCATGAGCGGGCGGTAATCGAAAAAGCGCTGGTAAAAGCAGATGCCGAAAACCTTGTCCGCCGGGCAGTTGAGGCAGGAATGGGCGCAACGGCAGCATTTAAAAAATATGGCGTGCTATGAAACAACGCGCCTTCGTGCTACATCCTGCCGACAATGTAGCCACCGCCCTGGACGACCTCATTGTCGGAACCGTAACCTTACTCGGGGAAGGAAAGCTACAAGAGGCCCATTGCCTGGAGCCTGTAAGGTTTGGCTATAAAATCGCGATCACCGACATCATGCCCGGTGATCCGGTCGTAAAAAACAATGTGGTAATCGCCGAAGCTTTTCTGGCAATCCAAAAAGGCAATATGGTGCATTTACACAATATCCGCAGCCGTTTCGACGAGCGCTCAGGTTCTTTGGACCACGAGACCGGTGCTCCAACAGAGGATTTTTATCGTTAATATTTTAAAAAAAAATAGTATCTATCTATCAGGCCGCGCCCTGGGAAATAATATTTGGCGGGGTTGTGTGAAAAGTATTTTTATGGCGCTTCGCGCCAAATTATATTTGTATGGAGACATCTTTTTCTTGATTTTGCGAAGCAAAATCAAGAAAAAGATGTCTCCATACAAAGAGTATTTAGCCGCCTTCGGCGGCAAAACATTATTTTGAGAGACACGTCATTTTAACGATTTCGCGAAGCGAAATCGTTAAAAT
>JBMOJO010000191.1:0-7030 GCA_049315745.1 Saprospiraceae bacterium | reverse complement strand
TTCGCGAAATTGCGAAAATGATGTGTCTCTAAAAATATAATTCGGCGCGAAGCGCTGTAAAAAGTCTTTTGCCGCCTGCGGCGGCAAAAGACTTTTTACACAACCCTAAACTTTTCGTACAATCCCGACATAAAATTTCGCCACAGCGAACGCTTAATCGTGCAGTACCGTTCCATTTGCTATTATATAGACCGCTTTGGCGGCACGACCGTTACCCACCTGCCTTCAGAGGAAGCACTCACGGATTGGTCATACATCGCCGCACAGTTTGACGGCGGCAGATAAAACCTGCCCTGATAGGCCGCATTAAGGCGCACCCGGTACACTTTAATCTGGCCCTGCCCTAAATCAAAGAACGTATTTACCCGGTCGTCGCGGAAATCCTGGTAGTCCGAAGCGCTCTGGGTATCGTTGCCCAAATCCCCCATTCGCGCGTTGATAATTTCCCAGCCGGCCGGAAACACCTGGCTAAGCGCGAGTTCCTCATAAGGCATGGCCCGGGTACCCGGATGGCCTATGGTCACCTCGGCGATAAAATCAACCCCCTGGGCGATATTAACCGGATCCATCGTTTTGCCATCTGGCGTTTTGAAGGAAACGCGAACATCCAGATCGCTCGCGACAGCGGCAATTTCACCCGGCAATGGCTGCCCGCGTACGATCACCCGCACGAAAATTTTACTTTTACCCGTATTTTTCAAACTCATTTTTCCCGTCGGGGCAATTCCCCCCTGCGCGAGCTGGATTTGCATCAGGGGACTTTGGGTGCCGGCCGTTACAGCCTTTCCATTACCCAGGCGGTAATCAAAAGACATCCCATCGGAGGGCCGGTTATCGCCCACATACCTGGCCATCGCGAGCAGGACCTGTGCGGTACTCTGGGTACTCATCCAGTCCCTGCTGACGAGCCGTCCGGAAAGATACCCTGCCATATCTGCGGCACGCTTTTCATCCTTAAGCAGCACGAGGGTTTCCAGGATAAATGCCTTATCCCGGATATCCGAGCCATAGGTGAACGAGAACTCCTGGTAGGGTTCTACGGAGAGGCCCAGCCCCTTCGTCAACTGGCGGGCAGTCTCGAGCTTTCCGGCAAGGGCATAGGCCGCGGCCAACCTCCAGCGTGCTACCAACTGCAGGTCCTCCATCTCGCGCATCCTGTTCATCGAAGGCAGGTCGGTCTGACCAGCCAAGGCAAGGGTGTAAAGACGGTAGGCCTGTTCGAGCTGATGACCGGAAGCCATATCAACATCAGCTCGGTCGAGCCCGGGCCCCCAGAGCCTCGAAACCTTTTTCTGGAACCTTGCCCAGTCGTTGAGCAGATTGGCCGGTACTTCGTAGCCCCTGGCTTTGGCTTCGAGCAGGAAATGCCCGGCATAGCTGCTCGCCCATTGGTCGGCGGAGGGCATTCCCGGCCAGTAGGCAAAGCCCCCTTCCGGGGTTTGGAATTGCTTTAACCGCTCAATAGTAGCTTTGATGTTATCTGCGGTTTTTTTCTGGGCGTCCGCAGGCATATCCATGAGCTGCTGGACGTAGAGCTGCGGAAAGGCAGCAGATACCGTCTGCTCGACACAGCCGTACGGGTACTGCAACAGGAAGCCCAGCCGCTCCCCGAGGTTGAGGGGCGGGATAGAGGATACCTCGAGCAGTGCACCCTGCGTGCCCGGAATACCGACGGGGGTTATTCCCTGCGTCCAGACAGCACCTGGCGCCATCACTTCGCTCTGTACGACCGTCACATAAGGATTGGGGTTGCGCACTTCGATCTCCATTTTGTGGGTTGCCCGCTCACCGTTGCCCTGGGCGGTGATAGCAAACCTGGCGACCCCGGACTTATTCCGCATCTTCACCTTGAAATTGACCAGTTGACTGCCGGTATTGCGAAAGGTTATCGTCTTTGGTGCCCCCTCCTCGATCATGGCCATCCCGGCGGTCTCCTGAAGGCTTACCGTAACCGTTTTGACCTTGGGGTCATTCGCGAAAATATTGACCGGCAAGAGGAACTGATCACCGGGGCTAAGGATCCGCGGCGCCGTTGCCAGGGCCATTATCGGGTTGCGCACCGGTACCCTTTTTTCGCTTGCACCATAAGCACCGCGGGCAGATGCGACCACCATTACCCTTACAGCGCCGACATAGTTGGGCATTTTGATCTGATGGGAATTGGCTGCCCCCGGTTTCAGGCTGAAAGGCCCGAGAAACTGTACTACGGGTTCGAATCGGTTAGCGGTGTTATTGAGGGCGGCAGCGTCAATCTCCCCATCGCCGCCAACGCTCATCACGCTTTCGAGATTTCCGCCATAAGCGCCGAGTACATACCGGTAAACATCCCAGGACTGGACGCCGAGCGCTTCGCGGGCATAGAATACCCGATGGGGGTCGGGCGTCTTAAAGCGGGTAAGGCCGAGCAGCCCTTCGTCCACGATGGCCAGGGTATAGGCCAGGGGCCGCCCATTTTTTTCCCGGACTTCCACCGTAGCGGCTTGCTCAGGTTTGAGGACGGAAGGCATTTTCAACTCCGGCAGCAACAAGGTCCCGGGGTCTTCGACATTGATTGGGGCAACCCCGTAAAGTCGGATCGGCAGGTCGTTATTTGACTGGGCGTGCGGCTGGATCAGGGCAATATGTGCATAGACGTTGGGGGCCATTTCAGGGGTAACTTTAAAGCTTACGGTATTATCCCCTGCTTTGGACTGTGCCCAGAACGCATTGATTACCCGGCTGCCATTTTCCAGGGAAACGAGTATCCTGCCTGCAGCCCCCCCGGGGATCGTAAACGTTGCCGTTTCGCCGACGCGATATTTTTCTTTGTCGGCTTTAAAGCCCAGCATTGAGGCTACCTCGCGGTAATTCCCCTCTTCACCACCGTACCAGGGGTTGCCGGCATAGACATATTCTCCCGCACAGTGCCCCCCTGCTTCATCGCAGACCCGGATCAGGTACCGGCCCCATTGGCCTGGCCTGAACGGGAACATGGCAATCCCGCGCTCATCGGTCTGCAAGGTTGCGCGTTCTACGGCATTATAGTGGGTAGCCGTATTGTATGAAGAGACATCCTCGCCGTATTCGTCCCACCACCACCGCCATTCGAGCGCATAAACCCCGACGCTGACGCGCCTGCCCGCGAGCGGTGCCCCGTCCGGGGAGGCTACGGCAAGACGTATGGGTGCAGTCTTGTCCACCTCTACCTGCGGCTCGCCCCGGTCATTGCGGGGCACCTCAACACCGGCGTAGGCTGAATATGGGGAATAGGGGATGGAAAGATAATCCGAGCTGAATGCGCCGCCGGGTTCAAAGACCCGCGTCCTGAAAACCGCGTTCAGCATCCCCGGGGCCCCGGCCTCGCCCAGGAGCCTGGCCTGCACCCGCGCCCGGCCATTGCCGTCCAGATTGCCTTCAAAAATGACCTTTGCTTCGGTGCCCTCGAGTGGCCTGGCAGGATCATCAAAAGAAAAAGCAGGGAAAGCCTTGAAAGCGGTAGCAGCAGTCGTCAGGCGGCCCTCGACGATGGCTTTAAGTCCCGAAGCGGCAGCACCGTGCAACCAGGTTGCGCCGAGCTCGCCGCTCACCTCGCCACCCGCACCCGAAATCCTGCGCTTGCCAAAGTCCAGATCTACCTCCAGGCGGTTGGGCTGTATGGTTTCGATTTTGAGCAAACTTTCAAACGCCGCCCCGCCGGCCTTTACCCGCACCCGCCAGTTTCCCGTCTGGGCATCCGCCGGCGTAGCAAAATGAAAGGGATATATCCCGCCTTCGTTTTTTCCTGAGGTGCGCTTTAGCTGTAGCTGCCCCCGTGCATTGAATACTTCCATCGTCACCGGATAAGCCTCTGGCAGTTTACCGCTTTTATCCTCGAGTATGAAATTCAGAAAAACAGAATCTCCCGGGCGCCAGACGCCCCTTTCTCCATAAATCATCCCCTTCAACCCTTTCTGTACAACGTCCCCACCCACATCATAGCGGCTCATCGAGAGGGATTCGCCGTCTGACAGGCGCAAATAACCGCGTTCTTTACCCTGCCGGGCAATCACCACAAAAGGTTTCCCGCTGACCTTGATCCGCGCCATCCCATCCTTGCCGGTATTGCCCTGTCCGATCATCTGCTGCTGGAAATCGTACACTTCAAGAAGGGCACCGGAAACGGGATCCGTCGTGCGCAGGTCCGCAACCACGACGAACACCTCCGGGCCACCTGAAGATTTGGCAATCATCCCCAAATTGGAGGCCAGGATATTGCGCTGAACAAAGCGCTCCGAATTGTAGTATTCGGCATAACAGGGGTTATCCCTCCGTTCCCAGTCGTACTCGTCCGTGTAATCGTCGGGGCCATACCAGTAATCCATGATACTGCGCAGCCCCTCCGCGTCGTCGCCGTCGGTAAAATTAAATTCCTGCTCGTCAGGGGCCTGCTTAGGCGAACAAGATGATTGTGCGTAAGCCGGACGGAAACCGATCCGGACGGAATAAATCGCCTGCTCGTCCTGCTGCACCAGCTTACTCAGATCGAGCGCATATCTCGACCACTTCGAACTGACCGCATCGGGGTTGATCGCATTCAGCGATACCTTGCGCTGCAGGACGATCCGCCCAACTTTAAAGAGGTCGTACCCATCGTCCAGGTTATTGTCCTGCAGGAATTGGAGCATATTATCGTGAAACACTTTGAAAACTTCAACATCCACAGCATGTAACCCAACGGCTTCGAAAGGAAAGACCAGCCCGTTGGAATTAGGCATAATCACCCCATTGCCCAACAGACGGACTGCCGGCTCCAGATTTTCGAAAACGACATCAAAAACAGCCTCATTGTCCAGCCGTTTATTGCGTGCATTTCGGATACCTTCGTCTGCAAGAAGGCGATACGTACCATAAAGCGTTTCTCCCGGATATACCCGGGCCCGGTTGCCTTCAATGATGAAGCGGGAGAAACCGGCGAAGTCAGGCAGGCGAAGCAGCCCATCGAGCAGTTGATCCGATTGAAGCGGATCTGAAAACTGACAGAGCAGATATTGTTCCTGGCCCTGAACAGCCTTCACGTCCAGCAGGGAAAATCGCCCCAAAGGAGGGATCTCACAGGTTTCGGCACGCACACGCACGGCTTCCAGGGACTTGCCGTCCCACCTCAGCTCGACCTCCGAAGGCTTGTTGCCACGGCTCACCCCCTCAATGGTGAAGAAATGGGCGCGTTGATCGGCAGCATGCGACCACCGGACTTTGAGCGGGCGGCCTTCCTGGGATGCCCGCAGCAGCCCCTCTGCTGCTTTCGGCAGCGCCACGTCGGCCGTATAGACCGTTCCTTTTACCTCTAACCGCGTGAAGTCCTTTTCATCAGGATAAAAAATACCGTCCAGGGAAGTTTGGAAATACTGGTCGCGCGTCCGTACCTCAAACGTAAAATCCGCATCGTCGCCTTTTGCCTGCCGGATTACTTTTTTTACGTCCACCTCCACTTTAAAAGTCGTAGAAGAAGGAAGCGCTGCTGCCGGATCAAACCGAAGCGTCTTTTCATCTTCCCAGGTAAAGCTGCCTGCAGCACGCGGGCTAATAGCAGCAATCCCCTCCGGTGCAGCCTTACCGACTGCATCCGCAGCGGCGACCGGATCTACAAAACGGACCCTGATGGCGTCAGCCCGGGAGATTACGCCGGACGAATACGCATATATATAAGGGTTTACGGTTGCGAGCGTTGTAATATTTCGCGCCGTATTGCGTTTGCAGGACAGAACAGCCACCGCGGCCATTGCCAGGATGCTGATAATTACAAGGCTTTTGAAGAAATAACCAAGTCGCATAGGGCAGGAATTTTTTGGAGTACATCATTAATATCTTTATAACGAAATTCATGCGAAGAAATTATCAGGTCTATTGCGACAGACCCTGCGTAACCGGCATTGCTCAAAAGCCTTGCGTGGAAGGAAAATTTATCAGACTTGGTGCGGCAGGCATGTTAGAAAAAATGGTTTATTTTTACCCCTTGAGTTCCCTATTTTATTAACATTTCTTTGGTGTCTCCCCTCCTTAAGGTAACTTCAAAACGTTCGCGTATGAGAAAACTCCCCTTATTCCCGCTGGAGCTGGTCGTTTTTCCAAATGAGCCGCTCAACCTCCACATATTCGAGCCGCGGTACCTGCAATTGATCGGTGAGTGCGAACGCGACAATACGACCTTTGGTATCCCGGCGTTCCTGGATGGCAAGGTATCTTCCTGCGGAACGGAAGTATATCTGGATAAGGTCGTGGACAGGCATCCGAACGGCACCCTGGACATTACCGTGATCGGGCTTGGAAGGTTCAGGATTGCCCGTTTCTTCAGCCTCATGGAAGGCAAAATGTATGCCGGTGGGCAAATCATACCCCTGAAAGAGGACGAAAGGCCCATAAGACCGAGGCAAAATGCTGTGCTACGCGATTTATTCGCCGAATTTTTTCAACTGGCCGGTATTCAGAAATCCCTGCCCGGCAGGGATCAACCGTTCACGGTATTTAGCCTGGGGCATCTTGCCGGGCTATCTTTGGAGCAGGAATACGAAATGCTTAAGATGGAGTGCGAGCGGGAACGCCAGGATTTCCTTACCGGGCACCTCCAGGAAATACTGCCGGTCATCCGCGGTGTGAAGGAGCTGCAGGAACGGGTGAAACTGAACGGGCATTTCAGGGACCTGAAGCCGTTAAATTTTTGAAAAGATACCACACAAGGACCTGGGAGAAGGTTTTTGGACCCTCTGTAAAAACACGGATAAGGCTGTCAGCATGGTTCAGTAATCCCCTTGTCCCCGGAGGGAACCCCGTGTGGGGTTGAGGCCCGCCTTAGTTATGCCGAATCACGCCCCAATTTGTTCAAAATGTAGAGTCAAAACACTTTAGTTTGGTCCCTGTGTGGTAAAGTATTAAATACTTAAATACTATTTCGTAAAAATACATCGTTCTCACATAAATCAAAAAGATTTTTCACATTTAAACCCATATTGTTATGACTATCCAGTACCACGTCGTCGCCGAAGGCGAGACCCTTGCCGGCATTGCCCGTCAATAC
>JBMOJO010000190.1:0-7037 GCA_049315745.1 Saprospiraceae bacterium | reverse complement strand
AAAAACACGTCGGCTTCAAACTTAAATTTGGCGCGAAGCGCAATGAAAAGACCTTTTACACAACCTCTCTTAAGGGAATATTCTGCCGAAGGCGGAGTTTTACTTGTGCGGCGGCTACAGCGCTGCCTAATTACCCCCATTGCCTTCTTTTCGTTTTTCCCGGATGAAATCCTCCACACGATCCAATTGGGGCGATTCGAGGAGGCTCTTCCAATCGAAGCGCTCGTCGAAAGGGGTGAGGGCTTTTTGGGGGTCGAAAATACGGGGGTCAACGGGTAGGGCTTTGTAAGGCGAAAAATCGGGATTAGCAGTAAAAAAATCACTTAAATCTGCTGCTGCAGCGTCGTATTGATTGAGATAAGGTATGCCGAGGATATTCCAAAACGTTTTGAAAATGCTCCCAAAACTATAATGCTTGTGCGCGACATATCCGCGTTTGGCCCACGGGGAGCAGACCATGAGGATACTCCGATGGGCATCCACGTGGTCCCGGCCGTCCTGGGAATCGTCCTCTGTGATAAATATAGCCATTTCTTTCCAGTAAGGGCTCGCCGAGAGCTTCTCGATGATACGGCCAAGCGCAAGGTCGTTGTCGGCCATATAACTTTCCCGGAAAGGGTAACCGGCTTCTGGGCGCTCCCCCGCCCCATGATCGTTGGGCAAAAGGATGGTGAGCATTTGGGGAAGTTTTTCCTTACCGTTTACCCACTTTTCTTCAAATTCGCGAAGGAAAATATCTGCGCGGAACTGATCCGGGATGGCCATGTTGTAAGTAGGGTAAGTGCGTGAGGTATTGGCGAAAAGGGGTGCCGGTACCGGATAGTTCAGGAGTACCTTCTGGCCGTAGTATTTCATCGTCGAATCCGAGAAATTACTGGCCATTTCCGTTCCAAAACCCCAGTTGTACACGCTGACGCCGTTGCGGTCAAAATGTTCCCACATCGAACCAGCCTCGTTATAGTCCTCTGGGAAAAAGGACCCTGCTGCTCCGGTCCAGGCGAACCTGCCAGGTGCATTGCTCGCGGGCTTTACCTGACGATGGCCGCCATACCCGGCAGCTACACTGGTTTCTACCCATTCATTGGGATAAGTATTGGAAAGCCAACGATGACCATCGGCGGAGTGGTCGCTGTCCACATAAAAATTATCGGCGATCCCAAAGCGCTGAGCAAGGGCAAGATGGTTCGGCATAACCGTGGCACCCTCCACTGCAACGGTCCCGGCCCTATTGCCAAAGCTTTGGTTAAATCCGTACCTCGCGAGTCCGGGATCCCCTTTTCCATTCCTGATTTGCCCGAAAACATCGTCGTAGGTACGGTTTTCTTTGGAAATAAAGACGATATGCTTAATCGGACTGCTTTGTTCTCCGGGAAAAAGAGGGACAGGGTTTTTGCGCCGCCAGGCGAATGATGTATCTTTGGCTTGGAGCAGCCGGAAATTATTGTCCAACACTTGGCGGGTCAGGCCGGGCAGGCCGGCATCTGACGGGATGTCCATGATGGTCACCGAACCCTTCATCAGGTGGCCGATATAAGCGCCTTCCGGGCCTTCCTGAAACGTATAGCCCCCGTTCGGGCCGCTGCCATACCCTTTTGCATTCGCCACCACCAGTTTTTTTCCGTCGGGCGTTACGGCTATTTTGGAAGGGAACCAGCCGGCGGGTAAATATCCAATTACGGAGAGGGAAGGGATATCCACTACAGCTACGGCATTGATCCCTGCTGCTGCAACATAAAGCCGCTTTTTGTCGGGCGAAAGGGCCAGTCCAAACGGGATTACCCCGCGAAAGCGGCTTAAAGCCGGGAGCGGTTTAAGGAAGATATTTTTCACTACCCTTCCTTCGACCGCATCAATGACGGAGATGCAGTCATTGTTGCCATTGGAAACAAAAACCTGTTGCCCGGTAGCTACGATACTGTTGGGACTGGAACCGCCGACCGCCGGGACCCCCTCAATTTTTTCCCCTACCAGGAACCCGGTTTTGATTTTGTGGACCACCCGTGGGGTATCGGCGGATACATCAACAGACCAAACCGAAAAAGATTCCGGTACGTTAGGGTCGCCAAGGCCAGGAACGACCACATCGCCTTTTTGATAGCCTTCGCGCATTTCCCCGGTATTATAGCCAAAAACCGGAAAGTCTGTACCGGAATGCTTGACGTCGCCGAGGTTTACATTGCCAAGGGGCTGATAAGCAAATACCCCGACATTGGCAACATGAGCCGTTTGCCCGTCAGGTGATAGGGCAACACCGAATGGATAGCGCCCCACCGGCACATAATGCCTGACTTTTCGCGAGCGGGTATCCGCAATCACGAGCTTGAAATTAATCTGGTCGCATATATAGAGCGTGTTCCCGTCGGCGCTCAATACCAGGTCGCCGAGATACCCATCTTCGTGGCCGGGATAGGAACATACAATAGAATCAACCTTTTCACCACTGGACAGGTCAAAGCGATAAACCTTGTTCGCCTGGCCACCTGCTACCCACACACTGCGGTTATCCCGGGTAATAGCGAGACCCATGAACACATCCTCGAGCAAGTTTGCATCGTTAAAAGGGCCTTCGGGCACCTGCCGCACTGAAGGGCGGTCCGATCCGATGCCATTTACGATCGTTATGGAAAAAGGGCGGTTCCCGGAATTCGCCGTTACTGCCGTTTTTCCGTCCGGAGACAAAGTTAGTCCGAAAGGATGTGGCGCGATGCGCAGCGTCTGCCCATACGGACGGATAAAGCGCCCGTTCGGGATGACTGTCACCCCCTCGGGATCTACCTTGCAATAGGCATCCCCCGCAGGTGGCTCAATGACCACTTCCCCGATCCTCCTGGAAGGTTCGCAGGCAGATATCAATAAGCACAAAATTGGAATAACAAGAAAGCAGATCCGGTACATGATAAAGATTTGGAAAATTCGACAATACTGCAAATGTAAGGCGATTACCCCCACTTTGCCCCAGCCTATACAAAGTTTACAGAACCTTAAACAGGGGACACTCAATATGAGGGTTCGCAAAAATTAACCTTAAAATAATACCGGAAATGGACTTAGAATAAACAAACCTGGTGCTTGTTCTATTAAAAAAATATCCCACAACTAAGGGTAGAAGCTGTGTAAAAGAATTTTTGCGGCGCTTCGCGCCAAAACATAATTTCAAACCGTGCTTGATTCATAGATTTTGCGAAGCATAATCTATGAATCAAGCACGGTTTCAATATAATATTCTACCGCCGCAGGCGGTAAAAGACGCTTTGCGCGACCCGTGATTTTATTTGGGGTTGTGTAAAAGTATTTTGCCGCCTGTGGCGGCAAAACATTATTTTGATAGACACATCATTTTCGAAATTTCGCTTTGCGAAATTTCGAAAATGATGTGTCTATCAAAAGATAACTTGGCACGAAGCGCCAAAAAAAGACTTGTTACACAGCCCCAGATATTATTTCCCATGGCAATTCCCCGATAAATAGATACAAAAAACTTATCTATTAAGCAGTTCATTGCCGCGAAGACACCTGGTAAATAGATACCAAAAAACAAGAAATTTTTTAAATCCACTTGAAAAACCATGTACCTCCTTAACCGCGATATAAGTTGGCTGGCGTTCAATAAAAGGGTGCTGCTCGAGGCAGCTAGCCCAGACGTGCCACTGTATGAGCGGCTCAAGTTCATGGCAATATTCAGTTCCAACCTCGACGAGTTCTTCAGGGTACGCGTTTCGGCGCTGCGATTTTTTAAAAAGATAGAGAAAGCAAACCAAAAAACTTTTTTCGGCTTTAAGCCTAAAAAAATCTTGAAGGAGGTACTTGCTGTTGTAGGCGATCAGCAACGGCACCTTGGCAGGGTATTTAACGCACAAATTATCCCCGATCTCAAAATGCAGGGGATCCACTTGATCTGCGATTACCAGGAACTCAATCTCAAGCAAACAAAAGCAGCGGAAAAATTTTTCAGCCAACAAGTGCGGCAGCACCTACGGGTATTCCCGGTTTGTGCAACCGATGATCTTCCTTTCCTGGAAAACAGAGGATTATACTTCGTAGTCCAGTATGCAGCTCCATCAGATCGGTTTGGAATCGTTAATATCCCATCGGACATCCTGCCCCGCTTCCTGACCCTCCCTACTTCAAAAGGGTTCAATCTTGATGTCATATTTCTGGATGAAATTGTGCGGATGCACCTCGGCGAACTTTTCGCTTCCCCGGTAGTCGCTGCATACGCGATAAAGATTTCACGCGATGCAGAGCTATATATTGATGATGAATATTCAGGAAATATCGTCGAAAAAGTACAGGAAAGCCTTGCCGGGCGGAGTAGCGGGTTGCCTACCCGTTTGTTGTATGATGCCGGGATGCCCGAACAGCTCCTCCACGGAATTGCCGAGTTGTTCGGATTAAAAAAAGCAGATCTGGTTCCCGGGGGGAAGTTTCACAACTTTCAGGATTTTATCTCGTTTCCTGAACCGGCTGACACCGGCGGGCTCTATTTCCCGCCGCTACTGCCCCTTCCCCACCCCGGCCTTAGCGGGGAAGGCCTGCTGTTCGACAAAATTAAAAAACAGGACCATCTCCTGCACTATCCCTATCAGCGCTTTGACTATCTCCTAACCTTCCTCCGCGAAGCTGCCGACGATCCGCTTGTAGAATCGCTCGAAATATCGCTTTACCGAATTGTGCCAAACGGAGTGGTAGTAGAGCAACTTAGCAGAGCGGCAAAGGCGGGCAAAAAAGTGGTGGTTTTTGCGGAAATCAAGGCAAGATTTGACGAGGCCGCCAATATCGCCGCAGCGGCTATGCTCAAAACGGCAGGGGCAACGGTGAAATATAGCCTGCCAGGTATAAAAGTTCATGTAAAAGCCCTGCTGGTAAAACGAAACGAAGCGGGCAAGTCCCAAAGTTATGCCTATTTATCTACCGGCAATTTCAATGAAAAAACTGCAAAACAATACGCTGACAATGCGCTTTTTACCTGCGACAAAAGAATCACCTCGGATATTGGCCGCCTTTTTGGCTATTTGAAGGATCATGCTTGCCCTCCTCCTGTTTTCGATACAATCCTCGTAGCTCCGTGGACGGCCAGAAATGCGCTCTCCCATTTGATCCTGGAGGCAATACAAGCTGCGCAAACCGGCAAAAAACCTGGCATTTTACTCAAGATGAACAATCTCGAGGATCCAAAAATGATCTGGCTATTGCTTCGCGCTGCCCAGGAGGGCGTCCAGGTAAGGCTCGTCGTCAGGGGGATTTGTTGCCTGTCGGTTAAAAACGATACGCCGGACCCTCCGATTCAAATCGTCAGTATCATTGACCGGTTTCTTGAGCATTCCCGGGTCTTCGTTTTTGAAGTGAATGGACGGCAAAAGGTGTTTTTATCTTCAGCAGACTTGATGGAACGAAACCTTGATCGAAGGGTAGAAATTATTGTTCCGATAAACGATCCAGTCTGCAAAAAACAATTGGTGGAAATGCTCGAAATCCAGTGGAGGGACAATATAAAATCTCATCACCAGCACGGTGCTTTCCAAATAAGACCGGAACCGGTGTTTAGGGCGCAATCCGAAATGTATGCCTACCTTAAAAAGATTTGCAGTTGACCCGCGCATACCGCTGGCAAATAGATACAAAAAATGTATCTATTTGCCAGCGGTATCCGCGGCTTCGCCGCGAAGGATTTTATTTGGTGTGCGCACACCAAATATTATTTCCCAGCATAGCGACCTGCTAAATAGATAAAATAGATGTCCTTATTTAGGGGTCAACGATACTAGCTGTAACCCTGAAAAAACTAATTCGGAATATGCTAAAAGAAATGGAACATTCGACGACAGCTGTTTTTACAGCCCCAAACCGCCCGATGTCTATTATCCGACTCCCGGTCCCGGAACTTGGGAGCCGGGAGATCTTGGTCAAAAATGAATTTGTTACCCTGTGTAGAAGCGACCTGAACACCTATTTCGGAAAACGTAAGGAAGCCACCCCTACAATTTTAGGCCATGAAGTAGTTGGAAGGATTGTACATTTTGGCAAAGATGCAATACAAACGGACCTGCGTGGCAATAACTTGCAATTAGGCTGCCGTATTAGTTGGGCAATTTTCTCGAGTGATCCTGACTGTCGGCTGTCTAAGGAAGGTATCCCACAAAAGGGCGATCGTCTCATAAAATATGGCCATGAGCCCATAACGCAGTCCAATACGCTGCATGGCGGGCTCAGTGAGTATATTATCCTACGAAAAAATACGCCCCTTACTGCAATATCTGAGGATGTTCCCCTTCCAGTGGCCGCTTTGATCAACTGTACGGTTGCAACCATCGCCGGCGCAGTCCGCTTACTGGGAGACCTGCAACATAAAAACTTCCTGGTGGCCGGCGCCGGAATGCTCGGGCTAATGGCCTGTGCAATGCTCAAAGTTTTGGGGGCAGCGTCAGTAACTGTCCTTGAGCAGAATCCAGTCAGACTGGGCCAAGCCGGGCTTTTTGGAGCAGATTACCGCTGGGGCAGCATCGAAGAATCTCATGCAAAGGTGCATCCCACCTTCAAAAATGCGAGGCCTTTTGACGGATTGATCGAATGCAGCGGCGTACCAGAAGTGATGGAAGAAACGCTGGGCCTGTTAAATACCGGTGGCAAGGCTATTTGGGTAGGTGCGACGTACCCCGCACGGAAAATACAATTGGATGCCGAAAGTATTATCCGCAGATTAGTTACCATCAAAGGGCTGCACAACTACAATACGGAAGATTTTGCAGCTGCAGCAGATTTCATCGAATGCCATCACAACCGTTTTCCTTTTCTTGATTTGGTAAAAGGTTCTTTCGGGTTACTGGAAGTGGACGCTGCTTTTTCTTTTGCAATGAAAGCTAACCCCTATCGCGTAGGCATAAAACTGTCGTGAACTCCGAACGTATGTCTCAAAAATGGTGGACATCGTATGATTTGTGCATGCTCATCTGCCAAAGGTATTATAGGAATGTATTTCTACATCACCGCCACCTCCCATTCCGCTATATTCTTCGTCTGACTGGAGAACTTCACCCCTA
>JBMOJO010000485.1:0-1619 GCA_049315745.1 Saprospiraceae bacterium | reverse complement strand
GATTTCGCTTCGCGAAATCGCGAAAATGACGCGTCTCTCAAAAGAATATTCTGCCGCCGTAGGCGGCAAAAGACTTTTTACACAACCCCTTGTTATGATGGATTATCGTGTCGGGAAAAATGCGCTATTTTCCGTCCACGCGAAGGCTTTTTGAAGGAGCATAGCCCAGCTACGCGGCCGAAAAAAGACGCACTGTGGGCGAAAAAGAGCCATTTCTAACCCATGAGCATTCCGTTGCAACAAGTCTCCTAACTTATTCTATGATGACGAACATATTCTTAAGCACCTTACTGATCGCTGTTGCCGCAACCTCTCCGCCCCACCCTATCCATTTGAGCATGACGGAGTTTTTTCAGGAAAAAGAAAACACCTCCGTGGGTATGTCGGTCACCTTGTTCATGGATGATTTCGCCAAAGCGATCAACTACCAGGCGTATGTGCAGCAGATCCAGCAGGGAAAGCTGAAGCCGGAAACGCTCATGGAGCGCTACTTGAAAAAAAAGTTATCTGTGCAAGTCAATGGCAAAACAGTAGATTTTTACTTGGACCGCACGGAGACCAACATGGATGCCGTCACCTGTTATTTCCGCCTGAAGCCACAGGTATCCTCGGTAAACAGCATACAGATCGAAAGTCTTATTTTTCTCGAGCTCTTCGACGACCAGCGGAATATGGTACAGATCCAACTGCCCGGAAAAAAGACCGGAATGATTGCCCTCGACGGCAAAAAACGGTCAGGGACCGCTGAGCTGTGAGGCAGTTGCTGCGTTGCCGCCCGCCTGGACGATCAGATCGAAATGGATTTGGATTTCATCGCGTACTTTGACGGCCCCCATCATAGCGGTAGGCGGCTGAATACCAAAATCCGTCATTTTCAATACTTGGGCACTGCGAAACTGGAAGCGCCCGGCGGCAAGGCTGCGGGCTTTCACCTTGAGGGGCACTTTCTTTGCCACCCCGGCAATGGTAATCACCGTCTCGGCGTCCAATTCGACCCACTCGGAGCAGTCGTCTATCGTTACGCCTGCAGGGAAAACGGCCTTCTTCAGCTCAATCGAAATATTAGGATGGGTATTTGCCTGAAGGGTCTCGTACATATCCCTGTTCATCAGCTTAT
The DNA here is from genome assembly GCA_049315745.1 of Saprospiraceae bacterium. Classification (GTDB taxonomy): domain Bacteria; phylum Bacteroidota; class Bacteroidia; order Chitinophagales; family Saprospiraceae; genus JADJPL01. The sequence continues at coordinate 502 of JBMOJO010000485.1, read as the reverse complement.
TGCCACAGTCGAGGGATGTCGTGCGCAGATGGAGGACGGTATGGGAAAAAGCGATATTGGAGCGATTGGCAGAAGCCGAAGCATAAAATTCCTGGCGCTGAAATTTCTGGCCGCAGGCACAGGAGAACTTGTTGATGTTGGTCGTACCATTGAGTGAAAGCCTGCTTTGCTCCTGGATGTGGAATTCCGCCGTATTGAAAAAGAACCCATCAGGGGCAGAAAAGCTGAACCACGCGCACGCGCTTCCGATGAGTATCAGCAAGGCACCTGAAAAAGTGTTTTTACGCATCGCTGTAGGGTTTTGAAGAAAACGCCGCCTTCGGCGGCAGAATTTTTGCTTTAGAGGCACATCCTTTTCGGAATTTCGCTTCGCGAAATTCCGAAAAGGATGTGCCTCTGAAGATATAAGGGGTTGTGTAAAAAGCCTCTTTTTGGCGCTCCGCGCCAAATTATGTTTTGAGAGACACGTCATTTTCACGATTTCGCGAAGCGAAATCGTGAA
>JBMOJO010000484.1:0-1624 GCA_049315745.1 Saprospiraceae bacterium | reverse complement strand
CATCCAAAGAAAATTCTGCCGCCGAAGGCGGCAAAAACCTTTTTACACAACCCCAACCTTTTTACACAATCCCACCAAATAAAATCCTTCGCGGCGAAGCCGGGGACACTACCGGTAAATAGATACGAAAAATGATGCTTCTTTTCCGGGTATGGAAGAAAAAATCTGTCGCGGGGGCAAACCCAATAATTTGGTGTTAAATTTGTAGCTGCAGCCGCATCCCATCGCAACAAGTGTAGTGGCATAACCTGCTTCGGAAGGATTTTACACTACCTCAAATTTAACTATACCAATGGCGGAAAACAATCCCTTGGGGCTTTTTGAAGTCCTTCAACACCTGCGCAGAACGGTTTTGCTCAATTTTCCCGAATCCCTGTGGATAAAAGCAGAAATTGCGCAGGTCCGGGAATCGCGAGGCCATGTGTACCTGGAGCTCATCGAAAAAGACAGCAGCACAGCGGAGTGGATTGCCCAGGCCGGGGCAGTCCTGTGGCAAAATCAGCGGATAGCGCTGACCCGGAAAATCGGTGGGCAACTGCGGGCCTTGCTCCAGGAAGGTATGGAAGTGTTATTGAAGGCGCGGGTGGATTTTCACGAACGGTACGGCCTCAAGCTGGTCATTGACGACATAGATCCCGCTTATACCGTGGGTCAACTTGCAATCGAGCGGCAGAAAAAACTTGAGGCCCTGCAGCACGAGGGACTGATCGGAAAAAACCGCACGCTCGACCTATCCCCGGTCCTGCAGCGGATCGCCGTTCTTTCTTCCCCGCAGGCGGCAGGGTTACAGGATTTTGAGCAGCAACTACTTCAAAACCCCTTTGGCTATCGTTTTTTCACCCGCCTGTTCCCTGCAGCGATGCAGGGAAACCTCCTCGAAAGCGAAACGATCGCCCAATTGACCCGGATCCGTGCCCTGGAACAACATTTTGACTGTGTAGTCATTATCCGTGGCGGTGGTTCTAAACTCGACCTTGCCGGCTTTGACAGCCTGGACCTCTGCAGGGCCATTGCCCACTTTCCCCTGCCGGTAATTACCGGGATTGGGCACGATATAGATCAAACCCTGACGGATTTGGTGGCACATCAGGCGCTAAAGACCCCAACTGCCGTTGCGGAATTTCTGGTGCAAAATAATTTTGCCTTCGAAAACCGTACCCTCGAAGCCTGGCAATGGATCGGGCAATTTGCCACGCAGCAATTGACGCGCCAGCAGTATGTCCTTGAACAATTTCAGCGCCAGGTCCTGCAACTGCCATTAAGCCTGGTCGGAACCGCCCGCGGCAAGCTCGATCTTGCCGCCCAAAAGATTCCGCTTTTTGTAAAGGTGCAAATGGAAAAGGGACAAGGGGCGCTGGACAGCGCCGAACAACTCTGCCAGCTCCTCAGTATCGAAAATACCTTGCAGAGGGGTTTCACCCTTACGCACGTCAATGGCAGGCCGCTGTTGGGGCCCGAACAGGCCCGGCCCGGCGATATCCTTCTGACGACCACTGCGAGTGGACCTCTGGAGAGTGAAGTACGGTAAACTTTTTATTTCATTAGCAAATAGTATCTATTTAGCAGGTCGCTGTCCTGAGAAATAATCTTTGGTGTGCGTGCATCTTTTACGCGCGTTCGCGCG
>JBMOJO010000189.1:0-7101 GCA_049315745.1 Saprospiraceae bacterium | reverse complement strand
AACCCCAAATAATCATTTTAAACTGTCGGCCGTACGAAGATAGTGTTGGCAAAAAGCCAAATTTTAGCTGTTTTTCAATTTATTATGTAAAATTTTTGAAATAATTTTTTGCAAAAGGCTTGCAAGTAGCAAAAAAGCCGCTTACTTTTGCATCCGCTTTGGCGCAGGAGCACAACTGGTGAGCTTTTTTTAAGGGACATCATCAGGCACGGGACACCCCGGGTGCGACTGGCGAATAGATATTTAATTCAATCATTAAACAATTAATATCGTGGATACGCGGAGCTACAAAACGATCAGTGCAAAAAAAGAGACCGTAGAGCGGAAGTGGTATGTCATTGATGCAGAAGGAGAGGTCGTGGGCCGCCTCTGTTCGCGGATTGCCCATGTGCTACGGGGAAAGCACAAAACCTCCTTCACACCGCACGTTGATACCGGCGACTACATCATCGTGGTCAATGCAGAGAAAGTGCGCTTCACAGGGCAAAAGTTTTTTCAAAAGGAATATCAAACTTACTCGGGCTACCAGGGTGGCCAGAAAATTGCGACGGCTCGCGAGTTGATGGCCAAAAAGCCTTTCGCGATCATCGAGCGCGGGGTGAAAGGGATGCTCCCCAAAAACCGCCTTGGCAGGGCCATGTTCAAGAAGCTGTTTGTATATGCAGGGGCGGAACATCCGCATGCAGCGCAGCAGCCCGAAAAATTCAACTTCTGATTCATTCAAACCAGTTCGCCAATAACGGACGCTAAATATTTTCTGCAGGTCTATGGAAATGATCAATGCAACCGGTAGAAGAAAGTGCTCAGTGGCACGGGTCTATCTAAAAAAAGGAGAAGGGAAAATCGAGGTCAACGGCAAGGATTATAAGGAATACTTCCCGCAAGTCCACGTCCAGGGTACCGTCACCTCCCCGCTCGAAACCGTAGAGGTGGGCAGCCTGTACGATATCGTCGTCAATGTGGCCGGCGGTGGGTTTAAAGGGCAGGCCGAGGCAGTACGCCTGGGGATATCGCGTGCCCTGGTAAGGCTCAACGAAGATTTCAGGAAGCCGCTCAAATCGCGTAAATACCTCACGCGCGACGCGCGGGAGGTCGAACGCAAAAAGTACGGCAAGCCGAAAGCGAGAAAGAGCTTCCAGTTCAGCAAGCGTTAAGCCTTTACCCTTGTTTTTCTCCATCCATTAAAATGAAAGACATGAATAAGCCTACTTATAAAGAACTCCTCGATGCAGGGGTGCACTTCGGCCATCTCAAGAAAAAGTGGAACCCCAAAATGTCGCCGTATATCTTCACGGAACACCGCGGTATCCATATCATTGACCTCAACAGGACAACCGAGTGTATGGAGCGTTCTGCCAACGCCATGCGCCAGCTCGCCCGTTCAGGCAAGAAAATCCTCTTCGTCGCCACTAAAAAACAGGCGCGCGATATCGTCTCCACCGCGGCCCGCAGCGTGGGTATGCCCTTCGTCACAGAACGCTGGCTCGGTGGCATGATGACCAACTTTAACACCGTACGCCGCTCGATCAAAAAGATGCAGAACATCGACAAAATGCTCAATGACGGCTCCCTGAGCAGCGTTACGAAAAAGGAACGCCTCACGCTGACGCGCGAGCGCGATAAACTCGAAAAAGTACTCGGCGGCGTGGCCAACCTGCTCCGCCTGCCCTCTGCAGTCTTTATTGTGGATATCGAACACGAGAATATCGCCGTGGCCGAAGCACAACGACTGGGCATCCGCACCTTCGGGATCGTTGATACCAACGCAGACCCCAATAAAGTGGACTTCCCTATCCCCGGCAATGACGACGCCTCCAAATCCATCCGGATCATCACCGATTATATGGTGAATGCCATCCGCGAAGGGCTGGAAGAGCGCCGACAGTCCAAACCTGAAAAGGAAGAAGAAGGGGGCGCATAAGGTAAACGCCGCCTTCGGCGTATCAGGACGCTGTCGCTCAAGTGAAAGCCAAATTATACCAAGGTGGTGTAAAAGGTCTTTTCCCGGCGCTTCGCCCCAAATGATATTTTTTGAGGCACCTCATTTTGACGATTTCGCTTCGCGAAATCGTCAAAATGGGGTGCCTAAGAATATCCTGCCGCCGAAGGCAGCATATAGGGGTCTGGGACGGCACACGAAAATCGTTGATCCGGGCGGCAGCAAGTCCGCTGCCCGGCCCCTAAACCTAACCCCGGACAAAAGCTGTAATCCAGCGCCGGTGGGTGAAGTCATAGCAGGCTGATCGTCCGGTTCTTTATCCTATTCTATCTTTCAACAATAAAACCACCAAACAAATGAGTGCAGTAAATATTTCCGCTGCCGACGTCAAAAAGCTGCGCGACATGACCGGCGCAGGGATGATGGATTGCAAACAGGCGCTCACCGAAGCCGAAGGTAACTTCGACAGTGCAATCGAAATTCTGCGCAAAAAAGGGGAAAAGCTCTCCCTTAAGCGTGCCGACCGCGAGGCGACGGAAGGTGTCGTACTTGCACTGACCTCTGCTGACCGCAAACGCGGGGTCATTGTCAAATTGAGCTGTGAGACCGACTTCGTGGCAAAAAACGATGACTTTGTCGCCATGACGCGCAAAATCGGGGAGATTGCCCTGACGAATTTCCCTGCTACCCGCGAGGAACTCCTGGCCATGGATTATGCAGCAGGCCTTACTATAGAAGGTAAAATCACTGAGCAAATCGGTGTAATCGGTGAAAAAATCGAGCTTGCCGCTTATGGCCGCCTGGAGGCTGCCCAAATCTGTCCTTATATCCACATGGGGAATAAAGCGGCTGTCATCGTAGGCTTGAACCTGCCTGACCCCGCACTTTACGACGCAGGTCGCGATGTCGCCATGCAAGTGGCCGCCATGCACCCCATCGCCGTAGATAAAGGTGATGTTGACGCATCCGTCGTCGAAAAAGAAATCGAAATCGGCAAAGAAATTGCCCGCAATGAAGGCAAACCAGAAGAAATGCTGGAGAAAATTGCCATGGGCAAACTTAATAAATTCTTCAAGGACAGCACCCTGCTCAACCAGGACTTCGTCAAGGACTCCAAAGTGACCGTCGCGGCATTTCTGAAGTCTATGAACAAGGAACTGACCGTTACCGGGTTCGTCCATGTGAAACTCGGATAAAAAAAATGCCCTGGTCAACGCCAGGGCATTTTTTTTATCTGTTTAACCTGCAACATCACTCCGACTGCCATGGCCATAAAATACAAACGTATCCTCCTAAAGATGAGTGGCGAATCGCTGATGGGCGACCAAAAATTCGGTATCTCTGCGACTATGCTCCACCATTATGCCGCTCAAATCAAAGAAGTTTCCGATGAAGGCGTACAGATTGCAATTGTCATCGGCGGCGGCAATATTTTTCGTGGCCTCCAGGCAGAGAAATCCGGCATCGAGCGCGTACAGGGCGACTATATGGGTATGATGGCAACGGTCATCAATGGTATGGCGCTGCAAAGTGCGCTGGAAGGCTTAGGCGTATATACCCGCCTTATTTCTGCGATCGAAATGAAACAAATTGCAGAGCCCTATATCCGCAGGAGGGCTATCCGGCACCTCGAAAAAGGCCGGGTCGTGATTTTCTCTTCCGGTACGGGAAGCCCCTATTTCACCACGGATTCCGCCGCTGCCCTCCGGGCCAGTGAAATCAATGCCGACGTTATCCTCAAGGGTACCCGTGTAGATGGAATTTACAGTGCAGACCCGGAAAAAGACCCTAGTGCGACCAAATTCGACCAGCTCACCTTTGCAAAAGTTATCAGCCTTGGCCTTAGCGTTATGGATATGACGGCGTTCACGCTTTGCCAGGAAAATAATGTCCCCATCATTGTCTTCGACCTCAACGATTCCAATAACCTCAAACGCATCATCCACGGCGAGCCTGTTGGCACGCTGGTTAAAGGCTGAAGCCATGAAGCACTTTGCACTCCTCCTATTTTTCTCCTTTCCCTTTATAGTATCTGCCCAGCCTTTCCGGGCACAGGAGATTGCCCGCTGGACGGCGAGGGCACAACAGGTGACGATTATCCGCGACAAATGGGGTATTCCGCATATTTATGGCAAAACCGATGCCGATGCCGTATTTGGCCTTTTGTACGCCCAGTGCGAAGATGACTTTGCCCGGGTGGAGCAAAACTATATCGAAGCCATCGGACGGCTTGCCGAGGTAGAAGGGGAAAGCGCCGTATATCACGATATCCGTGCCCGTTTGTTTCTCGATACCCTCGAAGCCCTCCGGCTTTATGAAAAGAGCCCTGAATGGATGAAGCGCCTGCTCGATGCTTTTGCCGACGGGGCCAACTACTACCTGCACACCCATCCACAAGTAAAACCACGTTTGCTGGGCAGGTTTCAGCCCTGGATGCCGCTCATGTTCAGCGAGGGCAGTATCGGGGGCGATATCGGCACCGTGCCCCTCGGCGGGATACGGGCGTTTTATGGTGCGGACAGCCCGGGCAGTGCGATGCAGGAAACGCGCGAAATTCCCGAATGGGAGCGGGAGCCCACCGGCTCCAACGGGTTTGCCATTGCCCCGTCCAGGAGTGCAAGCGGCAACGCCTTGCTGCTCATCAACCCCCACACCTCATTTTATTTCCGGGGGGAAGTACATGTTGTCAGCGAGGAGGGGTTAAATGCTTATGGGGCGGTAACCTGGGGACAATTTTTCATCTATCAGGGGTTCAACGAAAATTGTGGCTGGATGCATACCTCCAGCAGCGCCGACGCGATGGACGATTACCTCGAAACGGTGGTCGAGCAGGACGGGAAATGGTATTACCGCTATGGGGGAAAACTCCGGAAGGTACAATCCCGCGAGGTCATCCAGTCCTACAGGAACGGGGATGGACAAAGTCAGAAAGCTTTTACCCTTTATTCGACGCATCATGGCCCGGTGGTTGGCTCGCGCGAGGGTAAGTGGGTCGTGCGCAGCATGATGAACAATCCGCTGGATGCGCTCATGCAGTCCTACCTGCGCACTAAAGCAAACGGTTACAAGGGTTTTCAGAAAGTTATGGCGCTCCGCACCAACTCTTCCAACAACACCGTTTTTGCCGACCGTCAGGGCAACATTGCCTACTGGCACGGCAACTTCATCCCCCGTCGGAACCCGGCTTTTGACTGGTCGCGGCCCCTGGATGGCAGCGATCCGGCCACAGCATGGAAAGGCCTCCACCGCGTCAAAGAAATCGTACAACTCCGGAACCCGGCGACAGGATGGTTGCAAAACTGCAACTCCACCCCATTCACGGCTGCGGCGGCAGCCAGTCCGAAACCCGGTGGTTTTCCCGCTTATATGGCCCCAGACCCGGAGAATTTCCGGGGAATAAACGCCGTGCGTGTCCTGGGCCGCGGCGAACGCTACACCCTTGCCAGCCTTATCGAAGCTGCCTATGATCCCTATCTGGCCGCTTTCGAACCTCTGATCCCTTCCCTTTTAGCCGCTCATGAGGCCGCGTATGCAGGCCAGGATACCCTGGCGATTGCCCTCAAAGACCCCGTCGCGGTACTCCGGACCTGGGATTATACCTGTGGTGTGACCTCTATACCCACGACCCTTGCCATATTGTGGGCAGAGCGGCTCACTGCGCTGGTGCGGACCAGGCTACAGCCCGGTCAAGCTTCCGATATTATTTCAATAAACACCTTGATGGTCAACGCAAGTACTCCAGCAGAAAAACTGCAAATGCTGGCGGAGACGGTGCGGGAACTCGAAACCCGGTTTGGTACCTGGAGAACTTCCTGGGGCGAGCTAAACCGCTTTCAGCGCCTCACCGGAAAAATCCAGGAAAGCTATGACGACCAACAGCCCAGCCTGCCCGTTGGATTTACCCCGTCTGTGTGGGGTTCCCTGGCCGCTTTTGGGGCAAGGTATGGGAACAATACCAAAAGAAGGTATGGCTACGTCGGCAACAGTTTCGTCGCCGTAGTTGAATTTGGGCCGACCTTAAAAGCAAAGTCCATCCTTGCAGGTGGCCAAAGCAGCGACCCGGCATCCCCACACTTCCGCGACCAGGCCGAGTGGTATGCCCGGGAAAGGTTCAAAGATGTCCTTTTCTACAGGGAAGATGTAGAGAAAGATGCCGAACGCATTTACCGCCCCGGCCAGTAAGTCAGACCTGTGCCTCTTCCTTCTTTTCCTGCAGGAAATTGCGTATAGCCTTTACCGCCTGCTCTATCCGCGCGTAGTCCACGCTGTAATGGATAAATTTCCCTTCGCGCTCTGCTTTGACCAGCGCTGCCGTACGGAGCACCCGGAGGTGCTGGGAAGCAATAGATTGCTCCAGATCGAGGGACATGTATATCTTGTTGACGCTGATAGACTGGTGTTTGTCAATAAACGCCAGTATTTTCAGCCGCAACGGATGTGCCAGGGCGCGCAGGAGCGTCGAAGAGACTTCGAGCTTGTCCAATGGGATGCTTAACTGTGTTTTTCTCATAGTGGTTTTTTAACGAGCGAAACAAATATACATATTTTTAAATATGCAAAAAAATAATTATCAAGGGCATGCGGGATATTTTACAAGAGTAATTCTTCGACAAGGGTAGAAATCTGGGCAATCCGGTCTTTATTTAGGGAATACAGGATGAACTTGCCATTGCGTTCGGTCCTTACGACCCCTGCCCGCCGAAGGATTGCGAGGTGTTGTGAAGCGACGGATTGTTCCAGCCTAAGCTTGATATAAATATCGGTGACGGTGAGGCCGTCGTTTTCTTCGAGCAGATGAATCACCCGTTGTCTCAGTTTATGGTTGACTGCTCTTAGTACCAGTACAGCTTTGCGCAGCTCGCCGTAATCCAACTGTACGTTGTTCTGTCCTTTTTTTAACAGGATAGTCTCTTGCCTTTGCTTTCCCATAAATTTCAAGTCTGTTTGATGAAGTTATTTTTTCTCGTAGTCTTTTAGGTGCTGTTTGCTCAGGCGCATGAACCGCCAGCGCTGACGGGTCATTGCCCCTGTATGCAAACCACTATCAACGTATATAAACCAAACATCATACCAAAGTCAACATAGATCCTAAATATTTAATATTTTGTATCTATTTGCCAGGGGTATCCGCGGCTTCGCCGCGAAGGATTTTATTTGGTGTG
>JBMOJO010000188.1:0-7120 GCA_049315745.1 Saprospiraceae bacterium | reverse complement strand
CTATCAAAATATAATTCGGCGCGAAGCGCCGTAAAAAACCTTTTTACACAACCCCTACGGTTTCGAATTATGATTTAGCGCGAAGGGCCGGGCAGGGACTTATCTTGCGGCGTCAAGCTGAAAACCGCGTTCAAATATAAAATTTTTCGACAGCCTGTTGATAGCAATCCCTTTAAAATCTGTATCGGTTGAACAAGTTTGCCGCCTGCGGCGGCGGAATATTCTTCTGAGAGACACGTTATTTTCACGATTTCGCTTCGCGAAATCGTGAAAATAACGCGTCTCTAAAAATACACCTTGGCGCGAAGCGCCGTAAAAAGGATTTTCGCATAAGCGCTTCACTTATGGACGGCGTCAACAAACAACATCGTTCGCCGCTGCGCCTCGGATGCCCTCGACCGATAGCCACAAAATGTTATTGGTTTATCCCTTTCAAAAAAAACTGAAAGTTTACCTTTGTTGTTAAAGAGGTGAATTGTATAAATAACGACTTAAACAGCCAAAAATGGAAACCGCGAAAGCGTTTGATGCCTTACTGGCCGACCCGCACCTGCTGCCGGAATTAAGGACCATAGCCGGGAAAGTATTGCGCGACGAGCGGATCACGCCGGAAGAGGGCGTGATGTTGTTCGAAAAAGCGCCACTCGGTTACCTCGGCGCCCTGGCCAACCACCGGCGGGAAAAGCTCCATGGGGACGCCACGTATTTCAACCGCAACTTCCACATAGAGCCTACGAACGTATGTATTTATACCTGTACCTTTTGCTCCTACTCGCGGCTTATCAAACAACGCGGGGACGGCTGGGAATATACTATGGACGAAATGCTCGACATTGTGCGCAAGTACGACGGGCAGCCTGTCACGGAGGTGCATATTGTAGGCGGCGTGCTGCCCCAGTACGACCTTGCATTCTACACTGAATTGTTTCGCCGGATCAAGGCCTACCGCCCGGAGCTGCATATCAAGGCCCTTACACCGGTCGAGTACCATTATATCTTCAAAAAAGCAAAGGTCAGCTACGAGGAGGGGATGCGCATGATCAAAGACTCCGGCGTAGATTCCCTGCCCGGTGGCGGCGCGGAGATTTTCCATCCCGAAATCCGGGACCAGATCGCCGGCGGGAAATGCACGGGCGAGCAGTGGCTCCGCATCCATGAAATCTGGCACGAACTCGGTATGCGTTCCAACGCCACTATGCTCTACGGCCACATCGAACGCTTTGAGCACCGGGTGGACCATCTCGAGCAGCTCAGGCAACTGCAGGACAGGACGGGCGGGTTCCAGACCTTCATCCCGCTCAAATTCCGCAACAAAGACAACCAGATGTCGCACCTGTCGGAGACCAGTGTGATCGAAGACCTGCGCAACTATGCCATCAGCCGGATATACCTCGATAATTTCGCGCACCTCAAGGCATATTGGCCGATGATTGGGCGCAGCACGGCCCAGATTGCGCTTTCTTTTGGCGTCAACGACATAGACGGGACGATAGACGACACCACCAAAATCTATTCCATGGCGGGCGCCGAGGAGCAGAACCCCGCCATGAGCACCCGCGACCTGGTGCAGATGATCCGGCAAGTTGGCAGGAAGGCGATCGAGCGCGACACCCTTTACAACGTGCGCATGGATTACAGCGACCACGTCTTCGAAGAAGATACCGCTTTCAAAGGCTATTTCGACCTGCCGGTCGTCAACTCTTAAGCACGCCGCATGCACCCAAAAAAACTGTATTTTATCCGCCACGGCGAAACGGAATATAACCGGCTCAACATTGTACAAGGCAGGGGGGTAAACGCCCCGCTCAACGACACCGGGCTTTGGCAGGCGGAAGCTTTTTATCAGACGTACCGGCACATCCCCGTAAAAGCGGTTATTGCTTCCAGTCTCCAGCGCACCCATCAGACCGTGGGGCCGTTCACGCGGCAGCAACTGCCCCTGACTGCCCTTCCCGACCTCGACGAAATGCACTGGGGCAGCTTTGAAGGTCACTCGCCCTCCCCCGAGCTCCGGGAAATGTACCAGAAGGCCAACCTGGAATGGTCGGCGGGCAACTATGGCTTTTCTTTTGGCGATGGCGAGAGTGCCCAGCAGCTTGCCGAGCGGCTGTCCCGTGCGCTCCAATACCTCTGCGAGCGGCCGGAGGACACCCTGCTGGTATGCAGCCACGGGCGTGCCCTGCGCTGTCTGCTCTGCCTGGCAAAAGGCCTCCCCCTTTCTGAAATGAGCAGTTTCCACCCTAAAAATACCGGCTTGTACCTCGCTGATTTCGACGGCAGCGATTTTCACTTTGAATTGGAAAACGACACCCAACACCTGGAAATGTTCACCCGTCTGACCCCGGCCTTTCAATAAAGCAAAGCAGATGGAAAAAATCAAAATCACCGCGGTAAGCTATCTCAACACCAAGCCCCTGCTGTACGGGCTCTTCAAAAGCGACATTGCGGAGCGGATCGAGCTCCAGCTCAATATCCCTTCCGTATGTGCCCAAAAGCTCAAAAGCGGCGAGGTGGACCTTGGGCTGGTACCGGTGGCTATCCTCCCCGAGCTCGCCCATGCCGAAATCATCAGCGACTACTGTATTGGTTCAGATGGCCGGGTCAATACGGTAGGGATTTTTTCCCAGCGGCCCCTGGAGGAACTGGAGGCCATCGTCCTCGACTTTCATTCCCGCACCTCCGTCGAGCTCCTCAGGATCCTCCTGCGGGAATACTGGAAATGCGCTCCGGCACTGCTGCCCGGTAAGCAGGGCTTTGAAGAACGCATCGGCGGCAGTACCGGTGCGTTGATTATCGGCGACCGGGCCATCGGGGCACAGGAGCGCTACGATTATTACTACGATCTCGGGGAAGCCTGGACCCTGCACACCGGCCTGCCTTTCGTTTTCGCAGCCTGGGTAGCCACCAAGGCCATCGAACCGGTATTCCTCCGCGAATTCAACAGTGCCCTTGCCCTTGGGCTCCGGCATTTGCCACAGCTCATGTTTCTGCTGCCCAGCCCGACGCCCGGTTTCGACCTGAAAGCGTATTTCACCCAAAACATCAGTTACACCCTCGACCAGCAGAAGCGCAAAGCGCTGAACAGGTTTCTGGCAGGAATGGGGCAGACGGCACTGCAGGCCCAATAGCGGCGGTATATTCCATACAACATAAAACCATGCGATGAAAAACAGGATCCTTTTCCTTCTCCTTTTCGGCCTTATCGGCCAGGGTTGTGGCAATGCCCAGCCTAAATCAAGTAACCATGCAGAAAAAAATATGAAAAAAAGCGAAAATCTGGAAGCCATTCCGACGGACGAGCTGGAGATTGCTACCCTTGGAGGGGGTTGTTTCTGGTGTGTGGAAGCCGTGTACCAGGAAGTCGAAGGGGTTTATGCCGTGGTCTCCGGCTACTCGGGAGGTACGCCCCAGACAGCCAATTACAAGGATGTGAGCGAAGGCATCACCAACCATGCCGAGGTTGTGCAGGTGAAATTCAATCCGAAGGTCATTTCTTTTTCAGAAATCCTGGAGATCTTTTGGAGCACCCACGACCCGACCACCCGCAACCGCCAGGGGAACGACGTTGGCCCGCAGTACCGCTCCGTCATCTTCTACCAGGGCGAAAGCCAGAAACAGATCGCCGAGCAATCAAAATCGGAGGTCGCCACGCAGTTGTGGGACAATCCCATCGTGACGGAAATCAAGCCCCTCAAGGGTTTCTGGGAAGCGGAGGATTACCACCAGGATTATTACAGCAGCGTCGGAGACCGGAATCCCTACTGCACATTCGTCATCACGCCGAAAATGGCCAAGTTCCGCAAAACATTTTCCGACAAACTAAAGAAGAATTAATTCCCGTTCATTCGTTGATACCGCCAAGTTTTTCTATTTTCAACCCAAAATCCTGACATGAAATTCGGAGTGTTAAAAGAAAGCGGCGACCGGCGCGTTTCTATGTCGCCTGAGCTCGTCCCAAAATTAAAACAACTGGGCATCGAAGTCCTGGTCGAGGCCGGTGCCGGTACCGGGGCTTATTTTGACGACAGTGCCTATGCTGCCCATGCTGCGGTATGCAGCCGGGAGGAAATCCTGCGGGACAGCGACCTGTTGTTGAGTATCCACCCGATCGGGCCGGAATCGTGGGGGGCAGTGCGCGGGGGCACGTTGCTTATTTCCCAATTTGCGCCCTTCCTCAACCCCGGGATCGGGGAAAAGCTCGGCGCTGCCGGTTTTCAGGCCTTCAGCCTCGATATGATCCCCCGCACCACCCTGGCGCAATCCATGGATGTCCTTTCTTCCATGGCAGGGATTGCGGGGTATAAGGCGGTGTTGGAAGCGGCCAGGCACCTGCCCCGCTTTTTCCCAATGATGATTACTGCCGCAGGGACTATAAAACCTGCCAGGGTGCTGGTACTTGGCGCCGGGGTGGCCGGCCTACAGGCCATCGCTACCGCAAAACGGCTCGGGGCCCAAGTTGAAGCCTTCGATACCCGGCGGGCGGCAAAAGAAGAAGTCGAAAGCCTCGGGGCAAAATTTGTGGAAGTAGAAGGCGCCCGTGACGATGTTTCGGCCGGCGGATATGCCGTGGCCCAATCCGAAGAATTCCTCGCCCGGCAGCGGGCAGAGGTGCAGTCCCGGGCCAGTAAGGCAGACGTAATCATCACGACCGCACAGGTGAGGGGGACCAAAGCCCCCGTGCTCGTACAGGAAGAAACCATCCGGCAGATGAAGCCCGGCTCCGTCATTGTGGACCTTGCGGCCTCCTCCGGCGGCAACTGTGCCCTTACGCAGGACAATGCCGTGGTGGAAGTCCATCAGGTAACGATCATCGGCAATTCTTACCTGGCCAACCTGATGCCGCAGGATGCCAGTACGATGTATGCCAACAACGTCCTGAATTTCATCAAAACCTTTATCAAAGACGGGAAAGTACACCTCGACATGGGCAACGAAATCATTCGGGGCGCCTTGATCACTCCCCCTTTGGAAGTCAAAACCGCATAAGCCATGGAAAACGCGATCCAGACGATCAACGAAAATTTTCTTTTTATCTATCTCCTCATTTTTACGGTTATTCTCGGCTTTGAGATCATTTCCAAGGTCCCGACCGTGCTCCACACCCCGCTCATGTCGGGCGCCAACGCCGTGAGCGGCGTTGTTATTTTAGGGGCCATTCTTTTGATCCGGCAGAGCCAGGGCGACGATTACGTTTCCCTCGTCGTTGGGTTTATTGGGGTCGTACTCGGGATGCTCAATGCCATGGGCGGATTCGTCGTGACCGACCGGATGCTGGAAATGTTCAAGAAGAAAAAGAAATAACCGTCAAATTCCTTTAGTATGTATATTGAATTCTACATAAACCTGAGCTACCTGATCGGTTCATTGGCGTTCGTATGGGGCCTGCGCCTGCTCAGCACCCCGGACACTGCAAGGCGGGGCAACCTTATCGCCGCTTTTGGCATGGGCGTCGCTATTCTTGCCGCTATGCTCGACCCAGCCTACAAAATCGGCCCCAACAATTACGGATGGATCATTGCCGGTATTGGTGTAGGTGGCGTTGTGGGCACTTTATGGGCCCAACGCGTTGCGATGACCTCCATGCCCCAGATGGTATCCATCCTCAACGGGTTTGGCGGGGCCTGCGCGGTCGTGCTGGCGGCAGTGGAGTTTTTCCACATGTACCGTGGCGACCGTGCTTACGGAACGGCGGAAATTGCCACCCTGACCTTCGCGCTCCTCATCGGGGGCATTGCCTTCACGGGAAGTTTCGTCGCATTTGGCAAGCTCGAGGGCTGGATCAGGGATAATTTTCTGGTAATCCCGAAGGTGCACCACATCTTCAATATGTCCCTGCTTGCAGCTATCCTCATCATCTCCGTCTATGCCACTTTAAACGGCATCAACGCACCGGCCTGGATGGTCACTGTACTGGTCGTGCTGACGCTTTACTATGGCGTATCCTTCGTAACGCCCATCGGCGGCGCGGATATGCCGGTAGTCATTTCCCTGCTCAACTCCTTCAGTGGGATCTCTGCTGCCTCTGCCGGCCTGATCTACAATAACCAGTTCATGCTGGTCGGCGGTATCCTCGTCGGCGCCTCCGGAACCATCCTCACCCTGATGATGTGCAATGCCATGAACCGTTCCCTGGTCAACGTCCTGGTCGGTGGGTTTGGTACTTCCGCTGGGGCAGCTGCGGCGGTAAAAGGCGACCAGGTTATCCGGGAGGTAAGCCTGAACGATGCGGCGATCATGATGTATTATTCCAGTTCTGTCGTAATCGTTCCGGGGTATGGCCTGGCGGTGGCACAGGCCCAGAAAGTCTGCAAAGAAATTGACGACCTCTTATCTGCCAACGGCGTGGACGTCAGTTATGCGATCCATCCGGTTGCCGGCCGTATGCCGGGGCACATGAACGTCCTGCTCGCAGAAGCCGATGTGCCCTACCCCAAACTCCTCGATCTCGATGATGCGAACAATGCCCTGCCAAATACCGATATCGTGCTTATCGTTGGGGCAAATGACGTCGTCAACCCGGCCGCAGAGACCGATCCCTCCAGCCCGATTTATGGGATGCCCGTATTACAGGTGTGGAAAGCCAAACAGGTCATCGTCATGAAACGGAGTATGCGTTCCGGCTACGCGGGCATCGAAAACCCGCTGTTTTTCTACCCTAACAACCGCATGTTGTTTGGCGATGCAAAGGACACCCTGACTAAACTCGGCGCCGAGCTCAAACAAATGGGATAATTCAAGCCTGTTTGACGTGGTGCTAAGACCTCGTAAATCGTATCTATTTAGCGGGGCATTGCCCCGGGAAATAATATTTGGTTTTCGTGCGTTCTGAGGTTGTGTGAAAAGTCTGAGGTTGTGTGAAAAGTCTTTTCATGGCGCTTCGCGCCAAATTTAAGTTTGAAACCTACGTGTTTTTCATGATTTTGCTTCGCAAAATCATGAAAAACACGTAGGTTTCAAAAGAATATTCTGCCGCCGAAGGCGGCAAAAACCTTTTTACACAACCCCATATTATTTTAAGAGACACTTCATTTTAACAATTTCGCTTCGCGAAATCGTTAAAATGAAGTGTCTCTCAAAACATAATTCGGCGCGAAGCGCCGTAAAAAACCTTTTCACACAA
>JBMOJO010000187.1:0-7122 GCA_049315745.1 Saprospiraceae bacterium | reverse complement strand
AACACGTCGGTTTCAAACTTAAATTTGGCGCGAAGCGCCATAAAAAGACTTTTTACACAACCTCAAAATATAATTCGGCGCGAAGCGCCACGAAAAGACTTTTCTCACAACCCCAATATAAAATTTCGCCGCCGCAGGCGGCGTATTACTTGTCAGACGGCGTCTCCCGCAATATCATCGAGCACCGAAGGGGCATGAAAAGCGCCGGGGCAGATGAACTTTGCCCGTAGGTTCTTTGTTTTTCAAAGAAATACTACTCATGCGTTTTTTGGTCTTCTTATTTGTCAGCGTCTTCTTTTCCTTTACCGTTCAAGGCCAATCGAATTCCTGGAAACTAAAAAAATCAGCGGACGATGTTGAGGTTTATTTTCGAAAAGCCGATAACTCCCCGATCAACGAAATCAAAATCCAAACCTTGCTGAGCGGAACGGTAAAAACGCTGCTCGAGATTATGCGCAACGTGCCCGGCTATCCGCAATGGGTCTATAAATGTACCTTTGCCGAATTGGTTGCACGCCCCTCCCCTTCCGGCGCGGTTTACTACGCCGTCATGGACTTTCCCTGGCCGCTAAGCGACCGGGACTTCGTTGCGGAAAGCAAAATCGCCTACGACAATACCGGAAAGGTCATCATCACCGTGAACGGCGTCCCCGGCAGGGTCGCAGAAAGGCCGGAACGTGTGCGGGTACCCGTAATGGAATACCGCTGGGAGTTTACCCCTATAGACAAAACCACCATACAGCTCAATTATTACCTGCGGAGCGACCCCGGGGGCGAGCTCCCGGCCTGGCTGATCAATCTGGTGATTGACCAGGGGCCGACACAAACAGTAAAAAACCTCCGTCAGCTTTTAGCGGAAAAAAATGGGCAGGGAAAAGGCTCCTGAGGAGCAACCGACCATCCTTCTTTACCTCTCCAACCAAACACTTTTCACATCATTAACCTTAAATTTCTGAGCGGCAGATGAGTTATCCTAGTATGTACGCAGCAGTACGCGATTTGGAAAAACACGGCAAACTGGTGCGCGTCCGCGAAGAAGTGGATCCGGACCTGGAAATGGCCGAGATCCATCGGCGGGTATATGAAGCCCAGGGTCCTGCGTTGCTCTTCGAAAAAGTAAAGAACAGCCCTTTCCCGGCGGTATCTAATCTATATGGTACCATCGAACGCACCGAGTTCCTGTTCCGCCGTACATTGCAAAAAGTCAAGCAGGTAATCGAGCTCAAAGCCGACCCGACCAATCTGCTCCGGAACCCCCTTCGTTATCTCGGGGCACCGCTCACCGCCATCCGGGCCCTTCCCCGGCAGACGATTGGCAGGGCACCGGTAGAATACGGGCGTACGCGTATTGACCAGCTTCCACAGATCAAGTCGTGGCCTATGGACGGAGGGGCGTTCATCACCCTGCCACAAGTATTTACCCTGCCGCCCGGTGAAAACAACGTCATGAAATCCAACCTGGGCATGTACCGGATCCAACTCGGGGGCAACGCCTACGTGGCCAACCGGGAAATCGGCATGCACTACCAACTGCACAGGGGGATCGGCGTTCACCATACTGCTTATAATGCCTCAGAGGCCCCTTTCCACGCCTCTGTTTTCATCGGCGGGCCGCCGTCCCACGCATTCTCGGCCATCATGCCCCTTCCCGAGGGCCTCTCAGAGCTGACTTTCGCGGGGATGCTCGGTGGAAGAAGGTTTCGCTATACGCGCAGGAACGGGCATATCTTATCCTCAGATGCCGATTTTGTCATCACCGGTATCATCCGCAAAGGGGAAAAGAAACCCGAAGGGCCGTTTGGGGACCATCTCGGGTACTACAGCCTCACCCACGACTTTCCCGTCATGGAGGTTGAAAATGTCTATCACCGGAAAGATGCCATCTGGCATTTTACGGTAGTCGGACGGCCGCCACAGGAAGATTCCAGTTTCGGCTACCTTATCCACGAGCTCGTCGAGCGCCTTACGCCGCAGGAGTTCCCCGGTATCGTGGAAATCAATGCTGTGGACGCTGCGGGGGTCCATCCCTTGCTGCTCGCCATCGGGAGCGAGCGCTACATGCCGTTCCGTACGCCCCAACCCGAAGAAATCCTCATCCAGGCCAACCATATCCTGGGCAGCGGCCAGACTTCCCTGGCAAAATTTCTCTTTATTGCCGCCCACGACGACGATCCGCGCCTGAGCACCAGGGAAATCCCGGGGTTCTTCCGACACGTCCTCGAGCGGGTGGACTGGACGCGCGACCTCCATTTCCAAACGAAGACCACTATTGACACCCTCGATTACTCCGGCACTGCCTGGAATGCGGGATCAAAAGTCGTGATTGCCTGCAGGGGGCCGCACCGCAGAGCGCTCACCGGCGATCTGCCCACCGGTTTTTCCCTCCCTGCCGGGTTTGGCCGCCCTACCTTTGCCCTGCCCGGAGTACTCGCCCTCAGCGGTCCCCCGTTCGATGCGACGACGGGCTATGCAACGGCGGAATCGCTGTGTACCCATCTCGAGCGTTTCGACATGGAACAAATCCCCCTCATCGTCCTTTGCGACGACAGCCCCTTTGCGGCTGCCAGCCTCAATAATTTCCTCTGGGTCACTTTTACAAGGGCCAACCCTTCCCATGACCTCCACGGCGTGGGCGCTTTTTCCGAGTTCAAACATTGGGGCTGTCGCGGGCCATTGGTCATTGATGCGCGAAAAAAACCGCAGCACGCACCGGAGCTTGTCCAGGACCCCAACGCGATTGCCCGGGCCGACCGGTTTTTTGCCGCGGGCGGCCCTTTACATGCCTGGGGATAAGCAGACTTGTTGCGGCGGGAGTCCTTTGGGGTAAAAATCGCTCAATTTTTCCCGCACAATTACCCGTCGCAACAAGTCTAATCATAAAAATGGTATCTTTCCCCCCGGAATACCACGCGGGCCGGAGTTTCATGCCCCGTTTTTAAAAAAAGTACTAAAGTATTGGCGATGTTTGCCGTAAAGCTCCGTCCGGATTATCTGTCCCCGGAACAACTGGACAACTATCTGGGAAGCGGTTGGTACCGAATGGGGCAGATGATTTTTACCACCCATTTTCTCAATTTTGGATACGGCTTCTTGTCTTCGATATGGATCCGTCTGCCCCTGCAGGGGGATCAGTTTGGAAAAAGCAACCAAAAACTGGTCCGAAAGAACCTCAGACGGTTTCGCTGCAGCTTTGGGCCAGCATCACTCGGGCCTGAAAAAGAGGCGCTGTTCGGACGATACCGGCAGCATTTCCCCGAGATGCTCTCCTGTTCCCTGCAGGAATCGCTGCTCGAGGAGGAACGCAACATCTTCAATACGATGGAATTCGTCGTCTATGATGGTGACCGGCTCGTCGCTGCGAGCTTCTTCGACTTGGGGAAGACCAGTATTGCCAGTATCCTGGGCATATATGACCCCGATTATGCCCGGCACAGCCTGGGCTACTTCACGATGTTGATGGAAATACAGTTCGGTATCGAAAACGGGTTTGACCTGTTTTATCCCGGATATATCGTTCCCGGAAACCCGCGGTTCGACTATAAGTTGCGGATCGGGCCAACAGAATATTTTGACCTCCAAAAACAATCCTGGCTGCCGGTTGCGGCGCTCACCGGCAAGGATATCCCGATCAACCTTATACGCGCCAGGCTGGATGCCCTCTCGTTCTGCCTCCGGCAAAACGATATCCCCCATAAGATCCTCGGAAATTTATACTTCGAATTCAACCTGATGATCACCGAGCCCATTGACTGCCTGGACCATCCCATCCTGCTTTACCTGAAATTTGATGCACAAACCGGTATGCACCATATTGTCGTTTTTGATCCGCGCAACGGCCACTACCAGCTCCTTGCCTGTACGAATGACCGCCACATCCACGATACATCCCCCGAAGACCCCATCAATGCTTATTTGAAGGAAAAGTATTTCGACAGCGATGTGTTGATCCGGGAAACCCTGATTTCAACTCCTGATCTAAACACCTTGTTCCAGGCTATAAAAACCCCAAGTTAATAAACTACTTGGGGAAGCTGCCGTTATGTAGCTGAATAACGGCAATCTTATCGTGGCCCCTCAAAAACCTACAGGAATGAAAAAGTACCTTGCTATACTTGCAATATTCGGTATATTCACGACGTGCAATACCTATCCGGAGCTCCCCCGTGCCGACACCGGGCAATCCTGGAAAACCAAAACCATCGCGCCGAGCCCTCAATCGGAAGGGGGGGACCCGCAGAAAGGATGGGAATACCTCCTGTATGGCGATTATATCGGTTCGGGCATCCCCTATGACGTATTGGGAAAACGCCTAGGCGGCAAAAAAGGGGATACCGTCCTGCAACGCTCCGGCCCGAACGCCGCTCTACCCTACAACCTGACAGCGTTTCCTGCAAAAAACGGGGTGCTGGTCGCGAACGGGAATTGTTTTGCCTGCCACGCGAGTATGTTCGACGGAAAAGTAGTCGTTGGGTTAGGCAACAGTTTCTCCGATTTCCGGCGCAACCTCAAGCCCCTGGGCAAGGGCCTGCGGATGGGGATGCTGCTCAAGTACGGAAAAAATTCTCCCGAATGGGCCGCTTACGAAGACTTCGGCTACTATTTTACCCGGATGGCCCCCTCTATCGTCACCAATCAACCCGGGGTCAACCCTGCGGCCCACCTGGCAGAAGCTTGTACGGCTTACCGGGACCCCCAGACCCTTACCTTCACCGGAACGGCCCTTTATCCCCTACCGGATTACACCATCGCAACGGACATCCCCCCCTTGTGGAACGTAGCGAAAAAAAATGCCCTTTACTACACAGCGGTAGGAAGAGGCGATTTTTCCAAACTCCTTTTCCAGGCTTCCGTATTGGGTATCCCCGATAGCGCCGCCGCGCGCAAGGCGGTCACGCAGTTCCGGGACGTAGTCGCCTGGCTGCGCGGCCTTGAGCCCCCGGATTACCCACAACCCATTGACCATCAGCTTGCTGAAAAGGGAGAAAACCTGTTTTTGGAACACTGCAGCTCTTGCCACGGAACTTACGGGCGCGAAACAACCTATCCCAACAAAGTTGTCGCCCTCGACCTGGTCAAGACGGACCCCTACTATGCCGCATACGCCGTCCAGGCACCGATTGTGAAGTGGTATAATGAAAGCTGGTTTGCACAATCATCGCCCAAATCCTATTTCGAACCGGAAGCCGGCTACATCGCGCCGCCACTCGACGGCATCTGGGCAACTGCGCCTTACCTCCACAACGGGGCAGTACCGACGCTCGATGACCTGCTCAACAGCCCGGGACGCCCGCGCTACTGGAAGCGGAGCGGGGACAGTAAAGACTATGATTATAAGAAAGTCGGATGGAACTATCGCGTGGCCAATGGCCCGGGCGGAAAATGGACTTATGACACTACCCTGCCGGGCTATTCCAACGCCGGGCATTATTTTGGGGACAAGCTAAGCGATGGCGAACGAAAAGCCGTAATCGAATACCTGAAAACCCTTTGACCGCCATCTACCCTTCCAGGTCAAACACATAGTAGTAGGGTTCTTCGTCCCCTTCATAAAAACCCTTTAGCGTGATGCGCATCCCCCCTGCGCCCCGGAGCGTATCCACCAGCTGTGCGACGGATTCCACCTTGCGGTTGTTTAGCCGGGTAATGATAAAATCCGGGCGCATATTGGTGGCGTCCACAATACTCCCTTTGCGCACGCTGATCACTTTCACCCCGTTGATCTGCATACGGCCCGTTTCGCGTGGGGACAGGTCGCGCAGCTCAAAGCCCAGGTTTTCGAGCAGCTCGGCATCATCGGCCTGCACCAGATCCGTAGAATTATTTTTATTCTTCAGCACCACCCGTATCTTTCTGCGTTTGCCGTCGCGCCAGAATTCAATTTGGAGTACGTTCCCGGGCCGAAAGCGCCCCACTTGTTCCTGCATGCGCGGAACAGAAGGCGTCGGGACCCCATTGATACGCAGAATGACGTCACGGGGCCGGAGCCCGGCATCCTCGGCACCGCTCCCTGGGGTAATCCGGGTAATCAATACGCCTTCCGGGGCTTCCAGCCCGAGCCGGCGTGCCGATGTTGTGCTCAGGTCTTCTATGAATACCCCCAGCAAGCCGCGTTGTACGATACCAAAATCGCGCAGGTCGTCTATCACTTTCTTTACCAGGTTAGAGGGTACGGCAAAGGAATAGCCCTCATATCTGCCGCTTCTGGTAATAATTGCCGTATTGATGCCGACCAGTTCCCCGCTGGCATTTACCAAAGCCCCGCCACTGTTGCCCGGATTGACCGCTGCATCGGTCTGGATGAATGATTCGATGCGGTCCATTCCTTCGAGGATATCAATACTTCTCCCCTTAGCGCTTACGATACCTGCCGTCACCGTTGACTCCAGGTTAAAAGGGTTACCGACGGCCATCACCCACTCCCCGACCTGGAGCGAGTCGGAATTCCCGAAAGCGACCGGGCGGAGGTTAGCCGCTTCTACGCGCAGCAGGGCCAAATCGGTTGATGGGTCCACGCCAATAAGTTTTGCCTGCAGCTCGCGCTTGTCGCTCAAAGTGACCAGGATCTGTCCCGCCCCTTCGACCACATGGTAATTGGTCACGATATACCCATCCCGCGACAGGATTACCCCCGACCCGCTGGAGGCGCCCTGTTCGTTCCCCTTGAAAAGCCGAAAACCATTCCGGCCCGACACCGCTTTGATGTTCACCACCGCAGAGGTCACCAGCCTTGCTGCAGTAACAAACCCCACGCCCCCCTCCGTCCGCGACAATGGGGCGGCGATGGCATCAGGCCCATAATCATCGTCCCGACCGGGTATTTGGATCCCGGAAGGCTCGATACGCTGGATGACCAACTCCCTCTGCGGGGCAATGGCCCGATAAATCCATACCGCCAGTAGGGCTCCTGTAAACGCACTCAGAAAAAAAGGAAAGTATTTTTGAAGCTTATCCTTCCAGATTTGCGGCCTGAAAATCATATCGTATGGTTATTAGACTTAAAGCCTTCGCGTAGACAAAAAATAGCGCATTATTAACACACCGGTTACCCATCGGGGTTGTATAAAAAGTCTGGGGTTGTGTAAAAAGGTTTTTTACGGCGCTTCGCGCCGAATTATATTTTGA
>JBMOJO010000186.1:0-7125 GCA_049315745.1 Saprospiraceae bacterium | reverse complement strand
CATTTTCACGATTTCGCTTCGCGAAATCGTGAAAATGAAGTGTCTCTCAAAAAAATATTCTGCTGCCGAAGGCAGCAAAAGGCTTTTTACACAAGCCCAAACATAAAATTTCGCTGCTGTACGCAGAGCCCTGCCTGTGGCACATGCTGTGCAGGCCTCTGAGCAGCGCAGTGGTGAAGGGTCCGGGAAAATAAATAAGTCCAATATGGCTTTTTGGCTGATCAAATCGGAACCATTTGTTTATAGTTTCCAACGATTGCAGGAAGAAGGCAGGGTGATGTGGGATGGCGTGCGCAACTATATGGCACGCAACTATCTCAGGGCCATGCAAACAGGGGACCTTGTACTGTTTTACCATAGCAGGGAAGGCCTGGAAGTCGTAGGGCTGTGTGAAGTCGTGCGGGAATACTACCCCGATCCAACCGCTACAGACGGGGATTGGTCGGTGGTGGATTTCGCCCCGGTGCGCGCACTCAACAAACCCGTCCCCCTCGCTCTGATCAAAGCGACCCCGGAATTACAGCAGATTGGTCTCGTGCGCATGGGGCGGCTCTCCGTCATGCCCCTCACCGATGAAGCATTCAACAAAATCCTCGAGTTGAGTCAATAAGGGAATTTTCGGATGCCCCTGATCAGAATAAAATCATATATTTGCAAAAAAGAGGCTATGATCAAGTTATTGTTCCGCATCGCCCTCTTCCTGGTGCTGGGGATATTGCTCTATAACCGTTTCTTCGGCACCGCCGAGGAAAAAGCACACTCCAAAGCAATTATCGAAGAGGCGAAAGCCCTGGGCAAAGCAAGCTGGGCGCTGCTGAAATCCGAAAAAGAAAAATTAAACCAGGGGAAATACGACAACGCGCTCGACCGTATCGAAACCCTCTTCGGTCAGCTCCGAACCCGCGCCCGTTCTGAAAACGACCGTAACGCACTGGATCAACTGGCAGAACTGGAGCAACAGCGGCGTACACTCGAGACGCGCATGGAGCGGCTCAATGCCCAAAAGGTTAATGCGTCGGGGATGTCCCAGCGCCGCGCGGTATCCCAAGAAGAAGCGGTGCTCAAAGCAGACCTGCGCAAATTGCTGGACCAAACAGAAAGTGTCATGCAATACATGGAATAGCCTCCCGGCCGCTATGGTAAAAAAAATGCGCTCCAATCTTCCGGTATCCAAACCCAACTACGTCTATGCAATCGTCAGTGTGGCGCTGGCGTTGTTCCTATTTGGTTCTTTCGGGTTATTGCTCGGCCACGCCGGACAGTTGCTCAGGTTTTACCGGGAGCAGGTGGCCCTCATCCTTGAACTCAAAAGTACAGCGACACCGGAAGACGCAGCTTCCGTGCAGAAAGCCCTTGAAAACACACCATACGTTGTCCCTGGTTCAATCCGGTATATCAATAAAGCGGATGCGAAAGCCATGATGGCCGAAACCTTCGGAAAGGATTTTCTCGCCCTCGACCTCCCCAACCCGTTCTTCGATGTACTGACTTTTAACGTCCGCAGCAATTATATGAACCCGGAAAGCCTGGTGCAGATACGTGCGGCCTGGCGTGCCGATGCGTCGGTAAACGACGTCTTTTATCAGGAAAACCTCCTGGATGCAATCGCCCGCAACCTACGCAAAGCCGGTATCGTGATCCTGTCGCTCGCCCTGATTTTCGCCCTTGTTGTGGGTATCCTGGTGCACAATACCGTCCGGCTCGCGCTATACGCCAACAGGTTCCTCATCAAGACGATGGAATTAGTCGGTGCATCCTGGGGTTTCATTAGCCGCCCCTATCTTGTGCGGGCGATTTTCCACGGATTCCTCAGCGCCTGTATCGCCAATGCCGCACTTTTCGCTACCCTCAGCGCCATTCGGGCAAGGCTCCCCGAACTTGCCCAATTCGCCGATATCCAACAGCTTTCGCTGGTTTTCGGGCTACAGTTTCTGCTGGGGATAGGAATCAATACGCTGAGCACCTGGGTCGTCGTCAATAAATACCTCAGTATGCGTATGGACGATTTGTATTAAAAGTGTATTTTTGCCCGTCCGATAGACTTCTGTAAGGAAGAACCGGATGATGTAATAAAATATACCGTCCCGACAAGGTTACTTCCCCGGACGGTCGTCGGTAAGCAGTACTTGCCCGGCAAAAATGGTTTCCAGGCCTGAACCCGGGTCACACGCTATGTAAGGGCGGCCTCGAGGTTTTTAGGGCCGCCCCGGCTAAGCACGCATTAAGTTATAAAAAAACACCGCATGAGCAAGCAACAAGGATCAAAGAAAAAAGTCGTTGTCACCACTACACCGCAAACGTCCCAGCGCAAAGCTCCCGTAAAACCACAAAGCAACCGACAGGCGGACAAACCCAAAGGGGAACTCATTTTCAAGCGCCACAATTTCATCCTGCTGGCTGTCGGCGCAGCGCTGATGGCCCTCGGTATCGCCCTCATGTCGGGCGGGGCCATGCCCGATCCAAATGTATGGGACGAGCAAATAATCTACAGCCCACAGCGTATGGTCATTGCCCCCTTGCTCATGATTGCCGGACTGGTCGTCGAGATTTTTGCCATATTCAGGTAATCAGCAATGGGGATCGAAGTAATTAATGCTATCTTCCTGGGTATTATACAGGGCCTGACGGAATTCCTGCCGGTCAGCAGCAGTGGCCACCTCGAACTGGCAAAAGCGGTACTGGGGGACACCAGTGTCGGAGCGGAGAGCCTGCTCATGACGGTCACACTGCATTTTGGCACGGCACTGGCTACCGTCGCAGCATTTCGACGGGAAATCCTTCAGGTGCTGAAGGGGGTTTTCAAATTCCAGCGCAACCCCGAGTCCGAATTTTCTGTTAAAATACTTATTTCGATGGTGCCGGCAACAGTTGCCGGGCTTTTACTGGAATCGCAAATTGAGCAATTATTCAACAGGCAGATCCTGCTGGTCGGTATCTGCCTGCTGGCCACCGGTGGTTTGTTGTTACTCGCCAATCGCGCAAAAATGTCGGAACGGGGCGTTTCTTATCAGGATGCCTTCTGGATCGGTATCGCCCAGGCCATAGCGATTTTGCCAGGGATATCCCGATCCGGGGCTACAATTTCGAGTGCGGTGTTGCTGGGCATTGACAAAGAGCAGGCTACCCGTTTTTCTTTCCTCATGGTGGTGCCCCTGATTTTTGGCAAAATGGCAAAAGACCTGCTGGATGGGGAAATCGGCGGCGGTACGCCTCATTTTCCCGCATTGCTGACCGGGTTTGTCTTTGCGTTCGTCACGGGTTATTTTGCATGCCTGTGGATGGTGCGCATAGTTAAACAGCGGCGACTCAACTATTTTGCGTTTTACTGCCTTTTCATAGGGACGATTGCTGCCGGATATGCCATCTTTGCCTGAAACCGGTATTTTTGCTCACCTATTTCAATCGAAATGAACGACGAAGCGTGTAGTAAGCGGGAACTCCCGCCCACGGCCCAATTTCTTGAAGGCACTTTCCTGCTGGTGGACAAGCCCATCAGCTGGACATCTTTCGACGTAGTCAATAAATTGCGCAATCGTTTAAAGGCCTGCCTGGACGTAAAGAATATCAAAGTCGGGCATGCCGGTACGCTCGACCCCATGGCCACCGGCCTGCTCATCATCTGCACCGGAAAAGCGACCAAACAACTGCAGGATTTCCAAATTCTGAGCAAGACTTATTCCGGAACCCTCAGGTTGGGGGCCACCACCCCTTCTTATGACGCAGAATCCCCGGTTGATGAGGTCTTCCCTTTCAGCCACATCACGCCTCAGATGCTGGAGATGACGAGGCAGCGCTTCCTTGGCCCGGTAAGCCAGGTGCCGCCCATCTTTTCTGCGATCAAAGTGGATGGACAGCCCCTGTACAAGAAAGCCAGAAAAGGCGAGCAGGTGCATATCGAACCCCGAAATATCCATATCTATGCGTTTGATCTCACCCGTACCGCGCTACCGGAAGTAGATTTCGAAGTGCACTGCAGCAAGGGGACTTATATTCGATCACTCGCACATGATTTTGGAAAGGCGCTCCAGTCAGGGGCCTATCTCAGTGCGTTGCGCCGTACAGCGATCGGGGAGTTTCGCATCGAAGACGCCTGGTCGCTCGAAGCTTTGACAGAAGCCCTTGAGGAACGATCCCATGCCCTCCGGATCGGAGATATTCAGTAAATCTGTTTTTTCCCATGAAAAAACAAGCAACCAACAGACAATACAATTTTCCGGACGCCGAACTGTATGTCCAGGCGGTGGAACGCATTAAATACGCCCTACGCGATATTCAATTTTTCAATGCCTACAGTTACACCACCGAACGTCTGAAACAATTCAAAACCCTCTGCGACCAGTTTGCCGCCCTCCCCGATGACGACGAGCTGGTCGGAGACCAAATGATCTCCACAGAAAAAAAAGACGCCGCCGCCGAAAAACTGAGAACGACCGTCCGCAGCCTCATGACGCGGGTCGCCCTCAAGTATAACAACCGCAGCGGCCGGTACCGGAAGTTTGGGGCCTCTAAACTCGGCGATATGACCGATGCCCAACTCCTGTTTTGCGGCAGACGCGTGGTCCGCGTCGCCCGCCAACAAATAGATTTCCTCACCGAGGTCGGGGTCAATGAAACCATCCTCCAACGTATCACTGAAGCACATCAACACTTCGAACAAGCCCTCAATATCCAGCAGGATAAAGTGGCCGACCGCGATATCGCCGTCGAACGCCGCACCGAAACCGGCAATAAGGTTTATCAGGAGCTGGTAGTCCTCTGCGATATCGGAAAAGATATCTGGGCGGCAAGGGATCCGGTGCGTTACGAAAATTATTGTATCTACGACAGTAATAACGAACAGAAAAAAACACGGAAGGCACGCGAAAACGAGGACTCGGGACCAAAAGGCCCAGAGGGCCGGTAAATCGCGCCTTGCGGGAGGCGACATACCGGACTTCTTGCGAGGGGATGCGCACAGATCAATTATAGACTTGCTGCGAGGGGATTCACGGGTTAAAAATGGCTCTTTTTTGCCCACGCTGCACCTTTCTTATTTATATCGCGCCGCAGTGCGAAAGATAAAAGCTTTCACTTGGACAAAACATACCGCTTTTTCCCGCTCTGCTATCCCCCTCAACAAGATCGCTTACAATCATTTCAACACCTCAACTTTCTGCGTCCAGACGCCCTCCCGGCCCGTCAGTTGTATCATATATATTCCTTCTGGAACACCCGACAGCTCAATCGTCTGCCGGGCGCCTGCTGCCCAGTCAACAAACTTCTGCTCGAAGACGACCCTCCCGGAAAGGTCGAAAAGACGAAGAATGGACACCCCAACAAGGTCCGTGCCCGGAAGCAGGGTAAAGAAACCATGTCCCGGATTTGGGAAGACCTGCAATGCAGGTAAAATATCTGCTGCCGGTAAGGGCGCCCGACTCAGGGTCAACCACTCTGCAATTTCAAGGTCATTCTCCTGATATACATCGTTTCCGGACGAGAAACCTATCTGTTCTGCCAAATAGGTTTTTCCTTCGCGATGCTTCCAGACGCGGATTTGGTAGCGCTCCCCAGGGCGAATACCCTGAAGGCCCGGGAGTAACACGTCATCGCCCCATACGGCAATTGCGAGGTGGTCCCCCTTGAACCTTGCCGCCCCGCATAATATGTTCTGCCCGGAAAAAACACCCACCTCGTCTCCTCGCTCTACTAAACCTTCCAGTACAGATGACGGAATAATCAGGGTAGCATTTACACCGGTGTTAAAGGAAGCGGGCAGCCGGAAATGCCCGGGCTCCCGGTCTTTTGAAACTGCAACATCACCAGATGGCTGCGCTGCCCTGGACTCTACCCAGGAAGCCGGATAATTTAGCGTACCAGCGACCCTGGCCTTCAAATGGTATCCCTGCGATGGTTGTAATTTGCCAATGGTATTGATAGACAGCGCAGGGAAATAAATCCTGCCGGCATTGTCTTTCACGACATCCATCTTGCCTGCAAGGCTTTCAAATGCGTCCCACGGATTCTGAGGCACCCTGCTGAATAAGGGCACGATCTGCCACCCGGGACGTATGGGTATAGGGGTGGTCCCGGGGCGCACCGCCTCTCCCTCAATTCTGAATATGCCGTCTGAATCTGCATTGACCCGATACCCTTCTTCGATTTTCCAGGCACCGATGGTGTTGACCCCTGCGTTTGCAATATATGTTTTCCCGAACCCGTCCCGAACGGATCCAATCAAGCCGAAATAGGGAGATAGCAGCGTATCCAGATGCATTTCTTCCGATACGATATAGCTTGAAATCGTATTCCATCCTTTGTTGAGCGGAATGGAAAGAGTTTCTGTTTGAAATGCACGGAACGCAGTCAGTTTACTCACCCCACCCGACCTGAATTGATTCCCCGCATTCACCGGACTACCTTCTACGGGCGGCTCAAAAGTCGCTTTGGCATGCCAGGATATCTTTTCGCGCGCCTGCCAGATTTTTACGATAAATCGCTCCCCTTCTGCAAGTCCGTCTTTTATAGTCGTCAAAGGATCATCGCCAAAAATGGAAAATGAGGTGCCCACTCCCGTCCAAAGGACTGCCCCCGCACAGATTTCCTGCCCCTGAAACCTGAAAAAGACCCCAAGCTGATCCCCAGGCTGTATGCCTTTTCCGGAAAGGTCAGATACGAGCGTAGCCGGCACGATAAGGGTATGTAACCTGCTGTTCGGCCGGAACACCCAAGAGCCAGGCAGCGATGTATCCGGACCATCCTGTATGATGTGTAAAACCCGCCTGATGTGATCGGTCTGAATGATAACCTGTGCGCTACGACCGGCTAAGCTTCCGTTGTCCAATACTGTCAACGCGATAGATGCATTCCCCTCGCCACCCGAGCTGCTCAGACGAACCCACCCTACTGTGTCGTGGATGGTCCAACTGGTATTGCTCAGGATTTGTACAACCTGAGAATCTAAACGCGGCCCAAACTTGAGGGTATCGGGGAATAAATTTAATACTTCAGCCGCGCCCGATTGATTTACCGTGATCGTCACCGAAGATACCCCGCTGCCGCTCAGCGTAACCGTACCGCTGCGTATCGCCGTAGAGGGGTTAGCCTCCGCCGTCAGCGTCAAAGTACCGTTCCCGCTGCCGCTGCCGG
>JBMOJO010000483.1:0-1634 GCA_049315745.1 Saprospiraceae bacterium | reverse complement strand
AGCCCGCGAGCGGGGGGTGGTGGTATATAGCCACGGGCTTGAGCCCGTGGTTTTGAGGGGTGTGCGAGTGTTTTCCGCAGCCCGCGAGCGGGGGGATCTAAAAAAAAAGCCATGCAACTACAATTTTTTACGATTCCGGTCCAAGCGGTTTCGGAGTACAATGAGGAGTTGAACCGATTTCTTCGGAGCAAAAAGATTGTGCAGATAGAAAAGCACCTGCTGATGGTAGAGGGTTCTGGCTATTGGTGCCTCTGCATCACCTACCTCGAGCCATCGGTGGTGGACAAGGCAGCGAAGGAGAAGGTGGATTACATGAAATCGCTTTCCCCGGAGGTGTTCACTGTTTTCTCTGCGTTGCGGAAGATCCGCAAGGCCATCGCAGAGGAAGACAAGGTATCGGCTTTTGTGGTCTTCACCGATGCCGAGTTGGCCGCTATGGCTGCCCTGGGGCAACTGACGGTCGAGAACCTGAAAAAAATACCAGGAATAGGAGGTTCTAAGATCGAGAAATATGGGCTGCGTTTGCTGCAGGCCTACCAAAACCAAACCGATGAAGCGCGTAGGAAACCTGATTGAAGAGATCGCATCGCTGGAAAACCTGGTTCTGGCCCACTATCGCGCAAAAAGAGGGAAGTATTGGAAGCCGGAGGTGTTGCGTTTTTCAAAAAATTTGTCGGAAAGCCTAAGCACACTTCAAAAAGGAATCCTGGACGGGTCGGTAGGGGTGGGCGATTACCATTATTTCACCATCCATGACCCCAAGGAGCGGCAGATTTGTGCGGCCTCCTATCCCGAACGGGTTTTGCACCATGCGATGATGGGGGTGTGCGACCCGTATTTCGAGTCGTACCAGATTTCCGACAGCTATGCGACGCGCAGGGACAAAGGTACGTTCAAAGCAGTGGACCGGGCGTGGGCTTTCCAGAAAAAGTATTCTTTTTTCCTCAAACTCGATGTGCGCAAATACTTCGACAGCATAGACCATGCTATTTTGCTGTCTTTGCTGCGCCGTCGGTTCAAAGATGCCCGTCTGCTGGCACTTTTTGAACGCATCCTGGGCTCCTATCATACCAAAGCAGGGAAGGGGCTGCCTATCGGAAACCTCAGCAGTCAGTACTTTGCCAACTACTACCTGGGCTTACTGGATCATTGGCTGAAAGAAACCCAGGGGGCAAAAGCGTATGTCCGCTACATGGACGATTTCGTAGTATGGCACGACGACAAATCCCGGCTCCAGGCCCTGGCGCAGGAGATCACAGCGTTCCTGGAAACCCGCCTGGCCCTGGGCTTAAAGACCTGCTATGTGGCCAACACAAAGCACGGCCTCCCATTTTTGGGGTTCAGGCTCTTTCCGAACAAGAAAACCCTGTCTGCCCGCAGTAAGAAACGCTTCGCCCGGAAGATGCGGGCGCTTACGGAAGAACTGCTGTCAGGGACTATCTCGCAGGCCCAGTACCAGGCAAGGGCCACCGCCCTGACCGCCTTTGCCGAAAAAGGATATTCCCTCAAATTCCGGCAAAATATTTTTCTGCGCTGTAAAATACCCGAATAATCCACCGAAATCTATATCTTTGGGAGCCAGGTCAAAGGCCGAAGGCTCGAACCGCGTGTACCGCGGCGGCTCATGGAACAAC
>JBMOJO010000022.1:0-29356 GCA_049315745.1 Saprospiraceae bacterium | reverse complement strand
TCCAAATATTATTTGGCGCGAAGCGCCAAGAAGAACCTTTTTACACAACCCCTCAGAAGAATATTCTGCCGCCACAGGCGGCAAAAGACTTTTTATACAGCCCCGTTGCGTATCGGCGAGGGTTCCGGTGCAGGCAGTGGGCTATTTTGGGGGTTGAGTCGGGCGAACTTCGATTTTACTGGGGAGGGTACGCGGGTGCATGAGGAGCAGGTCTATTACGATTTGCCCCATATCTTCGATTTGGATTTTCCATTCGTCTGCGGGGTTGGGCACATGTTGGTTAAAGTAGGTAGCGACCGACCCGGGCATGATGGTCGTGACTTTGATCCCATACTTCCGCAGATCGAGCATTACAGCCTGGGAGAAGCCTACAAGTCCGAACTTGCTGGCATTATACGCGGCTCCTCCGGCAAAGAAATTCGTTCCTGCAAGGCTGGCTATCGTGATCAGATAACCTTGCGAAGCTTTTAGTGCATTGAGGGAAGCTCTGGTTGTATTGAAAACGCCGGTGAGGTTGGTGTCTATTGTTTCCTGCCACTGTTCGGGGGTGAGGGTTTCGATTGGCCCGAAATGGCCGACTCCGGCATTGGCTACGGTGACATCCAGTCTTCCCCAGGAGCTTAGGGCTGCCTGCACTATATTTTGCTGGGCTTCGAGGTTGCGTACATCGGCCCCGAAACCCATGGCACTACCCGCTCCCAAGGCATTGAGCTGGATTGCCGCTGCTTCAGCTTCTTCCCCATTTCGGCTGCTGATTGCCACATGCATACCTCGGCGCACCATAGCTTCTGCAATACCATATCCGATACCTTTACTTCCGCCGGTTATCAGGGCGGTTTTTCCTTTTAATCCGTTCATGTCGTTTGGTTTTGTGAATTGATTTGTTGCGACGGGCAAGTGTGTGCAACAGGTTTATGAACGTGAAGTCCGGTGCTTTGTTTAATCCGTACCGGACAGGGGCTCCAAAAGCGCGTTCCTGCAGAGAAAGTTCACTGACCCGCAATGATTAATCTCACTGTACGTTATCAGGTAATATTCGAAATTACCGTTAAAACCGCGCCATTGCAGATGTCGGAAATAAAACAAGCGTATTGCTTTCATCAGAATGATTTATTTTTGAAGGCGGGCGCGGGCATTTTGGCCGAAGCTTGGTTTTCCGGGATGGGCGCCTGCGGATATTGTGTATCTTCATTAACCTAAAAACACCATATATGAACGTTCTTGCACCAGTCAAAACCATCATGAGTACGGAGTTGGTCACGGTGACGCCGGCTGATAAGCTCACCCTGGTCAAAGAAATTTTTGATGAAAACAACATCCACCACGTCCCTGTGGTGCGCTTCAAAGAGCTTGTCGGGATTATCAGCAAATCGGATTTTCTTTACTTCCTGAGGGGTTTCAGCCCCAACGACGAAGACCGTTTCGTGAACTACGCCCGTCTGCGTGCATATAGCGCAGAAGACATCATGACCAAGGGGATCGCCAAATTAGATCCCGAGGACCGGATTAATGTTGCCCTGGAACTTTTTATGGTCAACCGCTTTCACGCGATACCTGTGGTAAAGGAGGATGAGCTGGTCGGGATTGTTACCACCTATGATATTATCCGGACACTCGCCGGGGAAAATGTCTCCCCGGGTCAAATCCTCGAATCAAAAAGAACGGACTGGGAAAAATAATTGCTTGTGAACGGAGGACAGATTATTGCCGGCGTGCTTAAAGCTCATGGGGTCACGCATTTATATACCCTTTGCGGAGGTCATATATCTCCGATTTATGTTGAAGCGGAAAAGCAGGGGATCCGCATCGTGGATGTGCGCGACGAAGCCACAGCAGTATTTGGGGCCGACGCGAGCGCCCGTCTGACGGGGATACCCGGTATTGCTGCGGTGACTGCCGGTCCTGGGGTAACCAATGCGATTACGGCGTTGAAGAATGCCCAGATGGCACAGACGCCCCTGCTATTGATGGGCGGCGCCACAGCAACCTTGCTGAGGGGGCGCGGCGCTTTGCAGGATATTGACCAAATGGCCCTTGTGCGGCCCCACGTTAAATTTGCAGCACGGGTAACACGGCTTAAGGATATGGCTCCGCTCTTGCACCGTGCACTTGCGATTGCCACAGGCGGAGTACCCGGGCCTGTTTTCCTGGAAATGCCGATAGATCTCCTGTACGATGAGCCGGTAGTGAGGGAGTTGTATGGCCAGAAGAGCAGCAGCGGGAAAAGTTTGGTCGAAAAAGCGACGAACTGGTATATTGGCCGGCACGTGGACCGTTTGTTCAGGGGGGTTCATGCCTTTTCCCCTTCCAGGGCGGGCACTGACGAATTTCCCACTGCTGAGGGTGAGATACAAAAGATATTGGGGGTATTACAAAAGTGTGCGCGGCCGGTTATGCTCCTGAGCAGCGGGGCCCTGTTAGTGCCCGGAAAGGTAGATGCCCTTGCGGCGGCAGTAGGGCAGCTCGGCATACCTGTGTACCTCAGCGGTATGGCCAGGGGGTTGTTGGGCCGGGATCATCCCCTTCAATGCCGGCATAACCGTAAGCAGGCGCTCAAGGAGGCCGATTGCGTGTTGCTCATGGGCGTACCTGTTGACTTTCGCCTCGATTATGGTTTTCATCTGAACCGCCGGTCGGTCAAGATTGCAGTCAACCGGAGTCGAAAAGAGTTATATAAAAACCTGAGCGCACAGATCAGTATCCAGGGGGACCCTGGAGCGTTGCTCGTCAGCCTGGCAGCAAAGCAACCAAAATTACCGGATTGGAGCGGCTGGAAGGAAATACTTCAGGAGCGGGAACAGAACCGGGAAAAGGTTATTGACGAAACGGCTGCACAGGAGGTTTCAGGGATTAACCCGGTAGCATTGTTCCGGCGCTGGGAAGCTGCCCTGCCGGAGCGTTCTGTCCTGATCGCCGACGGCGGCGATTTTGCAGCTACGGCAGCCTACACCCTGCGTCCCAGGAAACCGCTTGGCTGGCTCGACCCAGGGGCTTTCGGTACTCTGGGCGTAGGGGGAGGGTTTGCTTTAGGGGCCGCCTTGCAATATCCGGGGGACTACATCTGGATCGTCTTTGGCGATGGCAGCGCTGCGTACAGCATCATGGAATTGGATACTTTCACAAAAATGGGCCTGCGGGTATGTGCCGTAATCGGTAATAATGGCTCGTGGGAACAAATTGCACGCGACCAAGTCCCGCTGCTGGGAACGGCCACAGCTACCGTTCTGCCTAAGTCCGACTATCAGAAAATTGCCGAAGCCTTTGGGGCAGCAGGCGAGCGGGTAGAGACCCTGGAAGCATTCGAATCCGCCCTTGCGAACGCTATCGAGAGCATGGACAGGGGAATTCCCTATGTGATAAATGCCATCATTGGCTCAACAGCATTTCGGCAAGGAAGTATTTCGATGTAACCGGCTTGCTGCGGTGGAAGGATCACGGGCTGAACATGCCGCATTTTCCACCACGCCAAACCGTCGCAACAAGATACCTCAGCCTGCTAAGGGCTTTTCAGGTATTTTGACCCCGGGATTGTTTGCTGTATCGTAAAACCGCTTCAATAGTTTTGGGTGAAGCACTGAACGTAGCTTTGGGCAGCATCCGGTATGCTTTCTGGAGCGCCTGAAATTCTTCGCGCATCAGCACGTCATGCTGGATGATCGCTTTGGCTTCTCTTGCTTCCTCGGGGGTCAGCTCGCCATAAAGCCATTTGACAAATAAATCAGGTGTACAAGTTTGGTGCATCGGATAAGTTTTATTGAATGATGACTTGACTTGTTGCGCTGGGCTGCTGATGGGGTAAAAGAATGTTTTTCGCACATCCTGCGCTTTTTAGGGCGCTTAGCCAGAAGGCTACACGTCCTCAAAAGCCTTGCTTGTCGAAAATAGCTTATTTGTCCATCAAGATTACCCAGCGCAACAAGTCTATTGTATTTATTCCGGGGGAAAACGCGGAAATCCATTGAAAAGCGCCACTTTCACCAGCAAACCTGCCGTTTATTCCCGAATTGTTACACTTCCATAACTTTTCCGAACTGTTGTTTATTGTATATCACAAAAACTTTAACACTTTTCCAAATATTGCCGCTGTTTTTATTTTTTTTCCGGAAAAAATGCAGAGAAAGACCATGGCATGAAGTACCTGATGATCCTTCTGCGGGATTAAAATCACCGAACGCGGTACCAGGTCTGTGTACGGAACAACCCCGACCAGTGTTTACCCCGAACGCGAAGATTTCCATCTTCCAGCCAGATGCTGCAACCATAAATGCTACCCGTCTCGGGGTCCAGGATATTCCCTCCTTCCCATACGGTTCCATCATTGCTAAGGTTGTCAACGATGACCATGCCCACCAGCGGTTTGTTTTGTTTGTCGCCTTTACATTTTTCACAGACTGTATCGGCGGGCTTGCGCAACAGCTGGACGATTTTTCCATGGACTTTACCTCCCTTTTGGTATAATTCGACGTGGGATTTAGCCTCGCCAGTTTCATCATCAATCGTTTTCCATACGCCGA
This sequence comes from Saprospiraceae bacterium, assembly GCA_049315745.1. GTDB lineage: Bacteria > Bacteroidota > Bacteroidia > Chitinophagales > Saprospiraceae > JADJPL01. The sequence goes on along the minus strand of JBMOJO010000022.1, from coordinate 24,842 downwards.
GGACCCCGGCACCTGACGATTGGGCATAAGCCGGGGCGAATAAGGGCAGCAGGATACAAAACAAGAAAACAGAACGCATAATCAATTGGTTTTTAAGTTAATAAATTTCATATAACAATGTCTGAAAGACTTGCGGGATGCCAGAACAAGCGTTTGAACGCGCAGACGGTGTTATCCTGGATTTCCACGCCTTCGCTTTCCAGCAAAGCCTGCATGAGGCCGGGATGCGCGAAATGGTTCCTTCCGCTGAGCTGGCCTTTTCGGTTGACGACCCGGTGGGCAGGGATATCCTCCGACCGGAGCGATTGGTGCAGCGCCCATCCGACCATTCTGGCAGAGCCGAGCGCCAGGAAATCGGCGATGGCGCCATAAGTACTCACGCGCCCTTTCGGGATTTCCCGTACCACCGCATAAACGGAATCGTAATAGGTAGGTTCCGGCATGTATTTATTACATTTGTACAAAAGACTTGTTGCGGTGGTCGGTCAGGGTCTAAAAATAGCTGTTTTTCGCATAATACACCCATCGAAACAAGGCTAAAGAAATCGTATCTATTTAGCAGGTCGTTGCCCCGGAAAATAATGGGGTTGTGTAAAAACCTTTTTACACAACGCGGATACCCTTGGTAAATAGATACAAGAAATCACTTGTTAAGATGCGGAATTTCAGGATTATGGCCATGGGGATCGGCAATTTGACCGATGCCCGTTTTTTTGCTTCATGGGAAGTGGATTGGTTGGGTTTTAATTTTGATACGGGCAGCGCGCAGTATATTCCTCCTGCGAAAGCGGCGGCCATCCGGGAGTGGGTTGCCGGGCCTTCCATTGCAGGCTTGTTTGGCCTCTCCACTCCGGAGGAAGTGGCTTTGGCCAGCGGGATCATAGACCTGGATGCGGCCATGGTAAGTATGTTTGCAGATCCTCAGATTATAAGGCGGCTACCCAAGCAGACCCCACTTATCGTCGAGGTAGTAGCAGATACGGAAACAGATTTGACAGAAGTCCGGGCGGCCATGAACCAGTGGAGCCCATTTGCTTCCTTTTTCGTCCTTGATTTTTTAAAGAACGGGATCTACTGGGACGATATTGGGCAGGAGCATCCATTGGGCGCACTGGCTTTAAGGCAGCTGTGTGCAGATTACCCCGTACTCCTTTCCATGGATTTCAGCCCGGCATCCCTTCGGCAAATCGCCGACAAAGTCCGGCCTGAGGGGTTTTGCCTACAGGGTGGTGATGAGGAGAAACCAGGTTTCAAATCTTTTGATGCGGTAGAAGGGCTTTTAGAGACCCTCGAGATCATCTGATTCCATAGAATCCCTCCAGTCCTCAAATTCCTCGAGGAGTTCGTTGGTTTCCGCAAGGTCGAATAGTTCCGGGTCAAAATCATCTCCGATCCATTCGATTATTTCAGCGTACTCCGGGGAATTGGGGTTTTTGAGGACGCTGAGCAGGTGCATATAGCCATGCGGCCCCCCACAGTCTTCCGGCGGGCAGCTCCGCTCACCTTTCAGGCATACAGGCTTATCCAGTTCTTCTGTCGAGATTTCAAGTACCTGAAGCTGGTGTATCCAATCATCGCCGAAGTCGTACACATACATCAGTTTATCATTGATTTTCAGGTCGAGGTCTTTCAGGGTAACAGACTCGGAATCCTCAACTTCTTCATCGACGCCCCAGGGCTCGTCATCATCGTGGATGAGGCCGATCCTGCGGTTTTGGCAAGTAAATTCAAAAAGGTGGGCATTTTCCCAACCCATTACGACCTGAATGATTTGGTGCAGGGAGAACAAATCTTCGGTTTCGTTGACTTTAAAGACTCTCCAGATAGCTGGTTTGATATAATCGAGCTTAATCTTGAAGGTGATGCTTTTATTCACAGCGGATTATTTTTCGGAAAAATACATATAAAAGTATAATTCACTACTAATTTTGATACAAAAAGTAAAATGTTGCAGGGATTTTACCTTCCGGGAAAAGTAGAGGCAGGATGCGATGAGGCGGGCCGTGGTTGCCTTGCCGGGCCTGTTTTTGCGGCTGCGGTCGTTCTTCCGGAGGGGTTCGTACATGAGCGGATACAAGACTCCAAAAAATTGAGTATGCCGCAACGGACAGCGGCTGCAGATATTATCCGCGAAAGCGCGCTTGCCTGGGCGGTAGCACAGGCGGATGTTGAAGAAATTGATACCCTCAACATCCTGAACGCTTCTTTCCTGGCGATGCACCGGGCGATTGCGGCCTTACCGATCAAGCCTGAAATACTTTTGATAGACGGTAACCGGTTTAAGCCATATTCAGGCGTGCCGCATTTTTGTATGGTAAAAGGAGATGGGCGTTTTTCTTCGATAGCCGCGGCTTCAATACTGGCCAAGACGGCGCGCGATGCCTGGATGCAAAGCGTTGCGGCGGAATATCCGGAATATGGTTGGGGCCAAAATAAAGGCTACCCCACGCCTGCGCACCGCAGTGCGGTTGCACGGTTCGGGCCGTCTGACCTACACCGGAAGTCGTTCCGCCTGTTCCCTGAAGACCCTCAAGGGGTACTTTTCGAATGAACGGGGTTGTCGGATGGGAGTCGTTGCAGGCAGACAACAGCGGGGCAAATCGGTCAATCTATTTGCCCCTTTGCTGCCGCTTCCGCTTCGTCCATATCCAGGGGGGATTTGCCCGATTGGTGCAGGTAGGCATTTTCCAACTGGAAGCGCTGGTAGGAATTATCCGGGAATAGCCAGCTTCCGATCAACATGGCGGCGATGGAGCAAACAAAGCCATAGATCAGGCTGGGGATTTTTCCGGGGAAGACCCACTCCGTCAGGACCCAGGTGATCAACCCGACAAAGATGGACAAGACTGCGCCAATATTGGAGGCTTTCTTCCAGTACAAGCCCGCTGTCATGGGCACAAAAAGGCATACCAGGCTAAGGGCGGACGACTGGCCCACCAGCTCGTAAATATTGCGCTGCAGCGTGGCCATAATCGCTGAGCATATCGCCACGATCACAACGCCTGCCCGCATGATTTTCAGCATCTGCCGGTCTGTTGGGTTTTTGAGCAAAGGACGGATGAGGTTTTCCCCGAGTACGGTTGCCGGTGCGAGGATGCCGCCGGAGGTTGTGCTCAGGATTGCCGAGAGCAGCGCTCCGAAAAATAGGATTTGCAACAGCAGGCCGCCATGGAGCTGTACCATGCGCGGGATCACCATCTGCGCATCCCCTTCGGTAAGCTCAGGGTACAGCACTTTTCCGACTAGGCCGATAAACAGCGGGATAAAGGCGATCGTCAAATATAAAAAAGAAGAAAGATAGGCTGAACGGACGGCAGTACGTTCGTTCCGTGCCGCCATGACACGCTGGAAAACGTCTTGCTGGGGAATAGAGCCCAGACCAATGGTAATCCATGCCGCGATGTAATTTACCCAGGGATAAAAGCCCCGTTCCGGAAAGAACCGAAAGAAATCTTCGGGCACTTTGTCAAATACCGGTTTAAAGCCCCCCACGCGTACGGTGAGCACTGCTGCCAGCGTCAATAAACCGATCAGGATCATGATGGTTTGTACAAAGTCTGTAATGGAAACCGCCCACATCCCGCCAATATAGGTATAGAGCAATACGACCAACGTACAAAGGATAATCCCATAGATCAGGGGCAAACCCGCGAGGGTGTTCATCACGATTGCCAATGCCACCAACTGTGCGGCTACCCACCCAAAATAAGATGGAATCATGAAAATAGCAGAAGTAATCTCTGCAAGCCGGCTGAACCTCTGCCTGAAAAAGTCGTTGAAAGTAAAAATATTGAGGCGATAGAGCGGGCGCGCAAAAAAAAATCCCAATAAAAACAGGCAGAGCGCCGCACCAAAAGGGTCTTCGATCACCCCGATCAATCCGTTTTCCACAAATTCCGATGAGGCGCCCATTACCGTTTCAGATCCGAACCAGGTAGCGAAAAGTGCCGAAGCTGCGATAACCGTAGGAAGGTTGCGCCCCGCAACTACAAAATCAGCGGTGGATTTGACCTTTCGCGCGGCCCACCAGCCAATAGCAATGGTTGCCAGGAGATAACATCCAATAAACACGAGTAACATCTGCCGTTTAATTTGCCGGTGTAAAGGATAAATAATTGACTGTTTCCGGGATAAGTGGCTGGAGCCCGGTCAATAATTCCGAAACTTTTGGGCGGTATGGTTCCTGCCTGTATTCAGATAAAAACCCTTCGAACCGCTACCTTACCGCGCCCCGGTCAATTTGCCTTTCCTTGTACTGCGCAACGGAAGCATACCACAAAATGGCCGTGATATAATCTGCCCTGCTTTCGTAGCGTTTTTCACAATCCAAAAGACGGTATTTTTCAGCGATTTTTAAAATTTTTGGAAATTTCTGCTGTTATATGAGGGTTTCCAGACAGACCGCGAAAAAAAGTATGCCAGCTATACTGTAAAATTTCCTTTTCAAATGTTTTCAGAAAAGTTTCCGCACAATTTTCTGTATTTCGGTGCATATAATTGAAAATAAGAGATTTAGCATAAAAAACAACGAATCCGATTTTGGTGTAGGAATTCTTGGCTTCGCGGATTTCACCAATCGCGCCACGCATCGTTACCAAGGCTTCCTGGTATCGCCCTGCCCTGAGGAGTGGCGCGCCAGGTTATTGCCGTAAAAGAGGTAGCCAGGTGTCTGACCGCGAATGGCCAGGTAACCGTAATGTGCGGCCCCCAAGGGCTGAGGTAAAAAAAACCTAAAAAAAGCCCTTTTGCCTTTCTGAGGGAGGTAGGAGAGGCATAAATGTGGGCTATTTTTTGTTTTATGCAGGAAATTGCCCTAAATGATTAGCCCTCCGTCCACGCTGAGGGTTATCCCGGTAATAAAACCGGCCTCATCAGAAGCGAGGAAGAGGTACGCATTGGCAATGTCTTCGGGAGTACCCATGCGGCCAAGGGGCGTGCGTTCGCCGAGTTGGGCGAGGTATTCTTCGGGAATAGTATTTACCATTTCAGTCTGGATAAACCCGGGCGCTACGGCATTAACGGTAACCCCCTTGCGTCCGAATTCGCGGGCCCATACTTTGGTCATCCCGATGACTCCGGCTTTTGCGGCGACGTAGTTGGTCTGTCCGAAATTTCCATAAATCCCGACAACCGAACTGGCATTGAGGATTCGCCCATAGCCGCGTTCCAGCATAAACGGTGAGACGGCTTTGGTACAGTTGAATACGCCGGTGAGGTTCACATCAATGACCTGCTGCCACTGTGCAGATGTCATTTTTTTCATGGAGGCATCCCGGGTAATCCCTGCATTGTTGACCAGGATATCAATCTGTCCAAAATCCCGGGCGACGGCTTCGGCCGTTTCGGTTACGCCCTCCAGGTTGGCCGTGTCTGTGCGGTAAAATTTACAGGATGCTCCTTGTGCAGCCCATGTTGTTGCGATGGCTTTGCCGGCTACCTCATTGATGTCCCAAATGGCGACGCGTGCGCCTTCTTGCAGAAAGCGCGCTGCTGTCGCTTTTCCAATACCGTTGGCACCTCCTGTTATGATAGCCACTTTTCCTTGTAATCTCATTTTGGTTTAAATTTTGCTAAAGAAGTAACATAAATCGTACATATCTATTTCCGCCGGTATCCGTGGCTTCGCCGCAATGGATTTTGAGGTTTTACAAAAAGTCATAGGGGGTTGTGCAAAAAGTCTTTTGCCGCCGTAGGCGGTACCTTGCTCACGAGCTGCCTGCGGCGATACAGCAAAGATGGGATTTTACCGAATGAGAACCCTGTCGAAACAAATCTAATAGTTCAGCAGCTTGTTCCGGGTTGTTGGGTCGAATATTTTGGCTACCGGGTAAAGTTGATGGGTACTTTCGTAGTAGGGGGAGTTTTTATAGATGAAATCGAGTTGGGCACGGGCAGATTTGGCAAGTTCAGGATTTTGGGCTTTTTCCTTTTCGAGTAGGGCGCGCAGCGAGGGGTTTTCGCGCAGATATTCGGCAGCCAGGTCTTCGAAAATATAGCTGGAATAGTGTTCTTTCTGATCGAGGGCGCTATCGAAGAAGTTCCACGAAAAAAAGGCATCAGGAGCCTGAGGTTCCAGGGTTTCCACGATATATCGGTTGACGGGTTGGTCAACGGGGATGACGTAATCGCCGGCACGGAAAATACGGGTTATTCTGCGGGTTTCCACTTCTGTACGGCTGTGGGGATAGTGGCCTTCATAGGGTTCGTTCGGGGTCTGGAATTTGCGGAGGTAATAAAAATCCGCTTCTACCTCGACGTCGTGGGTCAGGCGCTGCATACGCACGCCATTCCACTGGAGCCGTTCGATTACCTCTGCCCAGGCTTGGGGGACGATATAGGCCAGCGGGCGCTTGACGGTAAGGGAAGGCAGGAAATAGTTGTAATACCGGATTTGTTTTTCCCAGGGGGCCGAGTGGTCGTAATACATCCGATCGAGCCCGGAAACTTCGCTGGCTTTGGTTCGGGCGGCGTATCCCCGGAAAAGGAGGGAATCAAAACGCGAGCGGTCCAACTGCCAGTTCAGTGCAAAGCTGTCTTGCGTGGCCGTAGCCTTATCCGCCTCTTCCCGTACATTGTGGATTTCCCCGGCATTTTGGGAGGAAAACGCTATGAAAAGACGGAGTAAAGCATACATTGCTTTCACCCGCTCGGGGAAGGGTTTCAGCATGTGCGCTTCCGGCATGAAGGAAAGTGCGTTGTGCAGTGCCGCATACCCTGATGAATACCTCGGCAAATCCAGAAACCCATTGATGCCGTCTTCGGGGCTTCGGCCGACGTTGACGTATGGCGTCATTTCCCACCCGGCATTTTTCATCCCCTGGTAGAGAAAGGGCAGCATACGGTCGTTGAGGAATTTTGACAGATTGGCCTGCAATTTATGCCGCTGGGTCGCGATCAGGGTCATGACGTAGGGATAGTCGGCGCCGTTAGAAACGTGGGTATCAATAAACACATGGGGCCTCCAGCGGGAATAGAGCCGGTTAAAGGTCTGGGCATTTCGGGAGTCGCACTTGATGAAATCGCGGTTCAGGTCCAGATTTCGGGCATTCCCACGGAATCCGTAGGCCTCCGGGCCATTTTGATTGGCCCGGCTGTAGGAACTTCGGTTAAGACCGCCCCCGATATTGTAAAAAGGGACTACGAGCAGGGTAACGTTGCGCAGGCTTTGCAGGGTGGAAGGATCATTGAGGATGTCGCGCAGCAACAGCATGCTGGCATCCACGCCGTCCGGCTCTCCAGGATGGATCGCATTGTTAATAAATACCAGACATTTGGAGTGTTTCTGCGCTGTTTCGGGAGTAAACGTCCCATCTGCAGACAGGATTCCAAGGTGCAGGGGATGGCCGGCATCGGTGGTACCGTGTGTTTCCAGCCGAAAATGGCGCCTGTGCCGGCGGGCCAGTTCCTGATAAAAGGCAATGGCCTCTTCATAGGTCGAAGAACGGTTGATGCCGCTTTCGAAGGGGGCAACCTGTGCCGTAAGGTCAAGGAAGCAAAGGGCACAAAAAATTCCTGTACAAATTAAACGAAGCATATTTTGATGGCATCAATGGTTAGCAGATTAGAAAAAACAGGATGATTTCCGGGTAAGCGGCGAGGAAAATTTCAACAAACGGCTAATTTTCATTTTTTTCGAATTAAAAAGCACTTTTTTACAAATCTAAATATCTAAAAAATCGTCTTAACTGTTGAATGAATAATATAGCGTTATTCGATTCGGTGGAAAATTAAAACCATAAAGCGCTTTGCTATGAAAAAAACCATTCGCTGCATAGCTGCAACGGCGTTGCTCGCTGTGGCTGTCAATACCTCACAGGCGCAATATTTTGGGCGCAATAAGCCAATTTACGAAGCAATTGATTTCAAGGTCTATCAAACCCAGAACTTTGAGATGTACGCCTATATCAGGAACCCCCAGCGGCGTAACGAGTTATCGGGGGCTGCGGAGATGTGGTACCGGTTTCATCAAACCATTCTCAACGACACCATTCCGGGAAAAAACCCCCTGATTTTTTATAATGACCACCCCGATTTTCAACAGACGAACACGATCAGCGGGCAGGTGGGCGTAGGGACAGGTGGCGTGACCGAGGCCTTTAAGAACCGGGTGATAATGCCGGTGAACGTTTCCAACCAGGCTACGATCCAGGTTCTGGGCCATGAGATGGTACATGCATTTCAGTTCAATGCTATTCTGGGCGGGGATTCCAGTTCTATGCAGAACCTTGGCAACCTTCCCCTCTGGGTTGTCGAGGGGATGGCCGAGTATATGTCTATTGGCAGTGTAGATGCGCATACGGCGATGTGGATGCGGGATGCAGTCCTCAACGACGACGTGCCTACGGTTGAACAGATGAACAATCCAAAATATTTTCCCTACCGGTATGGGCATGCCTTTTGGGCGTTCCTCACGGGCCTGAAAGGGGACGAGGTGATCGAGCCCTTTTTTCGGGCCGTGTATTTATATGGGCTGGACAATGCGGTAGTGGCCGCCCTTGGAATGAAAAAAGACGACCTTACCAAACTTTGGAAGGAAGCGCTCAAGCGGCAGTTCCAGCCCTTTGTAGAGGGCAAGGGAAAAAACACGTATGGAAAAGCCATACTGGATGAAAAAGACGGCGGGCAGATGAATATTGGCCCGTCTATCAGCCCCAATGGACGTTATGTGTTATTCTTGTCGGAGAAAAACCTGTTTTCGACGGATATCTTTCTGGCAGATGCCAATACCGGAAAAATCATTAAGACCGTCGCTTCTACGGCACGCTCGGGCGATATTGATTTTTTCGATTTTATCGAATCTTCCGGTTCGTGGTCGCCCGATAGCAGGCGTGTGGCCATTGTCGGCTTCAGTAAAGGGCAGAATATCCTCATCATTAAGGACCCCCTCACGGGCAAATCCCTGGAAGAAACGCCGATCAAGGACTTGCCGGCTTTCCATAACCCGAGCTGGTCGCCTAAAGGGGATCAGATCCTGCTTTCGGGTATGTTGGATGGGCAGACAGACCTTTTTCTTTATGACCTGCGCTCCAAAAAACTCACCCGCCTTACCAACGATTTGTATTCTGAACTGCATGCTACCTGGTCAGAAGACGGCCAAACTATTCTTTTTTCATCGGATCAATTGTCGTTTGAAAAAGGGCGTACTTTTGGCAAGCTGACCTATAACCTTGCCATCATGGATGTCAATACGCGCTTTATCGAGCACCTCGATATTTTTCCCGGCGCGGATAATTTGAACCCCCTTTTCGATAATTCCGGGAATATCATTTTCCTGTCGAACCGGGATGGCTACCGCAATTTGTACCGCTATGAAACAGCTTCCAAAAAGACCTTTCAGCTCACAGAACTTCCGACGGGTATCAGTGGGATCTCACAGTATTCCCCGGCGATAAGTATTGACCGGAAGCGCGACCGGGTATTGTACACCTTGTACAACAAGCGTGGGTACAGTATTTTCCGTGCCGATGACAAGGACTGGCTCGACAAGGAAGTAAGCGCATCAGAAGTCAATTACGAAGCTGCCTATCTTCCCCGGCTAAACCGTCTTGCCCCCAGTATTGTAGATGCGCAGTTGCGCGGCATAACGGAAAACCTCATTGCTTCCTATAATATGTCGCAGGAAGTCCCTTACAAAGCCAAATTTAAACTGGATTATATCGGAGGCGGTGGAGGCCTGGGCGTGGGCACCAGCAATACAATCGGCACGACTACCGGGCTTGCGGGTGCAGTAGATATGCTTTTTAGCGATATCCTGGGCAACAACCAGTTTTTTGTGAGCCTGGCGATGAACGGGGAGATTCAGGATTTTGGAGGTTCCCTGGCGTATCTGAACCGGAAGAAAAAGCTACATTACGGAGCATCTATTTCGCACATTCCCTTCCGCAACTTCTCCATTGAGGGGATAGGTTTCGACACACTGCCCGCCTCCTGCAGGAATTGTCCCAAAAATATCCTTTTTGAGCGCTGGACATTCCAGACCCAGCGGGTATTCCAGGACAGGGTCGGCATTTTCTCCCAGTTACCACTTTCCAGCACTTTCCGTTTTGAAGCCGATATGGATTTCACGCTATTTGGCGAGTCGCGCATACGGGAGAGCAACTACTACGATAGTTTTGGCCAATTGGTATTTCGGGACCGGGAGCGCCTTCCGGCGCCGGAGGGTTTCACCCTTTGGAGCGGAGGAGTCGCTGCGGTGGGGGACAACTCGTTTTTTGGCATGACGGCTCCGCTCAATGGGCACCGCTACCGGATTGAGGCGCGGCAGTATTTTGGCGAATTTTCTTTTCTTGCGGCAACTGCCGATCTGCGCGCGTATCGTTTCCTGAAGCCTGTGGCATTTGCGGGGAGGCTATTGCATTACGGCCGCTATGGCCGCGATGGCCGCAGGCTTTTTCCGATGTACCTGGGCAGCCCCTGGTTTGTACGGGGGTTCAACTCCGATGTAACGGATAATCTGCTGGTGCAGGGCGATATTGCAGAAGACAACCTTTTTGGAAGCAGTATTTTATTAGGCAATGCGGAGATACGTATACCTTTTACCGGACCAAAGCAATTAGCTGCAATACCCACGAATTTCCTGCTCTCCGACCTTAATTTTTTCATAGATGGCGGGGTCGCATGGTTTGATTTTGCGCAGTTCAGCAGTAACAACAACGATTCGGGTTTTGCCCCGGTAAAAGCGCTGTTCAGTGCGGGGGCTTCTTTGCGGGTCAATCTTTTTGGCGCCCTTGTTTTGGAGCCATTTTATGCGGTGCCACTGGTGAAAAATGGTCAGGGGGCCTTTGGGTTGAACTTTCTTCCTGGATGGTAAGGCATAGGCTTTGGGCGCACATAAAAAGCTGTTTTGAAATCCAAATGCCAAAAAAAGTTTTTTAATTTCAAAAAACGGCCTATTTTTGATTGTATTCGTTAGCAGGGGGTCGGTGAGAAGGCCTTTTGGGCGCTCCGATGATTTTCCCTGCCGCGAGTCTGTTATACAAAAAAAGGTTGCCGTGCGAACGAAATGCCGGCAACCCGTATCGGATTAGTATGAAAAAACTCGATTCTTTCACTTTTTTTCAAGAAAGGGAAGGGTGCGTATCTTACGGCTGATTGGGCAGAACGGTATGCAGCCTTTCTTTTTTCCCTTCCTTTCGCACAGAAGTCCAACTTAAAAGAAGACGAATTTTTTATAAAAAGGTTGTGTCCGGCGGGAGTTTTTTGCAATTATTTTGTTTGGAAAGAGGCTGTCTCATAAGTCGCTTTTCGGCGCTTCGCGTCAAGTAGTGATTTCCATATAAAATTCTGTCGCTGTGGGCGGCGGACTACTTACGAGACAGCGTCCTCCTCTATGCAACCAGGAAAGCTGCCCCAAACACGCCGGCGCTATCGCCAAGCTGTGGTTTCAGGAACAAGGTATCCAGGCGCACATTAAAGACGAACTCGCGGGCTTTTTCGACCCCTTTGGAGTAGAGGAGATCAATATTCCCTACCCCACCGCCGAGGACGATGACATTGGGGTCGAGAATATTGATAATGTTGGCAATCCCTTTTCCAAAAAAGTGCATCAGTCGGTCCAGCGTTTCGATCGCAGCGGGTTCCCCTGCATCATAACGGCGCGAGATTTCCGGGAGAGAACATTTCTGGCCGGTAATTTTTTCATAATATCGTTCGCAGGCGGGGCCGGATAATAAAGTTTCTACGCATCCGGTTTTCCCACAATAGCATTTTCCCCCCGAATCATCGAGGAAGCTGTGTCCCCATTCACCGCCAATGCCCTGGTGGCCGTTCCAGACCTTTCCATCAAAGACGATCCCGCCCCCGACGCCCGTGCCCATGATTACGCCGAAGACCATTCTCGCATTGGGGGCATGGGTGCGGACTGCGCCCATACCGGCTTCTGCCATAGCGAAGCAGTTGGCGTCGTTTGCAAGTTCCATGGGAATGCCGAGCGCAGCTTCCAGGTCGCGTTTGAAATGGCGTCCGTTCACTGCAGTGGTATTGCTATTTTTCATGGTTTGTGTCTGGGGGTCTAAAGCTCCGGGATGCCCCATGCCGATTATTTCGGGGACGAGCCCTGAGGCTGTTTTCATTTGATCAACGAGGAGGCCGATCTGATGAATGATGTGGTCGTAACCTTTTTCTTTTTCCGTAGGTACCCGCAGGCGCGTAAGTACTTTGGGGTTTTCCTTGCTCTCTAAGATCACACCTTCGAGTTTTGTGCCTCCCATATCAATGCCCCAGAGTGGTTTCATGCTACTATTTTTGGTTAAACAGGAGTGATGGTTGTATTTTTAATTTGACGCAGGGCACAAATATAAGAACAATTTTGAGTGGCACATCCTGTGAAAAACCTTTTGCTGTTACGAAAAGCAGAATGATATTTTGTGCCGGGGCGAAGAAATTACTTTTTGTGCAACCCTATACGCTCAAAAGTTTCGGATAAGCTGGGCAAGCAGGTAAACATCTTCAAAGCTGTTGTATAATGGGGCAGGGGCAAGCCTTATGACGCCGGCTTTACCGTTTTCCTGTTCCGCGCCTGGCAACTGATGCGCCCGCCAGTCGCAGATGACACCATGATTGGTAAGATAGGTGAAGAGTTCTTTTCCCTGGGGGCCTGTGAGCAAAGAGAGCTGTGCCCCCCGCTGTTGAGGGTCGGCAGGGCTAATCATGCGAAACTTGGATTGTTCTGCATTTATTTCGCCGATGAGGAATTCCAGGTAGCCGGTGAGCAGCAGGCTTTTTGCCCGGATGGCTTCCATGCCTGCTTTCAGGAAATGTTCATGGCTGATGCGCATAGGGGCAAAAGACAGGATAGGGGCATTGCTCAACTGCCAGCCTGGGGCACCGGGAATAGGGACAAATCCTTTTTCCATCAGGAACCTGCGGCCCTCATCGTGGCCCCACCAGCCTGCGAAGCGTGGAAGCTCCTTGTTGTTGCCATGTCGCCGGTGGATGAAGGCGCCACTCAGGGCGCCCGGGCCAGAATTCATGTACTTATAGGTGCACCAAACGGCAAAGTCGGCCCCCCAGTCGTGGAGATGGAGGGGTATATTCCCCGCCGCATGGGCGAGATCAAAACCTGCAATTGCCCCTGCAGCATGTGCAGCTTTGGTAATTTCCGCTATATCGTATGCCTGTCCGGTATAGTAATTCACCCCACCGAACAATACCAGGGCGATATTTTCCGCATTGGCGGCGATTGCCGCGAGGATATCTTCGGTGTGCAACAAATCTTCCCCTGCCCTGGGGGCAACTTCTATGATGGCTTCAGCGGGGTCAAAGCCATGCCATCTGACCTGGCTTTCCACTGCGTACTGATCAGAGGGGAAAGCCCCGGCCTCCATAAGAATTTTATAGCGTGGTCCGGATGGGCGATAAAAACTTACCATCATGAGATGGAGGTTGACCGTGAGGGTATTCATGACGATGACTTCGTCCCCGAGTGCGCCCACTATATGGGCGGATGCAGCAGTAAGAGATTTGTGGAACTCCGTCCAGGGTATTTCCCCCTCAAAATGCCCTTCGACACCCAGCTCGCGCCAGCGCAGGAGTTCTGAGGTCACGGCCTCCTGTGCCCCTTTGGGCTGCAGGCCAAGGGAATTGCCACAGAAATAGAGGGCATTCTTTCCCTTGAACTGGGGGAAGAAGTATTCATCGCGAAATGCCCTCAACGGATCTTCCCGATCCATTTTGAGTGCGAAAGCCTTGGCGTTTTCGAAAGGTATGTGCTCCATAAAAGAAAATGGTGGTGAGGAATGTTAAGCAGATGCGCTGGGAGTTTGATCGTTTTCTGCCACTGTGCGGCAGAAGATATCCGTTGCGGGGCTCATCTTGGCACTTCCAGTTTTTCCAGAATATCCCTGATCACATCGCGGGGTTCATGGCCTTCGATTTCCCGTTCGGGCTGGAGGATAATGCGATGGATCAACACCGGGTATGCCACGGTTTGGATATCTTCCGGTACGACAAAGTCCCGGCCTTGCATTGCAGCAAGGGCTTTAGATGTTTTGAGTATTGCCAGCGATGCGCGGGGGGAGGCACCGAGGTAAACATCGCCATGTGAGCGGGTGCGGTGGACGATGGCTGCGATATATTCGATCAGGGGCACAGAGAGATGGACTTGTTCGATCAATTCTCGGCAGTGTGCGAGTTCGGCGGGCCCTAAGACCCTCAGCACCTGTTTTCGTAGGGAGAGGCCGAAATCATTTTGAAACCGCAGCAAGATTTCTTTTTCTTCTTCCAGGTTAGGGTAAACGACTTCGATTTTCATCAGGAACCTGTCCAACTGGGCTTCGGGCAATTTGTAAGTGCCTTCCTGTTCGATTGGGTTTTGGGTAGCGACTACGAAGAAGGGGAAGTCCATCGGATAGGTACGCCCGTCAATGGTGACCTGCACTTCTTCCATCACCTCGAAAAGCGCTGCCTGGGTTTTGGCGGGCGAGCGGTTGATTTCGTCAATAAGGACGATATTGGCGAATATCGGGCCTGGATTAAAGGAGAATTCGGAGGTTTTGGGGTTGAATACATTCGTACCGACCACATCGCTTGGCATCAGGTCGGGTGTGAATTGTATGCGGGAAAAATCAATGTCAAGCGTTTGTGCGAGGAGCTTTGCCGTGAGGGTTTTCGCAATTCCAGGCACTCCTTCGACGAGTGCATGCCCGCCGGTAAAGAGGGCGGCAAGTAGTAACTCTATGAAGTTCTCCTGGCCGACGATCACTTTGGAGATCTCCCCTTTGATGCTGTCCACCGATGATTTGAGGTGGGAAAGGTCCAGGGGCTGGCGCGGGACTTCGGATCCTTCGGCCGTGGGGTTCTCCGTCCCAGGCAGTTCGTCAGGGTGCTGGTTGGCTGGATGATCTTTTTCCATAGTTATTGGCGCTGTAGTATTTAGAAAGCTGGTAAATTTCATGGAGGCGTTCGTGGAATTCCATCAGGCTGTTGTCCGTAACGATGGAACCCCGCTCAATGTTCTGGTAAAATTGCAATAGCGAAAGTATTTTTTCCTCATCAACCTGTATTTTTTTACTCAGGGATGCGGCCATTTCGGCTCCGGGATCGCGCGTATCAATCATGAAGCGGTCGCGCAAGTACTGGAGGAAATACTTCATTTGCTGCCGGGCGATCTTTTTGTGATAGCGTTGTGAGAAATTCATCCGGCCGATGACCCGGACAAAATCGAGTGAGAGGTTACGGTTGGCGGGCAGGACGGGAATCGGGGGCTGCCGGCGCTTAGTCCGAAAAATCAGGAAAAGCAGCCCGGTGATCAGGAGCAGGTACCATGCAATCGCCAGGGAGGGCTGACTCAGGATATAGTCTAATGGTCCTCTGCCGGCAAGACGTCTTTCTGACATCGTGGGTGTTTCCTGTGGCAACGGCCTTTCGGGGTTTTTACTGATGACATCCCAAAAAACGGGGCCTGGGGGCAGATGCGATAGTACCCGTTCCACATAATCCCTGCCGTATGGCTGTAACAAGGCCAAATTTGTGAATAAAATGGGGTTGGTATGTAAATAGACCCATCCCTTTCCATAACGGATACGGGCAAAGTTGATTTGTTCGCTGTTTAATGTACCAAGCGGGGTCAGGCTGTACTTGCCCGCACAAAAATATTCCCTGGCGATAAAATGCCATGCGTACACCGGTCTGGGTTGATTGGCGGGATGCGGGAAAACAAAAGGCATCCTGAAATCGGCGTCTAATTTTAGACTGGGATGGACCAGGTTAAATCTGGCTGCCGTGTCCCGGGTATCAGAGAATTCCAGCAGGGCTTTCCCGCTGCAGGTATGGGGGTAGAGGAGGGTAAAAAATTCAGCGGGTAACCGCTGGGCAACAATCATTGCCCGGTTTCCATTGCGTACAAAGCGCAACAGGGTGTTCATTTCGAATGTATCCCATCGGACTTCTTCCCCGATCAGTAAATAGTTGGCAGGACTTTCAGGCCTTGAAGGCAATTCTTCCCGGATTCCGTTCCGCATCAATTTGAGCGGTTCCCCCTCAAAGTAAGATTGCATGAGCCGGAAAAGCGCAGATAGCCCATAAGGCCCCTTGTTGCGTTCCAGATAGTTTTCCTGCCAGGAATAGGATTTGCCTTTTTGGAGGACAAAGAACGCAGCTGCCACGATAATCAGTAAAAGGACAAAAAGGGGGACAAGGCGGCGTCTATGCATAATCATTTGATTTTGATTTTTTTAAAAGACGGCCTGGTTGATTTTTTTCAATATCTTCCAAAAGTGAGTTGAACAATGGGACGATTTCGTGGCGGTATTGGCGCTCGTCGGGAATATAATTGCCGTAGCGTGCCCGGTCGAAGTACCTGGTGGCCAATTGGAAAGCCCCGGAAAATGGGGCGTGTTTTAACGCTGTGCAATATTCTCGGTTCGTTTTCTCTTTTTTCCACTCGATCCAGGCATCGCGTTGCAGGGTTTGCAACACCCTGAGGTAAAGAAACCGGACGGCAGCACCGAAGTCCTTCCTGCGTTCGGCTTCAAGGAGATGGTCGTGTAGGCTTTGTTGAAAAAGTAAGGCCTCTTCTTCAGGCGAAAGGTGCGCGGCAACCTGGGGCAATGGCTCGTTGAGGTGTCTTTTGCGCAGTTGTAAAATAATAAATATGCCCGCTAAAAGGAGTAGTCCGACAGACAGGCCCACAAATATTTTTTCTATGAGGCCCGCAAAAGATGTCCATCTGCTTTCTTCTGTTTTACGCGGTTTTTTCTGCGCTTTCTGGCTTTGGCCGGGCGTTGTTTTTCCAGGTTTGAGGGCATATCCCAGGCCCTTTGTCGCTTTGTCCCAACCTGCATCGGGAAACGGCCTCGTGGGATACGATTCGCGCAGGTAGGGGTCATCATCACCGGTTGCCGCCGGTGGTTGTGCGATTAACCGGGCAGTAAATACGACCAGCGCCAGTACGGAGACCGTAGCGGCAGTTTTAAACAGCTTATTCATCGCGGTAGTTCCTGTTCGAGCCCGCGCAGCAGGCGTTTTTGTCCAATGTTTTCTATTTTTTTCCGCAACCCATCCGCGCTGGAAATCTCTCTGAGCGTGAAGTGCAGCAGGCCAAAGCCGGCCAGGATAAACCCGAATGCCAAATAGTGGAAAAAGTAGGTGAGCGCAGCAAATAAAACAGCAGAGAACGCTTCCATAGCCTGCGGATCAAGGCGGACTACCCAGGCGGTCAGGTTGAGGAACCCCCAGATCAAAGCGGTATCGAGCAGGGAGAAAAATAATCCAGCCGAAAGTACAAGAAGGAGGAACACATGTAATACCCGTACGGTATTTGTGCGGAGCAGGGAGAAGGTTCTTTGCGTACCGAGGTTTTTCTGGTCTTTTTCCAGGGCGATTACCGAGGCCCAGCAGAGTAACCAGGGGAAACAAAACAGCATGACCAGGCCTGCATATTCGATTTTGCTTTGCAGGAGCAGGATAAAGAACCCTGCCGGCAGCAGCATTTTCACAACAGGTGCCATTCCCGGCAAAAATGCTTGCCGGGGACTGCCCATAAGTCTGGGGAGCAGGTTGGCCGAAACCCATGCCATAACCGGCACGTTGAGCCATGGGACCCATGGGGCTTTATCCTGGACATAGAACTGCCCTAATGCCTCGAGGCTGGCAAGAAATCCGCTTTCCATCGAAAAAAGCTCCTGGGGGGGTAACCCACTGAACAAAAAGACTGGAAAACAGAATATGGCCGTGGCGAACCCGGCAAAAGTACACACCAGAGATATTTTATGCCGCATGATCGTAAATACGTCCCGAAAAATTTCTTCCCCGCCCCTGATATTTTCCAGTTCCAGAACTTGTGGTATTTCGGCCAGGAGGTCGGCATCCCTGTTTTGGTCGGAGGAGATGCGGGAAGCCACGTGTCGTGGAAACCACCAAAAATAGACCAGGATAAAAGTGAGGCAGGCGAAGATGAACGCCCCCCTTACCTCATCGGGGGTATCGGTGTACCTCGTCAAAAACGATTCGGACAGGGCGGCGAGGATAATTACCGGGACGATGCCAAAAAATATTTTCAGGCCACGGCGGGCGGATTGCTGGAAAGCCTGTAGCCGGGTATATGTTCCCGGGAAGGCCAGTCCCCGGCCCATCGTAATACCCGCCCCTCCGGCGATGATGATGGCCGAGATTTCGAGGGTTCCGTGTACCCAGATGGTAAGGAAAGATTCCTGAAACAAGCCCTGCTGCACAAAAAAATATTGAAAAGCGCCAACCATAATGCCGTTACTGACCATAATCATGAGCGCGCCGATCGCAAAAAATATCCCGGAAATAAAAGATAGGAAAGCGACATAGAGATTGTTCGCAGTAATACCAAGCGCCATGTCGAATTGCCCACGACTTTTGTAAACGGCCATGGGATCGCCGGCAGCGATATTGGCTTCTGTCATTTTGACATAGGTTTCGCCCAAAATCAGTTTCGGAAAATCTGGGTCCATTGCACAGGACAATGCGCCCGCAGTAAATGCAACCCAAAACACCAGAAAAGCAATGAGCATATCGCGGCGTGCGCCGTACATTAACAGCGGCAGTTCTTCCACCCAGAAACTCCGCGGGCGCTTTGATTTTGTGATGTTATGTGCGTACACATACAAAAAAAGCCGCTTTGCCAGGTCATTGAGATATACCTTGACTGAGCGGTTGGGATAAAACGTACGGGCATAGGACAGGTCGTCGGTGACCTGGACAAACATGTCCCTCAGGGCATCGGGTTCTATGGGGGGAGTTTTCAGGGCATCTTCGATATCCTGCCATTTAGGGGAATGATCGTTTATGAAGTCTGTCTCGCGCATTACTGACGGCAATGAAGTTGGAAATGTCCCATTTTATGAAAATATTTGCACTTGCACAAAAAAAACGGTACATTATTCTTAAATGAATGCGAACAATCGAAGTACAGACCCCCCAGAATGTAGCAATTGAATACGAAATAGCTTCCCTTCGGGAAAGGATGCTCGCATTTATTATTGATTTACTTGCTTTAACGGCGGTTTACCTGGTCTTGTTATTTTGCTTTCTCGCCACATCGCTCGGGAATGCAGTCCTCGAGTTTGGGTTTGGCTACGGCCTTGTATTCTTTTTCTTTCCCCTGGGAATGTTTATGGGATATCACTACCTTTTAGAAATGTACGGTCAGGGGCAAACATGGGGTAAAAAGGCCATGGGGATCCGGGTAGTCCGCCTGGACGGAAGGGCACCCTCGGCACAGGACTGCCTGCTCAGGACGTTTTTCCACCTTGTCGAGACACTCGCCTGTGCCGGGATCCTGTCTGCCTTGTTGATCAGTGCTACGGAACGCCATCAGCGGTTGGGGGACATGAGCGCCCATACAGTAGTGGTAAGGCGGCATAATATATTGAATTTTAATTTAGAGGATATTCTCGGCATCAATTCGCAGGAAAGCTATTCGCCCGTTTATCCGCAAGCGGGGCAACTATCCGAACGGGATATGTTAACGGTAAAAAATGCCCTTGCCAGGTATCAGGCGCATAGCAACCGTGCACATTTGCTGGTTTTGAAAGCGCTTAGCGACCGGCTGGCCGATTTGCTCGGCATTACAGAACGACCTGCTGACCCACTCGTTTTCCTCAAACAATTATTGCGCGATTTTGTCGTGCTCACCCGCTAAGGTATGGGAAGAAATAAAGTATTTGTGCTCACAGAGGTTGTTTTTACGGAAATCGCCGATAAAGGGCGTTGTATAGGCAAGGCACCCGAAGGGCAAACGGTTTTTGTTTCCGGTGCTGTGCCCGGGGACATCGCAGATGTCATGGTCATCAGAAAGAAGAAGGGATATTGCGAGGGCGTGGTACAGCGCTTCGTTAAATTTTCCGAAGCCCGCACGACCCCCTTCTGTGAGCACTTCGGGACTTGTGGCGGCTGCAAATGGCAAAATCTGGACTATGCCGCCCAGTTGGCACAGAAAGAAATGGTTGCGCGCGGGGCCCTGGAACGCATTGGAAAAGTCCGCCCGATGGTCCAACTCCCGATACTTGGCGCCCCGGAAACCCGGTATTACCGGAATAAGCTGGAATTTTCGTTTTCCTGCAAACGCTGGCTGACACGGGACGAAATCGCTGCCGGGGTCTCTAATGCTGCGAATGTAGCCGGTTTCCATCCTGCCGGCGGATTTGATAAAGTCATTGACATCCGGGAATGTCACCTACAGGCTGGTCCTTCCAACCAAATCCGCAATACTGCCCGGGAAATCGGTATCCGCCAGGGATTGACGTTTTACGATACCCCAGCCCATAAGGGTTTGCTGCGCACCCTGATGCTCCGTACGACTATGCTCGGCCAGGTGATGGCCCTGGTCAGCTTTGGGGAGGACCAGCCCCGTAAAATCAAAGCATTCCTGGATGCGCTTTTGGAAGAAAACCCGCAGATCACTACGCTGTTGTATTGCGTCAACCTCAAGCAGAACGATACCGTTCATGATCTGGAAATGCACATTTATTACGGCCCAGGATATGTGGAAGAAATACTGGGCGGGGTAAGGTTCCATATCGGGCCTAAATCTTTTTTCCAGACAAATACCCGGCAAGCGGAAGCGCTTTACGAAACCGCAAGGGATTTCGCGGCCTTGCAAGGGCAGGAAAATGTTTATGATCTGTATTCCGGTATCGGCAGTATCGCGCTTTTTCTTTCAAAATATTGTCGTCAGGCGGTGGGAATAGAAGAAATCGGCGCAGCAGTCGAAGATGCCAGAAAAAATGCCGAACTAAACGGGATTGACAACGTCTTATTTTACGCAGGTGACGTCAAAAATATCCTGACACAGGAATTTGCAGGCCTGCACGGGCGGCCGGACTTGCTCGTCACCGATCCGCCCCGCGCCGGTATGCACCCCGATGTCGTCGGTATGCTCCTGGAACTCGCGCCGCCCAAAATCGTTTATATCAGCTGTAACCCCGCGACCCAGGCACGCGACTTGAACGCGCTCTCTGAAAAATATGAGACCTTGAAAGCCAGGGCAGTGGATATGTTCCCGCATACTCACCATATCGAAAATGTTGCACTCCTTCAACTACGGGCGATATAAACAGCGCCGAACGACGGATGGTGAGACGGCCTCGAAAAAAGACTTATAGAGGGAGGCTAAGTATGGTGCCTGCTTTGTATTTTTGTAAAGACTTTGCTAAAATTACTTCGTCATGAAGGTATCTATCTGCGAGAGCGAAGAAGTACTTTTATCTGCCATTGAGTTCAGACTGCGCAAACAAGGTTACGAAGTTGTATTTTGCAAAAAGAGAACTTCTGTAGAAGACCACATCGTCAAAGAAAACCCGGACCTGGTGATTGTCGACCTGGATATGGGGAAACAGTCCGGCCTGGAAATCGTCAGGCAAATCCACGCGTTGCAAGGCGAAAAAGCTAAAGTGCTCTTGCTTGCCGATCCTGAGGAAGAAGAAAAAATCATGCAAGGC
Organism: Saprospiraceae bacterium; assembly: GCA_049315745.1. GTDB lineage: Bacteria > Bacteroidota > Bacteroidia > Chitinophagales > Saprospiraceae > JADJPL01. Next base: position 3,435 of record JBMOJO010000022.1, on the reverse strand, counting down.
TTTGAGCTGGGAATACGCGATTTCCTGCCCAAGCCTTTTAAACCGGCAGAGTTGATCCTTCGCACGCGAAGGATTCTATCTGTTTAACCGAACCAACCATGAAGGGGATTATTCTCGCAGGGGGCCTGGGCACCCGTCTTTATCCGCTTACCCTCGCTGTGAGCAAGCAACTGATGCCGGTGTACGACAAGCCCATGGTCTATTATCCTTTGTCTATATTACTGACCGCCGGGATCCGGGAAATCCTCATCATTTCTACACCTGCCGACCTTCCTGCTTTTCAAAAGCTCCTGGGTGATGGCAGCGAAATTGGCTGCAGCTTCGAGTATATTCCCCAACATGAACCCAACGGGCTCGCACAGGCTTTTGTGCTCGGCGAAACGTTCATCGGTGGGGATGCCGCTGCCTTGATACTTGGGGATAATATTTTTTATGGGAATGGCCTGAAAGAACTGCTCCAGGCATCTATAGACCCGGCGGGCGGGGTTGTATTCGCCTATCGGGTAGCAGATCCGGAGCGCTACGGCGTGGTAGAATTCGACAAGCACTTCCAAGCGCTATCCATCGAGGAAAAGCCCCAGTCCCCGAAGTCGAATTATGCTGTGCCCGGACTGTATTTTTACGACAACAGCGTGGTAGATGTGGCAAAAAACCTTCAGCCCAGCGCCCGTGGCGAGTATGAGATCACCGACGTGAACAAATTCTATCTAAGTCAGGGCAGGCTCAAGGTCGGTGTGCTCGGTAGGGGGATTGCATGGCTGGATACCGGTACACACCAGTCACTTATGCAGGCCGGCCAGTTTATCCAGGTGATCGAGGAGCGTCAGGGGCTCAAGATCGGGTGTATAGAAGAGGTTGCCTATGAGATGGGTTTCATAGATGCTGCGCAGCTCGAGAAACTCGGTTACAAATACCTGAGCAGTGGCTATGGCCGCTATCTTCTGAATATCTTGCGCTAATCCCTGCCGGGCCTACAACAAAAAACAAAAATAAACGACGCGATGACTTTACAGGAAATGCTGGGTTATTTGGGGGAGCAGTCTGGGGCAGTAGCTGGATATTTTGCTGCGCTGCCTCTGCTCGCATTGCTCATAGGGGCCATAGACCGCGACCGGGGGCATATCGCGCCCTGGAATTATCTGTACGCCGGAATTATTTACCTGTCTGCGGTCCCGGGGATTTTCGCGCTTACCCTGAATGTTTACCTGTTCTTGTTCGAGCGGCGCAGTGTGATGGATATGGATTTGATCTCCCAGGCACTGCCGGTGTTGTCTATGATCCTGTGCCTGGCGGTCATCCGCAGGAATGTGGATCTGGCATATATCCCGGGTTTCGAAAAACTTTCCGGCCTGCTGCTTATCCTTACTGCAGTCATCGCACTGATGTGGCTCGCCGACCGCACACAAGTCATTGCCTTTATCCGTATGCGCTTTGAAGCGGTATTATTGGTTTTCGTGGCAATATTCCTGATGATGCGATGGGGGGTGCGCAGGGTTTTGGGCCCCTCCCGGACATCCGGCGGTCAGTGAGGCTTACTCTGCTACGCGCACCATCTCCGCGTTGTTGAGGATGTACATCAGCCGGTTGACATCGGAGTCGTTGAGCTCAAGTTTTCCGCGTAAAATAATCGCTTCTGCGGTGTATTTCACCGATTCCCTGGTATAGACCTCCATGACGGTTTCCGGGCCGGCCCCTCCGCAGAAGAAGCACATATTGTAGGGAAAAGCAGAGAATACAAATTCTTTTTGATTTTTATACCCTTCGACTGGGATGATATATCCCTTGATTTCTACGAGCTTGCCGTTGAGCGCCCTCACTTCATCTGCGAAAACGGGTACATCCACCTTGAAGCCCAGCATTTCGTCGTACTGCTTTTTAAAAGTGACTTTGCCCAGAGTAGTCCAAAGATTTTTGCTTTGGGCATGGACGGCAGGCGCGGTGGCCCCAAAGGCGATGCCAACGATCAGGATAAAACGGATGGTTTTAAGCATAAGGATAGAGATTAATTCGTTTTCGAAAGTCGTCGAACTATAATGTTCTTTAAACGCAGATTTAGCGTACAGGGTTTTTATCAATGCGGAAGAACACACGATCAAACTTGTTGCCAGGGGATCCGCGTGGCGCAAAAATAGCGTATTTTCCCATTGCGATAATCCGGGCAACAAGCCTAAGGCTTTTCCTTTTTGGCGGGAAGCTGCATAATCAACTTGAAGTTTTCTTCGGATACGGTGAGCATGCCGTTTCTGGTGAGGCGCGGCGTAAGGGTTTTCCAGTTGGGGGCTTTGGCAAATATTTTCCGGAAAATGGGAAGGGCTGACGAGAGCGCTCCTGCATTTGCAAGGGCGATCGCGTGCCAGTACTGCATCTCCAGGTTTTCGGGAAAAAGCGATTCTGCTGCGCCATATTCCTGTTTTGCTTTCTGCATATCCCCTTTTTCCACCGCGAGGTCGCCGGCGTTCATGTGGCCATAAGCCTGGTGCAATTTGAGGAGCCTCCGGAGTTCGGTTAGTGGTGCGGGATGGTCGTCAATGCGCAGGTCCACTTTGCGGTCCACCCAGGACTGTCCGGTATTTTTTGCCGATACGACAAGCAGGGCTGCCGATTGTTTTCCGCGGATATCGCCTCCTGCCGCTTCTGCTGCTTCAAGGGTGAGGAGCAGGCGTTCTGCCAGCGGTTTTCCGCTGCTGTTGACGAAAGCGGCCTCCATCGCCGGCCATACCCCTGCGTTGTCCATTAGGTTGGCCTGTACAGAGAAGCCTTTACCTTCTGTGTGCCCGGCCGCTTCGATACACTTTGCACCGGTATAGGCTGCGGCTTCCCCACTGGCATCGAGAAGGGCGAGCTGTCTGAAGTCCCTGCCTTCATCGCCTTCGATCAACTGGATGAGCGCTTTCCGGGCGCCAAACCCCTTTTTCATCAGGGCCAGTCCTTCGGGGCCGAAAGCGGGGTTGACGAAAGACTGGGTAGCAACTACCCCGGTACCGGCTTCGCCCCAGATTACAATGGTTCCGGTAGCAAACCAGTGCGATTGGACTGCTACGCCCATGTCGCCGGTTTGAGGATCAATCGCAACGATGGAATAGGTATGGGCGAGGGGGTTTTTGCCATAAGGGCGCTGAGCTTGAAGCCCAGTGGCTAAGATCATCCATAAGGCAGAGACAAGGAGTATTTTTTGCATAAAAAGGCGATGTTTAGGGTCCTGATGGGATCCACGATGGTTTAAAAAGCTGCCTCATAAGCAGGCCACCGCCTACGGCGGCAGAATATTCTTCTGAGAGGCACGTCATTTTCGTAACTATTTAGCAGGGCGCGCCCTGGGAAATAATATTTTGGCGTGCGTTCATTTTTTACGCGCGGACGCGCGTAAAAAATGAACGCATGCCAAATAAAATCCTTCGCGGCGAAGCCGCGGAAACACACGGTAAATAGTTACCT
>JBMOJO010000185.1:0-7154 GCA_049315745.1 Saprospiraceae bacterium | reverse complement strand
TCTCTCAAAACATAATTTGGCGCGAAGCGCCGTAAAAAACCTTTTTACACAACCTTCCCCTCGAATTACCTCCAGCTGAAGCTCAAGGACCCTTCAATTGCCTCCAGCTTTAGCTGGAGGACCAAAAATTACATACCCCCACTCCGGCTTTAGCCGAACTTCAGTTTATTAGGCTAAAGCCAACTTGGATTGTCTAATCTTGTGAATGGGCTAAAGCCCATTCCTATTCAATTCCTATACGGCATCAAGGACACATAGCACATTGATTCGGTTTCGACCTGCGGCAGCTTTGATGAATACCCGGTCGAAGCACCAAAGTATGCCCACAAACGGCATCAATACGAAATGGATTGCATCCATCCATTTCAGTATCGCTGTTACAGGATTGGAAATTCTTTCATATCTTGCTAACTGAATGTCGGAATCGCTGATGTTGAGCGTAAGCATTGGTATTTGTTATTTAGTCCATTACAAAGGCACCGTGCTTACTCTTTTTTATCAAATTACTTTTGCACAAATCCTATTGCGGTGGAGTATAGCTGTCCTAACAATTGGGGTAAGCTCAATAATCTCGCATGCAGAAGCCTAATTTTTAATCGTTGTCATTTTTTGTGCTTTGGCTGTTGACAGTGGTTTGGCAATCCCCCCATTTTCCGGCACTAACCTACAAAGAGTGCCGGAAATTTGAAATTGCAAAAAATTCCCTACATCTTCGCAGTGCTAATACATTCAACCAATGAGCGCTGACGTAAACGACACCATAGCCAATGCCTTTCAGGAGAAAAAACTCCTCACCAAAAGCGAGTTGGTCGCTTGGCTGGAAGAGGTTTATCCCGAAGTGTCGGAAGAAACGCTCAACTGGCGCATTTTCGACATGAAATCAAAAGGCATCCTGGAAAGCCCCGGCCGAGGCATGTACCGCCTGGCCACCAGGGAAGATTTTATTCCCGTCTTTTCCAACATGTCCAGACGCATCGCTGCCATGCTGGCGAAAGAGTTGCCGCTGGTCAACGTTTGCATCTGGGAGACCCGCTGGCTGAACGCCTGGATGGAACTCCAACCCGCCTACAATTGGACGTTGGTGGAAGCGGAGAAAGACGCACTCGATGCCATTTTCAACCACCTGACCGGGCTATCTAAAAAGGTGTACCTTCGACCCAACCGCTCCATCATGGAACTGTACGTGCTTTCGCTGAACGAAGCCGTCATTGTTAAGCCGCTGCTGTCTGAGGCACCACTGATGCGGGAAGGCAAAATCACCACCGCTGCCCCGGAAAAAATGCTTGTGGACATCGTGGCGGAACCGGATATTTTTGTGGGACAGCAAGGAGAATTGGAACACATTTTCGGGAACATGTTTTCCCAAATACTCATCCACCAAAACCGGCTGCTGCGATACGCACGGCGACGGAAGCGGGAGGAGCAGGTGTTGAAGCTGATTCCTGCAAACCGCCGCTTGCCAAACCTAAACCCCGAAGACGAATGATTCTACTCGACTCCCTATCCGCTGAATGGCTCAAATCCGTTTCCTCGAAATTGGGGAAAGTGGACGTCTCGCTGCTGGAAAAGGCAGTCCGGGCGCTATTCCTGGCGGAGCAGCTCAAGGTGAACGACCTGACCTTCGTTTTCAAGGGTGGCACCTCCCTGCTGTTGCACCTGGAAAAACCGCTGCGCTTTTCCATTGACGTGGACATCATCACCTCCGACGATAAGGCGACCCTCACAAAAGCGATAAATGCAGTGGTCGAAACAGGCGCCTTCACCCGCTGGGAAGCGGACGAACGGACACTTCGCAAAGACCTGCCCGTTGACCACTACAAGTTTTTCTACAAAAGCCAGTTCCCATCACCGACGGCTGAAAACTACATCCTGCTGGACGTCTTGTACCAAAACCCGCTCCCTGTATGGGTGGAACAAAAAGCTATGCAGCACCCCTGGCTCAAAGCGGAAGGCGAACCCGTCCAACTGACCCTCTCCACCATCGGCGGATTGCTGGGAGACAAGCTGACCGCTTTCGCCCCGACCACCACCGGCATTTTGTACACCAAAGACCGCCCGGTGGAAATCATCAAACAGCTTTTCGACATCGGCTGCCTGTACAATCTGGTAGGCGACCTTGCTGAAACACAAACCGCCTTTCAGACCGTAGCCGCCGAAGAATTGAAATACCGGGAACAGACCATCACTACCTCCGAAGTACTGAGCGATTCCTTTTCGGCTGCCCTGACCATCTGTGACCGCGACCTGAAAGACCCTAATTTCCAACACCTGGCGAAGGGCATCCACAACATCAAACCACACATTTTTTATCGCTTTGTCATCGAGGATGCAATGGTCGGCGCTGCCAAAGTGATGCTCCTGAGTACCTTGCTCCGGCAGGATTTCAAGGAGGCCCCGCACAAATTTGGCGCAGCCAAAGACGTAATTGACTGGCTCATTCCGACCACGGACTACAACCGCTTCAACAAACTCAAAAAGACCAACCCCGAAGCCTTTTTCTACATTTACAAAACTTGCGAACACTTAACTCACCAACAACATGACCCGGAAGAAAGACGCTGACATAGAAGAAGAAGAAATTGCCACCGACGACACCGACGTGCTCGACGAGAACAGCCTGCTCTGCCTTCTGACCAACGAACCCAAAAAAAGATATTTGCAAAAAAAAGAAACCGGCCTTCTGGAGAAGCATTTTGGCGACCTTGCCCAGGAATTGAAGAAGCCCAAGGTAACCCTATGATCTTGTGGGAGGAATACCGCAGGGATAATCCCGGCGGTTATGGATATTCCCAGTTTTGTGAAGTATCCACCATACCAACCCCATATTGCACAAAATTTTTAAGCTTCCGACCTTTTCGGCAAAAAAGCGATGGGCGGAAGAAGATACAGCGTGCGGGAGCGCGAGGAGTTGCTGGCTTGCTTGGCCAACTGGCAGGAGAGCATAGCTGGGTTTGCAAAAGTATACGGCGTTTCAGTGGGGACGCTGTACAATTGGAAGCAACAAATAGCGGATAAAAGTTCGGAGGCTGATGTTGGTTTTGTTGAGATCGGCCAGCCTTTGTCGCCGGAATTAGGGGTACATCTGACACTCAACATAGGTAGTGTGTCGCTGCACTTTGAACAACTACCCGACACGGATTGGCTTGCGGCCCTGATAGAAAAGCTTTCCCGATGATCGGGCCACAGGGACAGCAGAAGTACTTTCTTTATGCCCGACCTACGGATATGCGCAAAAGTTTTGACGGATTGTGCGGGCTGGTGCGCAATGGGCTTCGGCGCAACCCTACGGGCGGGGAAGTATATATTTTTCTGAACCGCAAGCGGGATATGGTGAAGCTGTTGTTTTGGGACCGAAGTGGGTTCGTGATCTATTGCAAGCGTCTTGAGCGGGGCACGTTCGAACGCCCTGTTCAGGGAGACGGTTCGGAGGGTATGCAACTGAGCTGGGAGGAGTTGGTGCTGATCCTGGAAGGGATATCGCTGGAGGGCATACGACGCCGAAAGCGGTACGCACTGCCGTCTCCATGAGGGTGCAAGATGAAAAAACAGACTTTTATCATACGGAATGTGGAAAAGTCCAGGTTTTGCTTTCAAAAAGTAAAAGTTATCCACGTTGGGTGGAAAACTTTGGATGTTGGTGTGCATAAAAAGTGCTGTATTTATAGGGGTTTTAGGCGTGTTTATGGCGATTTTTGAGACATGAAAAACACGCAGCACATCAAGGTTCGCAGGTCAGAATATGCTTCCATGCAGGAGGAGCTTGCGCGTCTGCGTGCGGAGTCGGCCCAGTTGTTGGCCGAGAAAGCAGCATTTAACCAGATGCGCCAAGATGCCGAAGCTAAAGCGGCGGAACTACTGGCGGAGAAGGCAGCACTGGTGGAGGCGATGCAGGAAGAGCGAGATCGGTTCCGCAAAGTAATCAAGGCGTTGATGGAACGCGGCAGTGAGCGCTACAAGGCCCCGGTGATTGGGGAGGACCAACTGAGCCTGTTTGCAGAACAGTTGGTTGCCATTGCCAATGCGCAGACGCCACAGGCCGAAAAAGTGGCTTCTCCTTCAAAGGAAAAAATAGTTAAACCCCGGCCTTCACATCCGGGTCGTCGCCCGGTACCGGATAATATCCCACGGTTGAATATCGAGTTGAAGCCCGAGGGGGACCTGACAGGCTGTGTGCGTATCGGGGAAGAAGTGACCGAAGAGCTGGATTACCTTCCCGGACAATTTTTTGTGCGGAGATTTATCCGTCCCAAATACGCACGTCCGGAGCAAGCGGGGATCGCGATCGCCCCTGCCCCGCTGCGGGTGATCGATAAAGGAATCCCCGGCCCGATGCTCTTGGCGTACATTCTGGTGAGCAAATATGCAGACCACCTGCCATTGTACCGCCAGTTGACGATGTTCAAGCGCAGCGGGATAGAAATCAACGACGTGACGCTGAACGGATGGGTCAGGCAGGTGCTTGAGCTGCTAGAAATGATATATAACCGGATCCGGGACGGGATGCTGGAAAGCGGGTACCTGATGGCGGACGAATCCACAATCCGGGTTCTGGACCGGGAAAAGGAAGGCTCTACGCACCTGGGGTATTACTGGGCGTACATGGACCCTGTGCGGCGCAGCGCATTGTTTGTGTATGAAAAAGGACGCGGGGGCAAGTATGTACGGGATCATTTGAAGACGTTTAGCGGGTATATACAGACGGACGCGTACGCCGGTTATGACGCGATGCCGCAGGTGAATGCGGGCATCACGATGGCGGGCTGCTGGGCGCATGTGCGACGCAAGTTTGTGGATGCACTGGTTGTAGAAAAGGAAGAGGCGTTGTGGTTTTTGGGGCAGATCCAGCGCTTGTACGCCATAGAACGGTTTTGTCGCAACGCGGGACTGCCCCCGGAGGAACGCTTGGAGATGCGAGCGCACGCCCGGCCCATTCTGGAGGAGATCAAATCGCGAATGATATCGGTTTCTCCCGGCCTGACGCCGAGGAATGTGCTCAAGACGGCAATCAACTACACCCTGAAGCAGTGGGATGAGTTGACGGTCTATACCCGTGTGGGAGTACTGGAAATCGACAACAACCTGGTTGAAAACAGCATCCGTCCGATAGCGCTGGGCAGGAAGAACTATTTGTTTGCCGGCAACCACGAGGCGGCACAGCGGGCTGCAGTGATTTATACGATCCTGGCGTGTTGCAAAGCGCACGAGCTCAACCCGCTGGCCTATCTGGCCGACGTACTGGACAAACTCCCCGCTCGTAAGGTCAACAATATAGACGACCTGCTGCCGTGGAACTGGAAGCAGGAGGGAAATTTAATTGACTTGAGCAAGATGTAGTTGGTAGAGTGGATACCGCGCAAAAGTTTCCGGAGGGTTCCGGGAATTGGAACCTGCACAAGAATATATGCGCATTCGTTCGCTTATTGGCACCGCAGTAAAACAATCCGTTTGTCCACTCCAAATTCTTGAAAACGTATTTACCCAAGGCAATTCTGATTATTTGAGATTGATTCACCCTGACTAGTTACCTTTTATTTGTCTTTACTGAAACAACTCAATACATCTGTTTTAAAATAAGGTTCTTGATTTACCCAAAACATATAGTTAATCTTAAGGAAGTCTTTGGCGAAGGCATGTAAAAGTGGAACGATATTAGGATGTACTTTTTTCGTCACTTCTTCGTCAATGTCGCCTGTTTCACCAATGTAATTTCCGTCTTGTATAGCAATGCCAAGTGGAACGGTGTAGTGTCCTTCATGCATCATTGCAAGAGTATGATTTAGTTGTCCTTTTCTTGTTACCATTAAATCTGGCCCACCAAGACCAACACCGATTGCTTCCCCATATTGATAAATGCTACGAAGATAACCTTTGTCGTTTCCTGGCAACCATTCTCCTGGAATGAAATTAGCATACATCATAGTAATTGAAGTTGGAAATGCTTTTTTTAAAGCAAGCATATTTTCTTTTAACCCATTTATATAGGCTATCTCAGAAAAACTTGAATCTTTTACTCCTATTGCAGTCTCTTGAAGATTAATACCTTCTATTTTTCCGTCAAACTCTTTTCCTAATGCTTTTAAAAGTAGAGAAAATCGCTCCCTAACTTTTCTATTCCAACGCTTTGCTACCCAACCTTCTGGTTTGTTGTCGTCATTGTATTGCAAAACAGCACCACCATCATATTCTGCTGTCAATAAATAGTCCGGCACTGCTTTCCATTTAGTGTTGAATGTTACGTCTTGTAATTGAATAAATAGTTTTTTATGATATTTTTTAAGATACTTATAGTCCTGTTTCAAAGTTGAAAAATCATACGTCCCTTTTTGAGGTTCAAGGTCTCTCCATGAATACATGATTTGTGCACCTTTGATCATTGGATGTGTAAGCAAAGGATGATTTTTTATCAATTCCCTGTCTCTTGAAAAATAAACAAAATGTTGAATACTGTCTTTTTTAATAGGACATGTAGCATCCAAATATTTTTTATATGAGTCAATGTATCGTTCACTTCGCTTTATTTCCTGTGCATTTATAGGTGTCCACAAAATTGAAAGAATAAAAACTGAAATGAGTAATTTCTGTGGTCTAAATTTTGAGCATTTGAAATACATAGTCATTCAATTAGTATTGCATACAACGTTTTGCGGCTTGGCGTAGTGGCGGATTTTTACCACAAATGTGTATACGCAGAACTGCACTTGAACTTACCACAAAACTGTCATACGAAGCACAGAACCCGCCATTACGCCAAACCGCTGTTATATGCCGTTTTTATTTCAGTCGTTCTAAGCTGTCTATGAGTGGATTTACGCCACCGTCATACATTGCTTTCATCATCCAGTTTACTGCCCAATTTGTCTTTTCGGGTGTACCGCCTTCAATGGGTGGTTGTGGGTCGTACTCCATATCCAACATAATGGCTTGTGCGTATTTGTCGCCATAAATGTCTTTCATTATGGCTAATGACATATCCATTCCTGCTGTTACTCCTGCACTTGTCCAATACTTTCCTTCTTGTGTGTAGCGTTGGTTTGCTGGTATGGCTTTGTACTTTTTCAAAAATTCTTCTTCTCTATACCAATTGGTTGAAGCCTTTTTATTTTCTAAAAGTCCTGTTGCACCAAGAACCCAAACACCTGTACAAACTGCTCCTG
>JBMOJO010000021.1:0-29498 GCA_049315745.1 Saprospiraceae bacterium | reverse complement strand
TCGCGAAAATGAGGCGTCTATCAAAACATTATTTGGCGCGAAGCGCCGTAAAAAATCTTTTTACACAACCCCTATTTATTGCAAAACCCCTCAAAAGATCATTTGGCGCGAAGTGCCGGAAAGCGACTTATGGGGCCGCCTCCGGAACAATTTTTTGTGCCGGGGGCAGATTAAGCCACCCCCATTTCCTGGCGGATTTTATTCAGTGCCGAACCTGCCTTTGCCCACTCGATCTGTTGCTCGTTGTAGGTATGGGCAACTTCGAATGTATCGCTTGCGCCATCTTCATGATATAATACGACGTGTAGGGGTTTTCCGGGCACCATCGTTTCGAAGCCTTCGATACTGATTTTGTCGTCCTGGCGTACTTTGTCATAATCTTCCGCGTTGACGAAAGTAAGTGCGAGCATACCCTGTTTTTTGAGGTTGGTCTCGTGGATACGGGCGAACGACTTGACGATTACCGCTTTTACGCCCAGGAAGCGCGGCTGCATGGCTGCATGCTCGCGGGAGGAACCCTCTCCGTAATTTTCTTCACCGAATACCACCGTGCCCACGCCGGCGTTGCGATAGGCAATTCCGGATTCGGGTACACTCATATACTTGTTTTCAACGAAGTTGATGACGCTGTTCATCTCGCCATTATAAGCGTTGATTGCGCTGATGAAGGTATTTTTGGCGATATTTTCCAGGTGGCCACGGAATTCCAGCCAGGGGCCGGCCATAGAGATATGGTCGGTGGTACATTTCCCTTTTGCCTTGATGAGCACGCGCATGCCCTGGAGCTGGCCGGCCGAAATTGGTTTGAATGGATCGAGCAATTGGAGGCGGCTGGAGCTTGGCGCAACATTAATCTGAATGCTTTTGCCGTCGGCAGCGGGCGCCTGGAAACCGGCATCTTCAACCGCGAAGCCGATTGCGGGGAGTTCTGCACCGGAGGGCGGATCCAGTTTTACGGGCTGGCCGTCTTCATTGATCAGGCTATCAGTGAGCGGGTTGAAGGTCAGGTCGCCGGCGATGGCCATAGCGGTGACGATCTCTGGTGAAGCCACAAAGGAGCGCGTGTGGGGATTACCGTCGTTGCGCTTGGAGAAGTTGCGGTTGAAAGAGGTGATAATAGAATTGGCGCGGTTGGGGTCATCGGTATGCCGTGCCCATTGGCCGATACAGGGGCCGCAGGCATTGGCCAGTACGACGCCGCCAATCTCTTCGAATGCCTCGAGCTGTCCATCGCGGGCTACTGTGAAGCGGATTTGCTCGGATCCCGGGGTTACGGTGAATTCCGACTGTACCTTTAGCCGCTTTGCCCTGGCCTGGCGGGCAACGGAGGCAGCGCGGTCGAGGTCTTCATAGGAAGAGTTGGTACAGGAGCCGATCAAGCCCACCTCCAACTTTTGCGGATAGCCATTCTCCCGTACAGCCTGTGCGAATTTGGAGATCGGCCAGGCAAGGTCTGGGGTGTAAGGGCCATTGATATGTGGCTCGAGGGAGGAAAGGTCAATCTCGATGACCTGGTCGAAATATTTTTCGGGATGGGCATAACAGTCGGCATCGCCGGTGAGGTGTTCGCGGATCGCATCGGCAAGGTCGGCGATTTCGGCGCGGCCGGTGGCGCGGAGGTAGCGGCCCATGCTCGCATCGTAGCCGAAGGTCGAGGTAGTCGCACCGATTTCAGCGCCCATATTGCAAATGGTGCCTTTGCCGGTACAGGACATGGATTCTGCACCGGGGCCGAAGTACTCGACGATGGCTCCGGTACCGCCTTTTACGGTGAGGATACCGGCAACTTTCAGGATGACATCCTTGGGAGACGTCCAGCCGCCTAATTTTCCGGTAAGTTTTACGCCAATCAGCTTGGGCATTTTCAGTTCCCAGGGCATTCCTACCATGACATCCACAGCATCTGCGCCACCTACACCGATGGCGATCATACCGAGCCCCCCGGCATTGGGGGTATGCGAATCGGTACCGATCATCATTCCACCTGGGAAGGCATAATTTTCGAGCACGATTTGATGGATGATACCCGCACCGGGTTTCCAAAAGCCGATACCATATTTATTGGATACGGAAGAAAGGAAGTCGAATACCTCCTCATTGAAGGAAAGGGCGGTTTGCAGGTCTTTTTCCGCTCCGTTTTCTGCCAGGATCAAGTGGTCACAATGGACGGTAGAGGGCACTGCGGTCTTGTCGCGGCCACACATCATAAACTGCAATAGGGCCATTTGTGCGGTGGCATCCTGCATCGCTACACGGTCAGGGGCGAAAAAGACATAATCCTTGCCCTTATGATAGGCCTGCAGGGGGGATTCCCGGTGCAGGTGTGCGTAAAGGATTTTTTCTGTGAGGGTCAGTGGCCTGCCCAGCATCTTGCGGGCATTTTCCACCTTTTCAGGCAAGGCCTGATAGGCGGCCTTAATCATATCGAGATCGAAAGGCATAGAAAAAATATTTTGTTCTTAATATAAAAAAACCAGGACGTATTTGGGTTCTGTCCGGGACTTGATTTTTGCCCTGCAAAGGTAAAATATTTGGGTTTTCGGGGATAAAATTTGCATTGGGCAACTTGCCTGTTATTTCAGGCGTTCCATGAGCCGGGCAGTAATTTGCAGAAAATCAACTTCCGTGATCATCCCGCTAAGTTCGCCGTTTTCCAGTACGGGAAGGCAGCCGATATTGCGTTCTTTCATAAGCTGCATAGCCTCCAGCACGGTGGTGTCGCCGCTGATCGTGATAGGATCGGTGAGCATGATATCCTTGACAGTGGTATTTTTCTGTTCGTCGGGGTTAGCGAGGTTAAGTAAATGGCGCAGGACGAGCCTGGAGGTGACGAGGCCACACAGCTTGCCTTTCGCATCCTCAACGGGCAGATAACGGATGCGTTTCCAGTCCATGAGTTGGGCAGCGATCTCTATGGGGTCTTCTTCCTGGACGGTCAGCAGGTCGGTCTGCATAAAAGCCTCGACCCGCAGGGAGGCCGGACGGTAATCGCTCAGTTCGTTCAACTCGGGCATTTCCCAGGTATGTACAGGTTGGTTTTTGGATTGGTAACGGAGCATGCTGGCGGTGATGACGCGCAGCGCTTCGTCATTGTTGGTCTCTTTTTTGAGTTTGGTGAAAGCCCTGAGTTGCCAGCGTGCGCCATTGCGGTGCAGGCGGGCGCGTTCTTCGATGATGCCGAGGTATTTGTCGGAATCGGTACGGTCAATGCCATGGCTCAGTAGCCCATTGCGTGCCAGGGGCAACAGTTCGTGGAGGATGAGGTCGCAGGCGCTGATTTTTTTATCGTTGAACCATGTAAACTTGGTATCTATGCCGTAGCGTGCAGCTTTTTCGAAATTATCGCGGGCGTCTTCCCAGCTCATTTTTTGCCGTATATCCGGATATTCCAGGTACATACCGGTCATGGCACCGAGCCAGAGGGCGGCATTGGCGATTTCATCCTGTACGGTAGGGCCGGCCGGCAGGACGCGGTTTTCGATACGCAGATGTGGGGCGCCATTTGCACTGATACCGTAACAGGGGCGGTTCCAACGATATACGGTGGAGTTTTGTACCCGGAGTGCCTGTAGTTGGGGCACTGATTTTTCGGCAATGGCCAGCAGGGGGTCGTCGTCAATGTCGGTATAGATGAGCGGACGAAAGCGGGCGATATCCTCCCGGTAAATTTCGAGGATAGACTGGTCGAGCCATCCCGAGCCAAAATTCACCCTCGGGCTGCGTTCGCGGAGGTGCTCGTGCGAGCTGCGTACATCTACAGATTGCTGAAAAAGGGCAATCCGCGTTTCGTGCCAGAGCCTTCGCCCAAAAACGATAGGGGAATTTGCGCAGATAGATAGTACAGGGCCGGTAAGGGCCTGTGCCAGGTTATACATCGGGGCAAATGCTTTGGCGCCTACTTGGAGGTGTACCTGAAAACTCGTATTGCAGGCTTCGAGCAGCGGGGAGTCGTGGCGGAGGAGGAGCTCGTCAATCCCATGGAGCCGGAGCTCGTAGGCGGTTCCGGTAAGCTGGGCATTGATGGCTTCAATAAGGAGTTTGTAGCGGGGGAGCGGGGTGAGGTTGCGCAGTTCGAGGTCGTGCTTTCGAAGGGTCGGTAAAATCCCGGTGAGGAGATAGCAGGCGTCCGAAGGTTCAAGCGCCTGCTGGACTACATTCAGAAAATAGTGGATTTCCTGCTCCATTTCTCCGAGGCAGGCGTTGTTGAATACCCGGGGGGTGAGGTTGATTTCGATATTGAAACGGGCCAGTTCGGTGACGATTGCGGGATATGCATGCAGGCGGGAGAGCGCCTCCATAGCGACCGGGGCAGGCTTCAGGGTACGGCGATCAATCAGGAACAGCTCCTGTTCTGCCCCAATACGGGTGATGTCGGGCTCAAAGGCCTCGTGTCTGAGCAGATATTCCAGGGCCTGCAAGTCCCTGAGCAGTTGCCGGATGAAATTTCGCCTGCCCTGCCCGTCATCTTTGCCTGTGACCCGCTGTTCGCCCATTTTTATATCCGCTTATTCGGGAACAGGCATAAACTACCTTTCCCCACTTTTCGTTCTTATTCGTGCGCCTTGTTGTGCAGGGGCAATATATGGAAATCCTTTTTCTGCCGGCAATATTTCTGGAGTAGATTATAAAAGTATCAAACGGTTATGCACCATCTGTTCAGATCCGCCTGTATTTTTTTGGCAATGGCTTTACTGGCTGTTGCCTGCCGCAAGGACGAAAGGGAGCGGTTATTCGAGCTGGTGTACCCAAATATCCCTTTTGAGCTTCCAGCCGGGCTTCCTCCCGGGCTAATCCCGCGGGCATTAGTGCTGGACGGCTTCAGCAGTAATCTGCGTTATTACCTGGATACCTATAACACGGATACCTCGGCTATTGCCGGCATTTTTCCCTATGCGGCCAGTATCCGCTCGCTCGACGGCAGCGACCTCGATTTTTTTGAAGAGATTTCAGTCCGGATATGCCCTCAGGGCAGTACTTCCTGTACCCAGGCAGATGAGGTATTTTACATAGACAATTTGCAGCAAAACCGGACGGGCTTCCAGGTGAGGTTGTTGCCTACCCTGATCAATGCCCGCAGGCACTTTTACAAGGAGCGGTTCAAGCTCGAGGTTTGGTTTTTTCTGCGCTTCCCTTCACCCAGGATAATCCCCTGCCGCCTGGAGATGCAGTTTGAAGCCGTTAGGTAGGGGGATTTTCTGCCGTACCCGGCGCATGTATATTTCCTGAACGCGCACCAGAAGCCTGTCTTTGCTTTTAGAGCATGGGCTTTTGATGCGCGTTCAGGATGAAACTTTGCACCGCGGCGGCAGAAGTCTTTACGCGGCCACAAGCCGTCGGCTATTGAAAGCGCTCCAGGTTGGGCCCTGTGAACGTGCGCAGGGTAGCTACCGCGAGGAATCTTGCGTCCTGCGGCGTAAAACCCTTATCCATATAAAAATCTTCGAGCAATACGGCCGATTGGTAGTACAGGATGCTGAAAGCTGTAAACTTGTTCAGGTGCAGGATGTCGGAATTTGCCCACGGGGACAATTTTGCAAAGAGGGTATTTTGCCAGTTTTCGATTTCCTTCTGGGCGTAGGCGCTCATCGGGCGGGTGGTATTGAAGAGGACGGCACGCGCGGCAGTGGCTTCAGCGAGGGCCTGACCGGAGGCTTGCCTACCCCCGATTCCGGCACTAATGACATCCAGCATCTGGATTTCTTCCCAGTCAAAGTGGCCGTCGCATACTTGTACCTTCAGGTTGGTACCTGCAAGCGATGCCTGGGCGGCACCGGTTTCCTGGGGATGGGATTTTGATAACCAACAAGGTACGGAGTGATCGCCATCCGGTGCAATATGGATATAGTGGAGGTGCAGGATAAGTTGCCCGAGGTCGTTATACGCATAGGTAGAGCGGTAATCAAACGGGGCTACGAGGCGATTGCTTCGGTTGACATAAGCCTGTCGAATGGCAGTATTCATTAAATCGTTGACCTCACTGCCGGGGCCTTGGGCAGTAAAGAGGTAATAGGCGCGGTAGGCATAGGCGAGCGGGTGATTATACCCCTCGAGCAGTATATTCGCCCGGGCGTCTTCGGGAAGGCGGTTGATAATATTTTGGAGGGCATCGCCGGTGGGTGCTGTTGTTTGACTGGGCCTGCTCAGGGCAATGAAACGACATTCGATTAACTCCTGATTGTTCTGAAGGGCTATCTGGAAAGCCTGTTCCGTCCCTTTGCCATAATAACCATCCAGGCTGCCCGTATAATAGCGGGCTGCTTTAAGTAATTTTTGCAGCTCCAGGGCAGACTTCCTTTTGATATTTCCGCGGATGTTGGGCGACTTATTTATGCCATTGACTTCCGGGTTTTTGGCTTGCAGGCCAGGGACTGGGCCGAGATTTGAAGGGTAATCGTATCCGTCGGGTTGTTTTGAAGGGGGATTCGAAGGTGTAGATGGTTTGTTTTGCCAGGAAAACGCGGCCGACGACTGATTGATGACATTACCGGTTTCGAACGCCCCGATTTTTATCAGGTGGATGCTGTTGACGTTTCGGCTGAAAGCATCCTTATACCCTGATTTTTGAATTTTCGGCAATGCCTGGCGGGCCTCTTCCGGGCTGGTATAGGGGCCGATCATTAATTTAACTGAATTTTCCCCGGCAATTCCCCAGAGCGAGGTGAACCCGCTGTATTTTTTCCAGTCAATTATGTTGCGGCGGTCGAGCGAGGCGATTTGGATTACGGTGACGAAAGCCCCCTCGGATTCTGCAAATTCGCGCAGTCGGGCATTTGAATAGCCGGAGGCAATGACCAGTCCAAGCGCAGTCTGAGCGGCTTCAAGGCTGTTATACCCGCCCAGGAGTACCTCGGTATAATTATTTCCCAATTTAGAAGTGTACAGAAACCCAAATGCATCGAGCTCGGCAAATTCGCTCCGGTTCACGTCAATGAAGGCACCCAGGCTAATCGCATAATTCCTGGAAGGTATCTGGCCATATCCGTAAACCTGCAGGAACAGGAAGAAAATCACAATAATTGGTATCCTTTTCATGTTCTGTTTTTTTACAGTGCATTTCTTTACAACGTAAAAATACGGGCATTATTATCAGACTTGTTGTGATGGGATGCTCAGGGGATAAGGATGGACTTGTTGCGATGGGTAATCGTGGTGGGAAAAATGAGTTGTTTTTCGTCCATGCGAAGACTTTTTGAGGGAGTATAGCCCGGCTACGTGACCGGAAAAAGGCGCAGTGTGGGCAAAAAAGCGCCATTTTTACCCCATGAGAATCCCATCGCAACAAGTCTAATGACCCTTTTTTGCCTATATTATATCTTTCTTCGGGCATTTAGCCGGGCTATTTGCGCTCAAAAAGCTTTTGCGTGGAGTAAAAATAGCGCGTGCTTACCACCGCGCCAAGCCATCCCAACAAGTCTTTCGAATAAAGAAAGGGCATCTGGGCTGTCTCAGGCCGATATCGCCCTGAAAGCGATCTCCCGGTGTATTTAAGTGCAACGGGGGGCTGGATGGCATTGAAGCATTAAATTTATGTAACGGGTGCAACTTTTTGTTCCAAAAGTGAATTAAATATTTAGCTTTATGCAAATTCAAAATGATGAAGAAAACATTCATGGTAGAATTTGAGTTGCCGGAAGAATTGTCTGCGGATTTCGTAGCGCTGATTCCTGAGCAACGCCAAATGATAGATCGCCTGATGACCCAGGGAAGGATCCGTTCCTACGCGCTTTCCATGGATCGTTCGGTACTTTGGGTGGTGGTGGAGGCTAGCTCGGAATTCGAGGTGATGGAACTGATCGCCGGCTTCCCGCTGGCAGATTATATGCAGCCCTATATTTCGGAATTGATGTTCCACAACTCCGTGGAGGTCTATCATCAGTTTTCGATGAATTAATTCGCCGGAATCCGGGGGGCGCCTTATCTTTGCGGGCGGTTGGGGAGTGTTTCCCTGTCCCCGTGCTTTTCACTTTATTTTTCCAGCCTATGAACTGGCCGCTGCGCATTGCAAAGCGCTACCTCTTTGCAAAAAAATCTGCCAATATCATCAATATCATTACGGGTATTGCAGTGTTTGGCATTGCGGTGGGTTCGGCGGCGCTTGTGCTCGTGCTCTCCGTGTTCAATGGTTTTGAAGACCTGATCACCTCGATGTACGGGAATTTCAACCCACAGGTCAAAGCGACGCCGATAAAAGGCAAGACTTTTGTCCTGAGCGAGGAAGCGCTGGCGAAGCTGCGGGCTGTTCCGGGGGTGGCCTATGTTTCCCAGACCCTCGAAGAAGTTGCTTTTTTCGAATACCGCGACAAGCAGGATTTTGGCATCATCAAAGGGGTAGATGAATTTTTTGACGAAGTGACCCGTATTGACTCAACGGTGCGGGAGGGCGGTTATGAAGTGGGTATGTATGGGGCGAGGAACATGGCGGTGCTCGGCCTGGGGATGCGGAACAAGCTGGGGGTGAGCCTTCAGAACGATTTCGAGCCGCTCAGTATTTATCTGCCCAAGCGAAAAGTTTCCGCAATGCCGGATCAGCAGTTCAGGGTCAGGCGGGCGTTTCCGGCAGGTACTTTCGTCATCCAGCAGGATTTTGACAACCAGTATGTGCTTGTTTCCCTCGAACTTTGCCGCGAGTTGCTGGGGGATGACGCGGCGCTAAGTGCGCTGGAGTTCCGGCTTGCCCCGGGGTACTCCGCAGCAATGGTGACTCCTGCCTTAGAAAAAATCCTGGGCACGGGGATAGCATTCCGCGATCGTTATGCACAGGAAGAAGCGTTTATGAAGCTTATGAAAATAGAGAAATGGATGAGTTTTGCCATCGTAGGCCTCACCCTGGTGATGGTGGCTTTCAATATGGTTGGTGCGCTGTGGATGATTGTACTGGAGAAGAGGTTTGATATCTCCATGCTGAAATCCATGGGCGCACGGGATGACCAGGTGCGCAATATTTTTCTCAATGAGGGACTCCTGCTCTGTATGATCGGTACCGTGGGGGGCTTCGTGCTTGCCTTGTTGGTATATGCAGCCCAAAAGACGTTCGGGATCATTGCTATCCCCGGCGCTTTCACGGTTGATGCGTACCCGATCAGTCTAAGGGCAGAAGACTTCCTGGTGGTCGCTGCCACCGTATTTGGTATCGGTATTTTTGCATCTATCCTGCCGGCGCGGCGTGCACAGCGCATCCCGGCAATGATCAGGGAGGGTTAAGCGATGGAAGCGTGGGAAATAGAGTTCGAATGGCTGCGTATTCGCAACCTGGTCAAGGAACGCTTTGGGCGGGAGACATTGCCTGACCTCAACGCGATGTTGTTTATCATCGGGATCCAGGAACTCGGGCGATGGAAAACTGCGTTTTCTAAAGAGGAAAAGCAGGACTTGATGCATATTGCCGTATGCAGGCTCATGAGCTATGATGGCCATTACGCCTTTGTAGGGCGCGACGCGGACGGTTGGCCGCATTGGGAATTAACCAATCCTGTGCCTACGGTGGGCCTAAAAGAGCAGGAGCACCTGCTAAAGGAAAAAGTCATTCGATATTTTAAAGAGCTGGATGGCCGGTAGGCCTTCAGACCGGATGGTGCCGGTGCAATGTTCAGACTTCGGCTGGGTAGGTCCGCCTTTGGGGCAGGAGGATCTCTCAAGGATCAGACGGGTATCGCCCGCTTCTTTAAAAAGCTTTTGTGAGGACAAAAGACAGCATTTGTCTCACTGCAACGAGATACTTAACATGCTAACGGTCAAAATAAAAAATCGTATGGAGACATTTTTGCCCAATTTTAAAAAGACGGTTTATCCTGCTTTCTGGGCACTCTTGACGCTCGGATTTTCCTGTTCCAGGCCAATTGCGGATTTTTCTTATGGGGGGGGACTTACCGCTCCGGCAAAAATCCGTTTTGACAATCGTTCGCAAAAAGCGGATTCTTTTGTTTGGGATTTTGGCGATGGCTTCCGTTCGGAAGATTCCCTTCCCCAACACACGTATAAGCGATCCGGGTCATATACCGTTTCCCTCACCGCCCGCATGGGCAATAAATCGCGTACGATGCAACAGCAGATTCAGATCGAGGCGCCGAAAAAGTGCCTGGTCGAAATTGAAACCCTATTTGGCAATATGCTGGTCTGGCTTTATGACGGCACCCCGCTTCACCGCGATAATTTCCTGAAGCTCGCCGGGCAGGGGTATTTTGACAGTTTACTCTTTCATCGGGTAATTTCCGGGTTTATGATACAGGGCGGCGACCCCAACTCCCGCGATGCTTTACCCGGTCAGGCTTTGGGAATGGGCGGACCCGATTATACCATCCCGGCAGAATTTGTGGATACCCTTTTTCACATCAAGGGTGCACTTGCTGCGGCACGGACAGGCGACCAGGTGAACCCCGAGAAGCGCTCATCCGGGTCACAGTTCTACATTGTCCAGGGCAGAGCAGTCACCGACCGGGAACTGGACGCCATCGAGTCGAGAAAGGGGTTTCGGTATAGCACAGATCAGCGGCGCTTATATATTGAAAAAGGAGGAGTGCCTTTTCTCGATCGCGACTATACTGTTTTTGGGGAAGTAATCGAAGGATTGGAGGTAATAGATCAGATTGCCGGGGCTCAGAAAGATAACCGCGACCGGCCGCTAAAGGATATCAAAATGGTGGTCAGGGTAATCAACTGAGGGCACTACTGCTTCATAAGCCGATAGTATTCGACTAAAGCCCGGATTTGAGGATCGCTCTCCATCTCGGGGAGGAGCCCGCAAAGCGCATCGCGGGCATCGGAAAGTTCAGGCAGTGTGTAGCTGAGCTTCTCCATTGCTTCCCGCTTTTGACCAATTGCGTAAAGACAAGCACACCAGGCAAGGTCCAGGCTTGTGCCTTCAGTATGTTCGGCAGCTTCTTTCAGGATATCGAGGGCTTCGAGCGGACGGCCCGAATTCAGCAGGAGGGTGGCATATCGGCTCCAGTACGTCGGTTCGTCAGGGATAGTGCGGATGGCTTTCATCCAGTATTCGCTGCCTTTATCTGGCATGCCCATATTGAAGTAAGCTTCCCCGGTCGCTGCGAGGTAATCTTCCATTTCCCCGTCCAGCTCGAGGGCTTTCTGGAAAAAATAAGCGGCATACGACCAGGCATCCTCCCGTGCATAACATTTTCCGATGATATAAAATGCTTCATCGCACATCGGGTCTGATTCCAGCGCCCGTACCAGGCTTTTTATTGCAAGCCGGAACTGGTCGGTGTGGAAATAACACTTTCCCTGATAGAGCCAGATATCCGGGTCTGCCTCGAGGTAAGTCAGAAAATCTTCGATAGCGCTCAGCCCTTTAGAATAGGATTGGACTTCCAGACAGAGCTCTATGTACTCCCGGTAAGCGGCTTCAAACGCCGGATTGGCCAGAAAAGCATATTCAAAAGCCTGGAGCGCTTCCGGATAGCTCCCTCCGTATTCAAATGCCTGGCCTAGAACATACCAGGCGTAGGCGGAGTAAGGGTCTTTATCGAGCAGGGCCTGGCAAAGTTCAAGGGCCTCCGGATAGCGACGGGTGATGTTTGTTGCGACGCCAAGTTGCCGGATAGCCTTTTCATGGCGGTAATCGCAGGCAATAGCGAGTTTAAGGGAATCAAACACGCCGTGGAAGTCCCCGGTTTGCTCGAGGATTATACTGCGTACGAAATGGATATTGGCCCGCACAGATAAGCCTGGGGTAGTTTCTGCGCATTGCTCCAATAACGTCAAGGAGGCAGATAATGCGCCGGTGTAGCCCAGCGCCTCTGCCCGGAGTAAATCCAGGTCAATTGCCTGGATGCGTGGGCAGCGCTGCTCGGCCAGATCGATCGTTTTCAGTGCTGATGGCCCATCCTTCTGCGCGAGATGCAATTGAATTTTGTGCAGGATTAGAGATTGCGCGACCGGAAACCGCTCGACGCCCACTTCCGCCAGCTCGAGGGCGCGCTCCGGGAGCCCGGCATTTTCGAAGTAGCTGATGAGTTGTTCGAAAGCTTCCTGTGAAAAGGAGATTTCCCCGGTGCCCCCGAGTATCGTCTCATAATCAGCTGCTAAGATGGCTGCCCCGCGTTCGTTAGGTATTTCATTAAAATGCATATAAACTGTTGGCAAATGAAAGGGGAGCAGATAAAAGTTTCACAAGGTAAAACATACTTGCCAACAAAGCAGTAAATCCGAAAGGGGATTAATGGAACGGCAGGATATTGTAGGTAAACGGCAACTATTCGCCTGCGGCAGGAAAAGTATCTTATTGCACAACGTCCGGCCCCGGCAGCTTCGGTACTTCGGGGGATCCCTTGTTTTCCTTTACGGCAATGCGGCTGACCAGGAAAACACCGGAAAAGATCAGGGTTCCGGCGATGAGCTTTATCCCGTCAAGACGGTCTTGCCGGAACGATAAGGCGATTGCAGTGGTCAGTAGGGGCTGCAGGTAAATATAGATGCTCACCACGGAAGGCCTGACGATGGCAAGGGCATAGGAATTGAGTAAATAGGCAAGGAAGGTGGTGAATATCAGTACGTACGCTACAGAGATCCAATGGCCGGGCCCGAAGGCGCTCCACTGGGTGTTCTGGAGCTGGTGCCATCCAAGCGGGATGACCATGGCAGAGCCAATGAGGAATATCCATTTACTGACGGCGATGGGGTGGTATTTGTGCATGAGTTTTTTCACCAGGACGAGGTAAGTACCATACGCAATGGCGTTGGCGAAGATAAAAAAGTTGCCAAGCATTTGTTCCTTCCGGAATTCGAGGTCTTTTCCGTACAATAGCAGCAGGACGGCACCGGCCATGCCTAAAACGATCCCCGATATTTTAGGCCAGGTGATTTTTTCACCGATAATGAGTGCAGAGGCAATCAATACCAATATGGGGGTTGTAGTCATGATCAGGGAGGCATTGATGGGCTTCGTCAACTGCAACCCCATGAAGAACAAGGTCTGGTTGATGGCCACGCCGGTAATCGAGCAAAGTACTATCCTGGGCCAGTCTTCTTTTGCTATAGGTTCTTTTTTTATCCAGGCGTTGAAGAACCAGAAGAGCAGGGCGGCGCTGCCTGCGCGAAGGATAATAAAAGCGAGGGGCTGGATAAAGCCGCCTGCCATAGCTTCCCTGGCAATGCTGTAGTTGGCACCGTAAATAAGCGCTACCGCGAAGAGGGCGGAGTGGGCTTTCAGGGAATCGTTCATTGCTGCAGTATTTGCAATGCAAAAGAACGCATTCCGGGGAATTGTTCAGCAAAAATGTGCGCTTTTCTCAAAACAGGCTCATTCCCGCTTAAATTGTTGCAGCGACCGGATCAAGCCTTTGTTGAACTCTGTTTCGGCGCGGTAATACAGGGCGAGTTTTCGGATGGGTAAGACCCGCTTAAATTTTAGAAAGTATTCTTTTTTCAGCCGGGTAACCTGCTCTTCCATTTCGAAAATATTGTTGAGCTGTCGTTCGATTTCCGCCTCGGAAAGGCTGGACAAATCGCGCTCTGGCTGAAAATTTTCCCTGATTTTCCTCTGTTCTGCCTCGAAAGCTTTTTGCAAAGGCCAGAACTTTTCGGCTTCTTCGGGGGTCAGGTTCATCCGTTCGGTAATAAATGCGACTTTCATCGCGCGTACCCGCTGGGCGGCTTCGGCTGGACGGCCCTGGGCCAGGGAATAACCACTTCCCAGGATGACCAAACCGGTGACGAGGATCCAATTTTTCATTATCGTGCTGTTTTTGATTAAACTTGCAGCGATCGTCAAGGGCGGGATACAACCCGTCTGCTCTCCCTGTCGCTGTAGTGCTGCCTATCCTTTCCGGTGGGCAATCAAGTTAAAATAAGGATTCATATTCCTGTGGGTCTATCTGTTGGAACAGCTCATTGAGCACCGGTGCCAGTTCTTCGTTTCCGGGCGAAGGGACCGGCATGTACAAAGTGTTGAGGGCGGCCTCTGCGTTTGCTGCTTCGAGGATAATGTCGAGGGGAAAATTATGGATATTGTGCTGGACGTATTCCTGTACGTCTGCAGCGTCCAGGCAGTATATTCCAATGCAATTTGCGGGTTCGGCCTTTTCAGGACGGAGCAGGCCCGTAGCTTCAAGGATCAGGCCTGACAGGGAAGCAAAAGCGAGCGCTTTTAGCATTACGGATCGGTAGCCATGGAAGGTGGGGCGTTTTCTCGCTGCCATATCGTTCTTTAGAGCGGCAGGAGGAGATAAAGCCCGTATTTTTGACATGGCCTCATCGGGCAGCTTATCGAAGTAGCCAGGGGGCGGGGGCAGTATTTCCCGGCGCTTTTCGTGTAAGGACGCTAAAAAAGGCGATAAGCTGCGCAGCTCGTCGCGGAGCCCTTCATCCGGCTTTTTCATAATCGTTCGTTTTAGTGGTTTGTTGTAATAGGGTCATCATTTGAAAAGTCTTTTATGTACTGAGGCTTAATCCTTAAAAAGGCATTGTACGGGGAAAGAAAAGTATGTTTTCTGAATTTTTGAACCATTTCAACAAATTTTGTTTATCCGCAGTCGTGGAAGTATCGTTCAATTTTTTTGACGGCATGGTGAAAGGAAGCCTTTAGCGCGCCTTCCGAAGTATCGAGGATGGCAGAAATTTCCTTGTAGCTCATTGACTCGAAATAACGCATTACGAAAACCTGTCGCTGTTTATCCGGTAGCTGCTGCATGGCCAGGATGAGCCGGCGCTGCAGGTCTTCGCCATCGAAATGCCCAGTAGCCGGCATCGTATTGGAAAGGTATTCCATCAAGGTGTCGTTCGTTACAAGCGTACCCGTTTTTTTTTTGTTTAAAAACGAAACGGCTTCGTTGCTTGCAATCCGGTAGAGCCAGGTGAACAGCGACGACCTGCCCTCGAAACCGGCAATGCCCTGAAATACCTTGAGCAGGGTGTTTTGCAAGACGTCGTTAGCATCTTCATGATCCGACACGAGGTAACGGATGTGGTAGTATAATCGTTCCTGGTACTTTCCGATCAGGTGCCGGAAGCCTTGTTCAAGCGTTTGGGGGGAATGGATCAGCGCCAGGATTTGTTCGTCCGTTACGGTTGGCTCAGGCATACGGTGGTTGTTTGAACGCCCCTGAAGGACGACGTCTGGGTACTTTTGACTTGAAAAACAAAAAAAGGTTTAAAAATTTTCATAAAAAATTTACATTTAGGCGGCAACAAGTCTAATGGTTCAACTTCATCGTTATGCGCCGCACCATCGCAAAATGGATTTTTTTCCGCCTTTGGGGCTGGAAAATCGTTGGGGAGTTTCCGCACCACATTCCCAAATACATCATTGCCGTTGCGCCACACACCTCTGCCTGGGACCTCATTGTCGGTTTGCTGGTGCGTGAAATCACTGGATTACGCGCCGGCTTCATTGGTAAGGATAGCCTGTTCCGATGGCCTTATGCCTGGTTCTTCCGGGCATTGGGGTGCTATCCCGTAGATCGCAGCAAGTCGAGCAACTATGTGCAGGGCGTTGTGGATTTGTTCAACGGCCGGGACCGCCTGGTCATCGCACTGGCACCGGAAGGTACCCGCAAAAGAGTTGACCGGCTCAAAACAGGCTTTTACTATATCGCGCTCGGGGCCGGGATACCCATTGTGCCCGGGACGATTGATTTTACCCGCAAAGAAGTGCGGATATTCCCCTTATTTTTTCCTTCCGGTGATCTCCCCGCGGATATGGAGCATATCCTGCAATATTTTAGGGGCGTGGAAGGGAAAATCCCGGAACACAGCGTTTTCTTCTGAGGGGTGCGAAGTAAAATTGTTCTGCGCAGCGGCAGGATAGTTTATCAACTGCCGTAGGGCATGAGGGCTCAATCCCGGGTATTTTCGGGAAATTGGAGGAACTGCATCTCGTGCAGTTTCTTGTAGTGCCCGTCTTCGATTTTCAGCAGCTCTTCTTCTGTGCCCATTTCCTCCACCTGGCCTTTGTGCAAGACAAGGATGCGATTGGCGTGCCGTATAGTCGAAAGCCGGTGGGCGATAATAATGGAAGTGCGCTTTGCGACGAGGGTTTCGATTGCAAATTGTATAATCGCTTCGCTTTCGGGGTCTATCGAAGAGGTGGCCTCGTCGAGTATGAGGATATCGGGATCGAAGACGAGCGCACGCACGAATGAGATGAGCTGTCGTTGACCCATCGAGAGGGTTGCTCCGCGTTCCATGACTTGGTATTGATAAGCGCCCGGCAGTCTTTCGATAAAATCGTGGGCTCCGATCATTTTGGCAGCATGGATAACCTCCGCTTCCGTAATGGAGCTGTCCCGGAGGGTAATATTTTCCAGAACCGTTCCGGAAAAAAGGAAAACGTCCTGCAAGACCAGGGCAATGCGGCGGCGGTAGGCCGGTAAATCATAGGTCCGGATATCCGTCCCGTCCACCAGGATTTGCCCCTGGCTGTAAGGGTAAAATCGCATCAAGAGCCCGATGATGGTGCTTTTTCCAGAGCCCGTCGCCCCCACGATTGCGAGGGTTTGGCCGGGGGCAACCTGAAAGCTGACTTCTTTTAAAACCGGATTGTTTTCGGTGTAAGCGAAAGAGACATGGTCGAAAGTGACTTCGCCCTTCAGGCGTTGGGGGGAATAGGTACCCCCTGCCTCGACTTGCTCCTCCTGGTCGAGCAGATGAAATACGCGTTCGGAGGCCACTAAGCCCATTTGCAGGGTATTGAACTTATCCGCAAGTACCCGGATTGGGTTGAACAACATGTTGAGGTAAATCGGGAATGCCACGAGCACGCCAAGGGTAACTTCTTCTGCGACAACGCCCCGGGCGCCATACCATACCATAAGCCCCAGAGAGGCGGCGGAGATAATTTCTACGACGGGGTAAAAAACAGCATAGTAGAGCACGGAGTCCAGGTTCGCTTTTGTATAATCCTTGTTGATGGCCTCGAACCGCCCAGCTTCCTGTCGCTCGGCATTGAATATCTGGACAATTCGCATCCCCGAAATGCGCTCCTGCAAAAATGCGTTCATCCGGGCAACCTGTGTCCTGACGCTTTGAAAAGATGCTTTTACTTTTTCTTTAAAAATATAGCTTGCCAATACCAGAAAAGGCATCGTGATCATGCAGATGAGCGTGAGCTTCCAACTGGTGATGAGCATGATGGACAGTACGACCAAAAGGGTGAGTACGTCGGCCATCATCGTGATCACACCCTGGGAAAACACCTGGTTAATCGTCTCCAGGTCGTTGATGGTCCGGGTGGTGATATTGCCAATAGGGGTGCGGTCAAAAAATGACAGCCGGAGCGCGGTGACGTGGCCAAATACTTTGACGCGAAGGTCCCTGACGACGACCTGCCCAAGCCAGTTGGTGAGATAGATAAACAGATATTGGAGGCCGGCATGGAGGAGTAGCGTTGCGGCGAAAATTAGCGCAAGGCGTCCAAGGCCCTCCATATCGAAACTGAAAATGTGGTCGTCCACCATTCTTTGTACCAGGTAAGGCCGCAAGGTGGCCAGGGGAGCAAGTACGACGGCGAGCAATGCGGAAAGCCAGAACACGGATTTGTAGGGCCTGGTCTGTGCCATTACCCTTCCGAGGATGTTCAGGTCGAGTTGGTTTGCTTTTGCAGTTGTCAAAGTATTCCTTTTTAGCGTGTCGGGCAAGGTAGAGCCAGGTTTTTGAATATTTCTGGGATAAGCCTTGTCGTGCTATAATGGGGTTGTGTAAAAAGGTTTTTGCCGCCTGCGGCGGCAGAATATTCTTCTGAGAGACACGTCATTTTCACGATTTCGCGAAGCGAAATCGTGAAAATGACGTGTCTCTCAGAACATAATTTGGCGCGAAGCGCCGTAAAAAACCTTTTTACACAACCTCCGGTTCATGCTCCTTTTAAAAAGTATCCCGGGGATGAAAAACAGCCTGTTCATGCTTCCGGTGCAATGGATTGCAGCAAGGTTAACACCCGGCGCGGCCAATGGTTGAGCGCAATTTACAAAAGCCCTTCGTCGGCAAAGCTGTAATAGCTCTTTTCTGTCACGATGAGGTGATCGAGTATCTGGACGTCCAGGGATTCGGCAGCAGCGATAAGCTTTTTTGTCAGGGAGATATCTGCATCGCTGGGGCGTAGGGTACCGGAAGGATGGTTATGGGCAAGGATGACGGACGAGGCAGAATGCTCCAAGACCCGCCGAAAGACGACCTTGGGATCGACGATGGTACCGGCAATCCCGCCAGAGCTGATGCGTTCCTTTGCAATCACCAGGTTGGCGCGGTTGAGCAGCAGCAGCCAGAATTCCTCGTGGGGAAGGTCCGCAATTGCTGGGGCAATACAAAGATAGGCATCTCTGCTGGAACGGACCTGGGGCTTTTCCCCCGATTGGCTTTGCTGCTTTCGTCCGCCCAGCTCCAGCGCGGCTGCGATAAGGGTAGCTTTTGAGGCCCCTATCCCCTTGAAACGCATCAGCTCCCGCACGCTCCAGCGCCCCAGGGTATTGAGGTCGTACTCTACGGAGTTGAGAATGCGCTGGGAAAGGGTAAGCGCATTTTCGTCCCGCGACCCGGATCCGAGCAGGATTGCCAGCAGCTCTGCATCGGTAAGGGCTTTTTTCCCGCGTGTCATGAGCTTTTCCCGAGGGCGGTCTTCCGCTGCCAGGTGCTTCATGGTGATTTTATTTTCGGGATATTCAGGCATAATTGGGTATTTTATAAATAAACTAAACCTTTTCGCTGCGCAGAGGTACAACATATTAATAGCCCCCGTCCCGGTGTTCATATCCGTAATATCCCATTATGCCGGGCGGCTATCGGTTACTGGCGTTGTCAAAAAAGCATTCCGGTGTGGTTTACGATGCAGGCCAAAGGGACAAAACGGTAAATTCAGTGCGGTACTGTGTTTGCGCCCCCATTCCGGCAAAGAATGATCTGACGTATTCCAGGAATATTTTGACAGCAGTAAAATTATGTGTTTATTGAGCAAGCGTAAAGGCTATCCAAACAAATTTGCATAGCATGCACCATTTGAAATTTGACCAGGAGAGGCGCTTAAAGCGCAGAAAAATTATCGAAAAACTCTTTAAAAACGGGCATTCTTTCGGGATGTACCCCCTCCGGGCGGTATGGATACCGGTGGAACAAAGCCCTGAAAATTGTACGGTGCAGATGGGGGTAAGCGTTGCCAAAAAAAAATTTCCCCACGCTGTTGACCGGAACAGGATCCGGAGGCAGGTGCGCGAGGCTTTCCGCATCCACCAGGGTTTACTGGCGGGGTTGGAAGCGCCGCTGGCATTAATGGTACTATACACCGCCGCAGAGGCCTTGCCTTTCAGCGATATCGAAGGGGCAATGGTCCGCCTGCTGAAAAAAATAGGTAAACAGGTCGTTAAGGAAGGATAAACGGGCTCATAAGCAGCGCTCCGGGTTGTTAAAAGCGAAATGAACGGTCATGAAAAAGAAGAACAGAAACCATCTTTTTTCCTTCGATATGCGTGCGTTGGCCCAGCTATTGCCCCGGCCGGCCTTTATGTTCTTTTTTGTATGCGCGATTTCTGCAGGAACGGCCTTTGGCCAGAAATTTTTGCAAATTGAAAAGCAGGGGAGCCTGTACACCCGTAAAATCCCGGTGGGCGAAGTCCTAACTTACCGTTTATCAGCCGATATGACCTGGTACACGGGAGAGATTATCCGTCTGCTACCAGAGGACAGCATCGTCCTGTTCCACGACCGTTTCGTGAAAGTCGGCGAAATCCATGCCTTCCGCTATCCCAGGCGGGCTCCTGCATCCCTGGGCCAGTCGCTGTTTTGGTTTGGTATTGGCTGGTCTGCATTTGCCGTGGTAGGCACTGCTACGGATGATGTCGGCCGCTTAGGCGTCCCGGATTACCGTTGGTCCGATGCCATCGTATCCGGCACTGCGGTGGGCACCTCCTGGCTGCTGCCCCGCCTCTTCAAATACCGGATCGTGCGCTTCGGAAAAAACAAGCGCCTCCGTATCCTCGACCTTGACCCGCAGGGTTAGGATGCGTCAAAACGATCGTCACATCCATTGGCAGAGTATCCCGCCCATAAGCGCAAAGCTGATTACCCAGAACCCTGTATGCACGGCGATATATTTGAAGCTTCTTCTTTCAAACAGGGCGTTGATGCCGAGTACCGGGAGGGCCATCATCAGGCCGGTCGCAGTGCCGTGAAAAGCACCGTGCCGGAACGTCCGGAAATTTTGGCCATACTTTTCCATGAAAGCCGAAAGGTAGGCCCCCAGTTCGGATGCGGGGTCACCGTAACCCGGCTCTTCGACCAGGATCGAGTAAATGTGGGCCTGGTGGACGACCAAAACAGCGAGGATAAACGATGCAAATATTCCGAGGACGTAGGTCAGGCCGAAAATGAGGGCCATGTTGCTGTTCTTTATTTTATCATCGGTCATGCCGGCCTCCCGCATCCAAAGGTTTCCAAAGCCTTTTGGGCTGTACCATAAGGCCCCGACGACTAAGGGAACCAACGCCGTGGCAAAAATGAGGTAAATGCGCATCGTCTCCATAGGTTGCTGTTTTTTGTTTTGTAAATCAAATGGTTATGGGGTTTCCGTCAGGGCGTTGCGAGAAGCCTATTTATTTGTGAGGTTGAAGGTTTCCCCAAGCTCGGGGATCTGGACATCCTTAAACCCGGCCTGGAGGAGGAGCCCCCGGAAATTGCGTTGCGCCGTCGGTATGCCGTGTACGAGGAACACCTGCCTTGCGGAGGCAGTTTGATTTTTGATAAAATCCAGCATTTCCAGTTTGTCCCCGTGGGCCGAGAAAGAATCCATAGAAACTACCCGGGCTTTAACTTTTTTAGTTTCCCCAAACAGGCGGAGCGTTTTTGCCCCTTCCTGTAAATGGCCGCCGGGCGTCCCCGGTGCACAATAACCCACCAGGAGGATCGTATTCCGGGCGTCTTCGATATTGTGATAGACGTGGTGTTTTACACGGCCCGCATTGATCATACCCGAGGCGCTGATGATGACTGCAGGCTCTTTAGAGTGGTTGAGTGCCTTGGAGATTTCTACATTTCGCACGTAAGCAAGCCCATTAAAGCCAAAAGGGTTGTCGTCAGTGAGCAGGTAATCTGCCATGTCTTCGTCATAGCATTCCGGGTGCGCACCAAAGATCGTTGTGGCATTTACGGCCAGGGGGCTGTCCACATAGACCGGTACTTTTGGGAGCCGGCCTTCATTTTCGAGTTTGTCGAGGAGATAGACGATTTCCTGGGTACGTCCTACGCTGAAGGCAGGGATGATGAGCTTGCCCTTATTTTCTATACAGGTTTCGCGGATAATTTCCAGGAGTTTGCCGCTTTCTTCGGGAGCGGAGAGATGCTCGCGGTCGCCATAAGTGGATTCGCAGATGAGGTAATCTACTTCCGGCATCGGGATGGGGTCGCGCAGGATCGGGCGCGAGGGACGCCCGATATCGCCGGTGAACCCAAAAAGGGTGGTCTTCCCGTTTTCCCGTATTTTCAGGGTAACGCTGGCACTACCCAGGATGTGGCCGGCGTCCCGGAACATGACTTCCACATCGTCGTGTATTTTAAACCATTTTTCATAGGGATAGGCGACAAAAAGTTCCATGGCCCTGCCTACGTCGTCTTTGGTATAGAGGGGCTCGTGAAAAGCGATATCTTCATAGCTGTGTTTGCGGTGTCTGTAGAACATCACATCGCTTTCCTGAATTTTTGCACTGTCGAGGAGCATAATGCTGGCGAGGCTGCGCGTGGCATGGGTGCAGCGGATGGCCCCTTCGAACCCGTCTTTGACAAGGCGGGGCACTTTTCCGATATGGTCTATGTGGGCATGAGAGAGGATCAGGCAGTCAATTTCGGCTGGATCGAAGAGCCATTCGCGGTTGAAGCGCTCCATATCCGGGTCAGCCCCCTGGTACATCCCGCAATCGAGCAGGATCCTGAAACCATTGTCGAGGGTGAGCAGGTGCGAGCTGCCGGTAACCTCTTGAGCGGCACCACAAAACTTGATGGTCATAGCTTAAAGTATTTAAGCCGTAAAATACGAACTGCATCGGATTTTTACTACTTTATCGCCGTCTGTTTTGGACGGAGTTGGATTATCCCGGACGAAATGTATCTATAGCCGGGGGGCAGGCCGCAAGGTCAAAAGTAATAAATTTTTGCGCCGCCGTAGTTCAGGCGCAGGTAGATAAGCGCTTCTGCTGCTTTTCCGGTTTTTCCCTGAAGGGTCGTACTGGTAATTTTTTCGACCAGGTAGTCAATGTCCAGGTTGTCAGGATAGGAAATCCCGGCGTAATTGGTTGCAGCGTCAATCGCAAAAGGCGTACCTTGCGGGAGGCCGATTTTGGCATTTCCGTAGCTGCCCGTACAGTTGACTTTTGAAAATCCCTCGGACATTTTGACGTCCACATTTCCATAAGAGAGGTCGCAGTGGAGATACCGGCCGATTTTTTCGGCCTTCAGACCGGCATATTTGGAGTTGAAATCAATACTCGCGGCGCTGTTGATCTTAAAATTATCGTATGCCCCGGAATTTTTGAGTGCTTCAATTTGATTGATGACATACGTATCGTACTTGGTCGTCGTATTCAGGTCTTTAGCTTTTCCGATATTCACCTGGGTGTATTTACTGGTGATCTGAATATCGGCTGCCTCCTCCACCAGGAGTTTTGAATAGCTGATTTCGGCATTCAGGTTGCCGGCACGCGAGATCGTACCATTGCCATAGCCAAACAGGAGCGAGGAGTTGTCGCCCATTGCTTCTATTTTAAAGTTGACATATTTGACGTCCAGCTTGACCCGGCCTTTCATCGCGGCGACAAATAGGTCCCCGTAGCGGTGGCCGATGTCGAGGTTGTTGCTTGCGGGAAGGAAGACCTCGTAGTTGATGCTGTAATCGCTGCCGGTATTTCCTATCCAGCTCCAAAGCCAGCCTTTGGTGGCGGGTTCGATATGCGTTTCCGCTTTTACATATCCTTCTCCAGAGGAAAAGTTGATGCCGATACGGTCAAAGACATCATTTGCTGCAGATTCGCTGCCTGCCTTGACTTTGATCGTAACGGTGATTTTGACGCGGTTCTGGTCCCAGGTTTTCACCTCGATTTTACCATACTTATTGTCGAGATAGGTGGTGCCATTAGGGGTAACAGGGAATTCTTTTTTGATTGTTTTATTGAATTCTGCTTTGGGCAACGCCATTCCGGGCAGCGCTGCCGCGAGCAGTACGATGCTGGTTAAGTAACTGAGCATAAGCATGCTGCGTGGGTTCGTCGAAGGTTCGGGAGTGGGCTTCTGGGCGCCCCTGCAGGTTTTCGCTAAAAAAAGTCGGTTATATGCCGGTTTCATGTTTGTTGTTTTTATAGTTTGCGGAAGGCGTTTGTTCAAGTTTTTGCAGGACGAGTTCCAGGATGGAAATTTTCATCTGGTACCCCTGGATCAGGTTGGAGATGAGTTCTTCTTCTTTGCCTTTAGGGGCGTTGAGCAGTTCGTTTTTTAGTTCCTCCATCGCCTGGTCGAGTTGGCGGAGGTCGTAGAGGACGGGGTTGCCGGCAGGGATCCCGGCCAGACGGGCAGTTTTTTGGCGAATTTGTCTTTGATAATAGCGTTCTGTTTCCAGGAAATCCGGGGCGCTGCGTTCGAGGGCCGCGATTTTCCGGGAAGTTGCCATGCGGGACAAAAGCGTGCTTGCGAAAGCCCCTGTAAGGAGAAAAAGGATACTGGCCGCAACGGCCATGGGCATATTCAACTTAAAGACGCGGGCGTGCCGTGCTTTGGGCTTGATTTGGTGCCATAGTGCTGCACGCGGGGTTGCATCGTCGAAGTGATGCTGGTTTTCCAGGATAAAATTTTCGAGTGAGTCTCTGTTTTGCATGATCGTTAAATTGAAGTTCTGCCCTGTTGGTGGCGCAATATTTCCCTGATGCGGTGCTTTGCCCGGCTGTACTGGGATTTGGAAGTTGCTTCGTTGATCCCGAGGATCTCGGCGATTTCCTGGTGGTCATACCCTTCCAGCAGGTAAAGCGAGAAAACCACCCGATAACCATCCGGCAGGGCATGGAGCGCTTTTTTTACCTGTTCCACGTTCAGGGCAATATTTTGATAATCTTCGTCAGCAACGGCATCCGGGATACTGTCCTGGTACTGGTCATCAAAAACTTCAAAATTCAGGCGCCGTTGCTTTAAAAAGTTGATGCTGTGGTTGATGACGATACGCTTTATCCAGGCCCCGATCGAAGACTCAAAGCGAAAGGTGCCCATTTTAGAAAATATGTCCACAAAAGCATTTTGCAGGACATCTTCGGCATCGAATTCGTTTTTGACCATACGCAGGCATACGTTGTACATGGCCCTGGAATACAGGCTGTACAGTTCGAACTGGGCCTTGCGGTTGCCCCGTTGACATGATTCTACCAGTGCTTTATGCGTGCGTGCGGGTTCCAAATAAACAGGTATTGAGCCAAAACCAAAGACAGTATTTTGCGATGCCCTAACTGGATACAAGGACAGGAAATAAGCCCTGGGGTTGCACAAAGCGATCCTGCAGGACTATTTTTTTTGCTGGATGCGCCGGAGGGCTTCCTCTGCATCGGTATAATCAGGGGAAAAAGCAAGGGCTTGCCGGTAATCTGTACGTGCTTTTTCAAATCGCCCCTGCATTTCTGAGCAAAGGCCCCGATAAAAATAAGAGCGGATATGGACGGGGTCGGTCTGGATGGCAAGATCGAAAGCACGGTAGGCCTGGGGGACAGAATCCAGGTCGAGAAAGAGCAGGCCTGCGTTATAATGCGCATCTGCATATTGAGGCTCGATACGGGTGATTTCCTGAAAGAGCCGTATGGCGGGCAGGAGCTGGCCCCTGGATTGCAGGTAAAAGGCCTTCGCATGAAGGGCTGGGATTGAGGCCGGGTTAATACGGATTGCACTGTCGAAATAGCGTTCGGCGATAGGGTTGCCGAGTGCGGCCTGTAGCTGGCCAAGGTTGATCCATCCGTCAATCAGGTCGGGGTCATACTCCACGGATTGCTGAAAAGCGTTGATGGCACGCGCCGTATCCCCGCTTTCCTTAAAATTCTGACCCATCATAAAAAAAGCCTCGGCATTTTGCGGGTCCACCTGTAGGATACGGTCTATCGTTTCCAGCGAAGGCTCGTAATTTTTGAGGATCAACTGGAACTCGCTCAGCTTGAGCAGGGTTGGGATCCTTGTCGGGTGAAGGGCGGCTGCTTTTTCCATTGTTTTCAGGGCCTCGCGGGAACGAAAATAATCGAGGTAGACATCCGCGAGCAGGTGGAGGGCCCCCGGGTCGGTGGAATCTATACCCAGGGCTTTTTCCAGGTCCTGGATGGCTTCATCGTAGCCTTCGTTTTCGTAGTATCGCTGTGCCCTGCTGAAATAAAGGGCCGCATTTTTTGGTTGTTTTTGAATTTCCCGGGTCAGTTGGGCAATTAGAGGGTCTGAAGTGCCAACATCTGCAGCCTGCTGCGGGTTATCTTTAGGTTTACACGCGGGTAGGGCAAGGGCAAGCAGGATGATCAGGCCTGCGATGGCCGGGCGGGTTACAAAATCGGTAATTTTCATATCGGACGGACTTTGATGAAGGTTTTGTGGTCAATATGACCGAACCGGTGCCAAAAATAACGTATGTCCATAAAAGGTATTATCACAACAACCATTTTTGCCACGCTGTTGTGGGGGCATAGCTTGTATGGGCAGGCGTGGCTGTCTGCTGCTTCCTGGGGCGGCCCTGCTAATGAGTCTCTGGAGGCAATGGCACCCTTGCCGGATGGCCGTATATTGGTCGGCGGGACATTTTCCGGGCAGGTAGGGATGGGGCCAAGGATACTGCAATCCTTCGGTGGAGAAGATATTTTTATCGCCGCGCTCAGTCCGGGCAGCAACCCGGAATTGCTGCTGCACCTGGGCGGCCCGGGGCAGGATCTGCTTACAGGTATGGGCGGGAGCAGTACAGGGGGGATATTCTGTGGGGGCGTTTTCTGGCAGCAATTGTCGCTTCCGGGCGGTGAGGCGCTCAAAACTTCAGGTAACCCCAAGGCGATTTTTGTCGCTCGGTTTGCCCCGGGCCCTGGAAGACCTTTGGAATGGGCCCGCGTCATCGAAGGTGGGAATGTAAAAGAACTGTGTGCGATCGCCGCTGCCCCGGACGGAGGGCTCCTCCTCGCGGGCTATTTCAGCGATACCT
Organism: Saprospiraceae bacterium; assembly: GCA_049315745.1. Classification (GTDB taxonomy): domain Bacteria; phylum Bacteroidota; class Bacteroidia; order Chitinophagales; family Saprospiraceae; genus JADJPL01. Next base: position 3,376 of record JBMOJO010000021.1, on the reverse strand, counting down.
TGGTAATAGATACCACACGCCTGGTATCTGCCGGTAAGACGGATGCTTTTGTAATCCGGATCGATCGGCTTGGCCGTACGTCATGGGCAAGGAGATTTGGCGGGCGCGGAGACGTCCGCATCAAATCTATGGTACTTGCCGCAGGAGAAACGTTGGTTATTACAGGGGTCTTCAATGACCAGGCGACGTTCGGAAATGCCATGATGACCGCCAATACCCGCGACTGGGACATTTTTCTTGCTGCGATGGATATAGACGGGACCCTGCGTTGGGCAAGAAAAGCCGGCGGGGTATATGATGACGAGGTACATGCTGTTGCTGCTGACCAGGGCGGGAATATCTACCTCACAGGGCAGTTCATCGGGGTTCTCGATCTTGGACCCGGGCAGGGGGTGCAAAGTCAGGACGGAAATGCAGATGCTTTTGTGCTAAAATATCACCCTAATGGTACCCCGCTCTGGGGAAAAGTCCTCGGCGGCGACCAGCTCCAGGTCGCCCGGGCAATCGCCGTACAGGACAGCCTGCTGGCGGTAACGGGATATTTTCAGGAAAACCTGCGATTGGATGGCCAGACAGTGTCGGGCAGTAATATTTTCAATGGGTTTTTTGCTTTGCTGCGCACCGATGGCAAGGGCAGGGATTTAATTGTTTTGCCGGGTGCCCGGCCCGTCTTTCCGGAAAGCGTCCTTCCAGGCTCCGGACAGTTATGGACGCTTGGAGGGGTTTATCAGGGCACCCCGCAATGGGGCGGATTGTCCTTGCCCCTGGCAAGCGGTGGGTTTGATATATTTCTGGCACAATGGGGCAGCCCGCCTGTCCAATTGGCAGACCCCCCCTGGGCCGCCGGGCTGCGTGTTTTTCCCAATCCAGCCGCTGAAGGAGTTTGGGTAAAGACTCACGAAGGTATCGCTGCAACGCTTTCCCTGTTCGATGTGCAGGGCCGGTTGGTAGTCGCGCCACGGGCCGGTGATTTCCTGCCTATGGCACAGTTGCCCCAAGGGCCTTACCTGCTCGGTATCCGGATCGGCACTGAAATGGTTTTTAGAAGGATCTTGCTTTACGGCAAATAATCAAGCGCGGTTCCAATATTGAATTCGGGGTTGTGTAAAAAGGTTTTCGCCGCCTGCGACGGCGAAATATTCTTTGGATGGAGACATCTTTTTCCTGATTTTTCGAAGCAAAATCAGGAAAAAGATGCCTACATCCAAATTTAATTTGGCGCGAAGCGCCAAGAAAAGACTTTTTACACAACCCCGATGTGCCGCTCAAGAGAAAATTCTGCCGCAGAAGGCGGCAAAAGACTTCTCATACCCCCCCGTTACTTAGGTACCATCAGCAGAGGATATTCTGCCAATGACGTTTTTTTGCACGAGTAAAGAAAAAAATGTATCTTTGTACGTGAAGTTGAGATTGTCTGCATCCCTTAGGCGCTTCATCGCCTGCCGTTTAAGCCGCGGAATGGGATATTCCCCCCCCCATACCTTTGAGAAATACACAGCCATCAGGCTGCCGGATACCTTCGGTTTTGTGCCCGGATGTACTGGCAGCAGTTGGAATGCATTACGTTTTATTTAGCTGAAAGCGTTTGGTGCCCACATTGAGTTGGGATTGTCAAACTTTTATCTACGAGAAAAATATGCGCGCGCTACAAGAACTTGCACTGATTGTACATGGCAATGGGCCCGGCCCGTTTCAGCCCTCAGAAAGCTTGTCTGAGCAACAACAGGTGTTGGAGGCATTTTATTACGGTATCGTAAAGCGGGAACTGCAACACGATGATGCCGCTGCCGAAAAACTGGGCCTCGGGGATAAAAATGGCCCGGCCTATCAGGCACTGAGGCGTAAATTGCGGGACCTGCTATTGGACAGTGTGTTTTTTTTCGAACATAAGAAGGGGGAACTCAACGATCGGCAGATAGCCTATTTCAAAGTTTATAAATATTGGGCAGCGGCTAAAATCCTGCTTGGGAAAAATGCCTATGTCATCGGCACCGATCTTTGCCGGAAGGTATTGAAAACCGCGGTCGAATTCGAATTTATAGACCTCGCAGTGGATGTCCTGCGCATCCTTCGGCTGTATTATGCTACCCGGGAGGGGCACATCAAAAAATTTGAAACTTACAATCAGCAGTTTCATTACTACGATGCCGCACTGAGGGAAGAAAACAGGGCAGAGGAGTATTATTCCGAGCTCGTCCTGCGCTACGTCAACAGCAGGGCCCATGCCGCTGAGACCGCAGAAAAAGCCCGCCAAATGCTCGATGAGCTGATACCTGTGCTCGAGCGCTATCCCACTTATCGCATGCAGTTGTGTGTCATGCTGATTAAAATCCAACGCTATACCAGTCTGAACGATTTCCAAAAGACGATCGAAATCTGCGAAGCATTTCTTCAGATATTTTTTGCAAAACCCTACGATGCCCACGTGCCCATACAGATATGTTATTACCAGGAGCTGATTTGCTATACCCAGATGCGCGACTATCTGGCAGGTAAAATCGTAGCGGAGAAGTGCCTGCGCTATCTGCAGGAGGGTTCCTTTAACTGGTTCAAGTACCAGGAGCTTTATTTTATCCTCTCTATGCACACCCGCAATTATCAGGATGCCTACAAGGTGCTGACAACGACCATGGAGCACAAGCGTTTCAAATTCCTGCCTCCCTCGATCGAAGAAATCTGGAAAATTTATGAAGCTTATACGTTCTACCTGATCGCACTGGGCCTCGTCCGTCCTTCTGCCGATGATACGCACTTCGCTAAATTCAGGATTGGAAAGTTTATCAACGAAACCCCAATCTTTTCCCAGGACCGCAGGGGGATGAACATCCCTATCCTCGTTATCCAAATCCTCTTTATGATCCTGGAACGGCAGTATGACCAGGCCGTTGACCGGATCGAGGCAATCGAAAAATATTGCTCCCGGTACCTCCGCCAGGATGAGACCTTTCGGAGTAATACTTTCATCAAAATGTTGCTCACCATACCGGAAAATCATTTCCACAAGGCAGCGGTCGTCCGAAAAGCAGAGAAATATCTGCAAAAGATGAAGCAATATCCTCAAAACATGACCGGCCAATCTTTCGAAATCGAGGTGATCCCCTTTGAAGATATGTGGGAAATTGCCCTCAATACCCTGGAAAATACCCATCGCTTGACAAGACGCTGATCTGCTTTAGGAGAAATCGTCTTTGGCACGTTTCCATCGAATATTTCGACAGGTATATCCCGGGAGAAAACGACCTGTTTCTCCCCGGCGAAGCTTTGGAATCGCCCAAAGGGATATTGCAATCGGCTGTAATAAGCTGAGGGGTTGTGTAAAAGGGTTTTTTACGGCGCTTCGCGCCGAATGATGTTTTGAGAGACACGTCATTTTCAC
>JBMOJO010000020.1:0-29586 GCA_049315745.1 Saprospiraceae bacterium | reverse complement strand
GGCAGCAGGGTGGCAAGCCGCCGCAAAAGAAAGACAAACACCGTATTAATGCAGTTATTCCAGGTTAAGCATCAGCAGTTCCGGGACGAAGCCGGGCGTAAAGGAGGTGGTGACCGCATCAAAGCGTTTGTGAATCGCCAGGCGGTCTTTAGGTGCAAAAAGAAAAATTTCAACCTGCTCGTCGTAGATCCGGTCAAGGAGCCGGCGGATTTTGTCATTGCGCTGTTTTTCGTCCATGGACTGGAGGATTTCATCTATCAGGGCATCCGTACCGGCATCCCCGAAGCCATACCTGTTGTCGCCCTGGGTATGCCAGTTTTGCAGTGGGTTCCAGAGCGGTGACAACGTCCGGCCTGCGGATATGAGTTCGAAATTGCGTTCGCGGAGTTGTTCCAGCAGTACGGTGGGTTCTTTTGCTTCGAGCCTGACTTCGACACCGGCCCGGCGGGCATTGTCCTGGATCAGGAGGCCGATATTGCGGGAAGTTTCGCTGCTTGCATTGAGCAGATAGGCGACGGAAAGTTCCACTCGTTTGCCGTCGAGGACTTTGTCCACAATGCCGTTGTTGTTGCTATCGTTCCACCCGTCGGAGCTGAGCAGTGCTTTTGCCTTTTCGAGGTTGGCCCGGATAGGTTTCAGGTTTTTGGGGTAGTAGCTGGCCGAAGGGGGAACGGGTGCTGCGATGCGCTCGCCAAAACCCTGGAATACCTCCCGGATGATTTCATCCGCATCAACGATATGTGCGAGGGCTTTGCGGACGGCCTTTTCGGCGAGCAAGGGCTTTCGGGCATTTACACCTATATAATAATACGCGAGGCTATTGACGGTAAAGAGTTGATAGCGTTGCTTGAAAAGCGAATCCTGCTCGAGCCGTCGAAAATCTTCCGGCAGGATACCGGCCATCGCATCTATTTCCTCATTCTGAAGCGCCGCGAGCGCGGTAGCAGGGTTGGGGATGGGTTTGAAAATCAGGGAGTCTGGCCCTACGGCGAGCCTGGGTTTTTTTCTGCCCCACCAATTCGTTTTTTTGCCGAGGATAATCCTTTGGTCGGTTTCCCAGAGCAAAAGTTCGTATGGCCCACAACCTTTGATGATGCCTGGATCGCGGGAGTATGCCTCCGAGTTGAACGCATCTGCGAATTGTTTCAGGCGTTGGTCATTTTCGGCCATCTCATCGGCCTTTTGGGCATCGAGCAGGTCGGCGAGCGGGATATCCTTGAGCAGGCCTTTGGGGTCGAACAGATACTCGGGAAGGAGGGGGAAAAGGCCGCCAACGGTTTCTTCGCCGAGGTAATTTTTTTCATCGAGGAAAACCCGAAATTTTTTGGGGTTTGCCGGGTCAATTTCTACTCCGCCGAACCCCTCGAGGTAAGACCTCAGTGGCGCTGCATTGACCAGCGGGTTAGCGACTGCCTTGAGCGAGAAGACATAGTCCATTGCCGTTACCGGGTCGCCATTGTCCCAGACGGCTTCTTCGAGGATTTCAAAAGTGTAGGCAATACCCCCTGCGTATGGGCCCGAGCGGATGTCTTCCGCCAGCGGCAGCGATTTGGCCAGATCGGGTTGGAGCTCAAGTGTAACGGGGTCATAAGTGAGCAGGTTCATAAAGATGTTGTCCACAACAATACGACCGTTATCTGTAGTGATAAGCAGGGGGTTCAGCCTGTCAGCCTCGCCTTCTATACGGATAATGGCGGCATTGGAGGTCCTTTTGAAATTGCCGGCCGTGGAAGGCCCTTTTTTACATGATAAGGGGAGAAAAGATGTTAAAAATAAGCAGAAAACAAACAAACGACGCATAATGGGCTCCTTAATAATGAATAGTTTTTATTTTAGCGGGAAAGTACGGGTTTTTTCTTTTATCGGATATTCTTTTTATTACAGGGCAAAGATATGCCCAAAAATTTACATTGAAGTTGTTGCAAGGGGCCGTCAAATGGATAAAAGCGCCGTTTTTTGTCCTCATAAAGCCGTATTGCCCGACCCCGCGCTTTGGATTCAAAAGCCCTTCAAAAACTAAAGGTACCTATTTGTCAGGGATATCCGCAGTTTCGCCGCGAAGGATTTATTGGATCTGCGTGTATGCTGTTCGCGCGGACGCGCGAACAGCATACACGCAGATCCAAATATTATTTCTCGGGGCAATGACCTGCTAAATAGTTACTGAAAAAAGACGTCTCCATCCAAATTTAATTTGGCGCGAAGCGCCAAGAAAAACCTTTTTACACAACCCAAAAAAATATTCCCGGGTTAATGCCCGATAAAGTAGATCCGACTAAACAAACGCATTTCGAATCCGGGTTGTAGCATACGGAAATCCTGCGGCCCTTGATTTTTGCAAATGGATACCCCCAAAATAAGCACTATATGAATATTGTCTTGATTGCCGGTGGTACCGGTCTGATTGGAAGCCACCTGAGCGGGATGTTGGCGAGCGAAGGCTTCGTCGTTCGCCATTTGAGCCGCAAACAAAACTTAGCCGCCCCTTTTCCTGCCTATTCCTGGGACCCCGACACGGGGAAGATTGACCCTGCCGCACTGGAGGGGGTATCCTGTGTGATCAACCTCGCAGGGGCGGGTATTGCGGACAAGCCATGGACCAGGTCGCGCAAGGAAAAGATTATCTCCAGCCGGGTCAACGGCACCAATGTTTTGCGGGAAGCGATCCTGAAAATGCAGAACAAACCACCGGCATATATTGCGGCCGCTGCAATTGGCTTCTACGGCGACTCTGGGGAAAACTGGCTGGACGAGAATAGCCCTTCGGGTACGGGGTTTCTTTCCGAGAGCTGTATGGAGTGGGAGATGGCAACCAACAGCGTAGCCATGGCGGGGCTGCGAACGGTAGTCCTCCGTATTGGCATCGTACTGTCGGCTAAAGGGGGAGCTCTGGAGAAACTGGCGTTGCCCCTGAAATTTCACCTTGCGCCATATCTTGGCAATGGGCGCCAGTGGTATTCCTGGATTCATATCGAAGATGTGTGCAGGCTCTTCGTTTTTGCGCTGCGGCAGGAAACCCTCCAGGGGGTATTCAACGCAGTGGCGCCCTCGCCGGTGCGCCACCGGATGCTGATCCAAACGCTCGTGCGCGTTCGGCAAACGAAGGCCCTCGGTTTTCCGGTACCTGCTTTTTTGCTGAGGATGGGCATGGGCGAAATGGCGGACGTCGTGCTGGACAGCACACGGGTGAGTGCCAGGAAGATCCTGACGGCCGGGTTCGAGTTCCATTTTCCCGAAGTTGGGGCGGCGCTCAAGCATCTGTTGTACAAGAAAAAATAGGATCGCGCTCCTTCTCGCAGCTGCTAAGGTTTGAATACTTCGATTTCATGTTTTTCAACGACCAGGTCGGTGAACTTTCCCTTGAACCTGGTTGCTTTTACGATGTGGTTGTCAATCCAATGGTAATTGCCCCCGCGCGGCTTTCCAAAAATGATGTAATGGTATTTGAAGCCGTGCCGGCACAGCCATTCTTCCGTAACGCAGCGGAGCGCTTCGGTGCGCGAGGTAAAAAAAGTGATGATATGGCCTTCGTCATACCATTTGTTCAGGATCTTGAGGGCATCGGGATAGGGCAGGACGGTGGCCATCCTGTAAGTGTCCTCGTTGGGTACATCGTCACAGACCGTCCCGTCGAGGTCAATGAGAAAATTCTTGATATTTGCCGGCAGCCTTGGGCTGACGGCCTCTCCTTTTTCATTGTACGAGGGTTGCAGGCGCTCCGGTTGTAATTCCATAAAAAGGGATTATGAAGGTTGCAGCGATGGTTATCGGGGCAAAAATAGCGGATTTTCCCATTACGCTGTCCATCGCGGCAAGGCTGTTAATGAATTGAGGGGTTTTTCGGGCCGGGTATCAGAAGGCGATGTAATCGGCAGGGTCAATGGCCTTGCCCCGGTACCAAAGCTCGAAGTGCAAATGCGGCCCTGAGGTCAGGTCACCGGTATTGCCAATAATCGCGATCGCTTCCCCTGCCCGCACAAAGCTACCAGTTTTTTTCAGCAGTACGGCATTATGCTTGTAAAAGGTGATGACATTATTGCTGTGCTGGATTGCAATGGTGTTGCCGGTCTCGAGGGTCCAGTCGGCTAAAAACACATATCCGTCCATAGCCGCCCGGATGGCCGTATTTTTAGGGGCGACGACATCAATGCCGAGATGTTTTTTTGCCAGGGAGAAAGGCGCGCTGATTTCGCCGCGCACAGGGGCGATGAAAAAAAGTTGCTCGATAGACCGCTCCTGTGGCCCGAAACTATTTTTTACCTTTCCCTGCCGGGAAACTTCTGCAAGCCGGGTAAACTCTTCCTCCTGACGGAGCTGCCAGTCTTCATCGGAGGCAGCTACCGGCTTGGGCGTTGACGATTTTGCCACATTCCCCGGAAGCGGCTGCCGCACATCTTTTTCCGTCTGGACTTCCCCGGCGAGCAAACGGCGAAGGTTTTCGGAATATTTTTCGTTGGCCTCCAGGGCGACCTCCAGCTCGCGCACCGATTTGGCAAGGCGTACGAGCTCCCGGCCTTCCCGGCCTCCGCTGCCGATATAGCCGGGGATATAGCGCTTTAAAGGGGTATAGGCAATCAGTAAAATCATGGTTATGGCCATCAATACCACGATACTGCTCAGCAGGACATATACATTCAGGATGGAGAGCCGAAAGGAGGCCCTTTCCTCCAGGGTCTCATCGTTACGTATGATCAGGCGGTAGGGGGCCTTCATGCGCGCTATCCACAATGTCATTTTTTCTTCGTCAAGGAACCTCATGCTTTGATTGTTTTACGCCGAAAAGTCCAGGGCTGTCTCACAAGTTGCTTTTTGAGTTATATTTTTTGGAGACTTGATGCCGTCCCTAAAAAATCCTCTGCCACCAAAGGCGGGAAACGACTTAACGCGAAGGCCTCCGGGAGCTGTACCGTTTTGTCCCACGGTGTGTCCCCGTCGGGGCATTTATCGCATTCAGGACATCTTGAGGGCCTCCGGGTGTATCACAAACCGGTTCTTTCAGGATATGGATTGCAATTCGTTTCGTTTTTCTTAACGTTTAAAATAAATTTGTTGTTTTAAAGTTATAAGCTACAACGGAATAAAATCCGTATGGCAAGGCCTGGGTTGTGTGAAAACTGATTTGCCGCTTGCAGCGGCAGAATGTTCTCTTGAAAGGGGTTGTGTGAAAAGTATTTTCATGGCGCTTCGCCCCAAATAATGTTGGGGTTGTGAGGTTGTGAAAAAAGGTTTTCGCCGCCTGCGGCGGCGAAATATTCTTTGGATGGAGACATCTTTTTCCTGATTTTGCGAAGCAAAATCAGGAAAAAGATGTCTCCATCCAAACTTAATTTGGCGCGAAGTGCCAAGAAAAACCTTTTTACACAACCCCGGCGCTTCGCGCCGAAGGCGGCAAAAACCTTTTGCACAACCCCATGAAAATTCTGCCGCCGAAGGCGGCAAAGACTTTTCCGCACAACCCCCTTTTGTACGTCAAAACTTCTGAATTTTGAAACGCTCGATCCTTTATTTTACCGGTTGTTTGTCCACTGTGCTCGTCTTGCTCAGTGCCTGCGTAACACAAAAGAGTAAGAACGACCTCTCGGGTATTGGAAAGTTGTACCACAATACCACGGCTAAATATAACGGGTATTTCAATGCCCGTGAAATCTTTAACACAACGCTGCTTGAACTACAGCTTCAACATCAGGACAACTACCAGCAAAACCTGGTGGTTTATCCTTACATGGCGATCAAAGACCCCAAGACGATCGGGCCGAAGATGGACCTGGCCATCGAAAAGGTTACGCGGGTTGTAGCATTGCACCCGCGCAGCCAATGGACGGACGACTGCTACCTGATGGTGGGCAAAGCCCAGTTTCTGAAACAGGATTTTGAATCGGCAGAGGAAACCCTGCGCTTTATGGCCGGAGAATTTGACCCGGAACGGCCGGCAAGCCGAAAATCAAGGATCAGCGCAGTGCCCCAAAACGCCGCCAGGGAAAGGGCACAGGCCGCAGCGGCTAAAGCTAAAGCCCGCAAACAACAGCAAAAGGAGCGGGAAAAAGCTACAAAAGAAAAACAAAAGGCCAGGGAAAAAGCCGCTAAAGAAAAGGCCAGACAGCGAAAACAATACAATAAGGCCGTCCAGCGGGCCAGAAAACAGGGCACAACGGTAACTAAACCCTCCCCCTACGCGAAACCCAAACCCGGTACGGAGCCACCGCCTGTTGAACAAGACCCCAAAAAACTGGCGGAGGCGGCAAAGAAAAAAGCGAAAGAAGAGGAGGCCAGACAAAAGGCAGAGGCCAAGAAGCAACAACCGGATAATTATTTCATGAAACACCGCCCCGCTTATCAGGAAGGCATCCTCTGGCTTGCCCGCACCCTGATCGAAAGGGAAAATACGGAATCTGCGCTCCGCCTTATCCGACAGTTGGTCCAAAACCCTAAGACCCTGCCCTTCGTAAAAGAACAGGCCTGGCCGGCATTAGCCTACCTTTACCTGAAAAAGGAAGAACCGGACGAAGCAGTGATGCCGCTCGAGCAGGCGATTGCCTCCGATGCCCCACGCCTCGAACGGGGACGCTACGCGTTTATCCTCGCCCAGCTCCATGAGGCCGCAGGCCGCTGGGAACAGGCGGGAAAGGCTTATGGGCGGGCAATCGGCCTGGCTTCTTCCTATGATATGGAATTCCGCGCCCGCCTGAATATGACCCTCAACAACTTTAAGGCCGGATCAACTTCGATGGGGGATACCCGCCTGGCGCTCGAAAAACTATTGGCCGACGAAAAAAATGCGGGATTTAAAGACCAAATCTATTTTACCCTTTCCAGCCTTGCCCTGCAAAGCCAGGACCGGGCTGCCGCAATCGAAAACCTACGCCTTTCCCTCGCCAATAGCAATGCTAACCCCTCCCAAAAAGCGGAATCGTATTTTGCGATTTCCCAGCTCTACGTCGCGTCTGAGGAATATCTGGAAGGAAAACTTTATCTCGACAGCACCCTCGCGGTCATTTCCCCCCAGGACCCGCGCGTTCCGGATATCCAAAAGCAGATCGATAACCTCAAAGATATCGCCGAGTATATCCTCAAAATTCAGCAAATGGACACTTTGCTGAAAATCAGCTATATGAGCGATGAAGAAAAGCGAAAGCTGGCGAGCACGATCAAAAAGGCAGAAGATGAACGGCGCCTCGCGGAGCTTGCCGCCCGGGACGCACCTGCCGCGCCCCTCGCCACCGCCCAACGAAGAGATATCGGTGTGCCAACGCTCAATCAGCCTGACCAGGCCTCCAGCTTTTTTGCCTATAATGAACGCAACCTCAAGCGCGGGGAAAGGGACTTCTTCGTCAAATGGGGCTCCAACCGCAAACTGGAGGACGACTGGCGCCGCATAAATAAAAAATCTTCCTCCGCAGATAACGACGAAAATAGCGCTACGGTCGCCGAAACGGCAAAAGATGCAAAAGGCGACCTCCTCCTCACCCCGGAAGAAATTGATAATATCCTGGGCAATGTGCCCAAGACCGAGGGGGATAAAAAAGTGATGGAGTACAAACTTGCAGAGGCAATGTTCAAACTGGGGGCGCTCTATCAGGAACGGCTCCAAAATAATCCCAAGAGCATCGAAATACTGGAAAAAATGCTGGAGCGAATCCCCGGCAACAATTACGTCCTGGACGCCTGGTACTACCTTTACCTGGCCTATAAGGATTCCGGCGACCTGGCAAAGGCCAACTACTATGCCGAATTAATGAAAGATAAGTACCCCAGCTCCAAGTATGCCCTGATGATCACCAACCCGGCATACGTCAAAACAATGGTTGACCGTGTTCTGGAAATCAATCAGTTCTACGATGAAGCGTATTTGGCTTTCCAACAGGGCAGGTATGAAGAGGTCATGAAAATGTGCGAAGATTCCCGGCCTAAATATGGTATAGATAATCCCCTCAGGGCACGTTTTGCCATGCTTTCGGCTTTCTGCACCGGTAAGATGAAGGGCAAGGAAGCATATATGGCCGCATTATCCGATGTGGCCGCAAGGTTCCCCGATACCGAGGAAGAAAAACAGGCCAGGGAAATTCTCAGGATTCTCGGTAATACCACCGCAAACCTCCCAGGGGGACAGAAATCATCGGTCGAGGCCGGCGATGCCGCCTTTGTCCGGGGGGAAGAAGAACAAATTCACTACATCATCATCGCAGGCGATGCACAAATGAATATCAACGACGCAAAGAATGCCGTCTCTGATTTCAACCGGAAGTATTACAGGCTCGAAAAACTGAGCCTGACGAATATGTTTATCGGCCAGGATGAAGATACCCGTACGCCGGTAATTATCATCAGAAGGTTCAATAATGGCGGGGATGCCATGAAATATTACGAAACGGCAGTGAGCAACCTGTCGGAACTGGTGCCCGGCGCCAGCGTTGAGGTAATGGCCATCAGCCTGGACAATTACCGGGAGCTGATCCGTTTACAGTCTGTATCGGAGTACCTCCGCTTTTTTAAGGCGAATTATTAGGGCTTGCCGCAACAGGATAATTTTGTTCGCACGAAGCTCCGCTACCACCCTACTTCATGATCACGAAGCTGCCCGTGACCAGTTTTCGGTCCCCGTTGCATTCAAATTCAACTTTATACACCATCACCCCGGGGTCAAGGGTTTTTCCTAAGAACGAACCGTCCCACTGCTCAAAGGGATCTGCAGCAGAAAAAACCCTGCTCCCCCAGCGGTCAAAGATTTCAAAACGGATCAGTTTTTGCAATGCGTAGGGGTTACTGATACCGTAGGTGTCGTTAAGGCCGTCCTGGTTAGGGGTAAATGCCTTTGGAAGGAATATGGCGCCGCAGTCCAGGGAGTTGGGGTCAATGACGGTGATGCGGATCGAATCGGTGGCCACACATGCCGATACGGGGTCGCCAATTTGTATGGCATAAACGAAGTTGCCCGCTCTTGCCGCGTCAAAGGTTGGATTGGAAATGGCCGGATTCGTGAGGTTTGTAGCCGGTGTCCAGCGAAACGAAGTGCCACAGGTCTGTGAAATGGCGAGATTGACGGGCTTGTTGAGAAACACAATGGTGTCGGGCACGGTGATCTTGTCGGGGGGCACACGCAGGAGGCCCTGGACGTCAAACCTGTTCAGGGCCCGGCTGTAAATCCGGAGCTCGTCAATCGCACCTTTGAAAAAGGTTTCGTTAGGCCCGTAGCACTGGCTCGCCCCGAGCAGGATATCGCCGTCGTTGCGCAGGTCAATACGGCCAAAGGTGGTCTGCTCCCTGGCCAACTGACCGTTGACGTAAAGTTTCACGTTCCCGGCGTCGCGCACGATGGCAATATGGTACCAGCAGGTACCCAGGGGCAGCTCATGGACGATGTTGACCAACCTGTCGGCGCTCTCGGTAAGCACTACGTTGATGTTTCGGGTAGAAGGACGATACCGGATATAAATCGAGTTGTCGGCAAGGCAGTCCTTTCTGCGCTTACTGAACAAGTACTGTATGCCTTCGTTGCTGGTGGCGCGAAAGTAAAACGCCAGGGAAAAATTCTCCGTGTCGAATTCTTCCCGGGCCGGCCCGGCGATGCGCAGGAAACTGGTGGGCAAAGAAAAATTCAGGGCCTCGTTGTTGACCCCGCAGCCATACTGTGGCGGACTTTGCGCAATACCGGCATTCGCCGTATTGCCGGTAATATCATTGATGGTTTGGTCAAAATGATAGTAAGCCGTCATGCTTACAGCAGTCTGCCCGGTCAGGGTCTGGCCCAGGGAGATTGCCAGAAATAATGATAGTAGCTGTCTCATCTGTACTGTGTTTTTGCCCGGGGGCCTTCTTGTCTGCTTGTTTCCCGAAAAACCCCTTCTGCAGGTTTCGTCACCAAATCAAATTTAAACCCAAATCGTCTTTTGGGGTTGCATAGGCAGACCGGTCCGTCGTCTGCTTCACGGGGCGTACCGCAAGTCTGAGCCCTTATTATGCCTACAACGAACAAGTGCACTTGTTCATTGCCGGAAAGTAGCCGGAGTGGGGTGATCAGAAGCACAGGAAATTCTGCAAAGGCCTTTTACACAATTACTACCGGGCTATGCGCCCTCAAAAAGCCTTCGCGTGTATAAAAAGCAGCGCATTTTTCCCGGCACGATAATCTATCACAACAAGTCTGTAATTTCCGGCGCAAATTGGCATAAATTTCAGAAATTGCGTTCAAACATCGCTTATGTTTTTAAGACTGGAGCATCTGGGTATTGCCGTTAAAGACCTTGCGGCAGTAAAAGAAATGTATGGGCAATTATTTGGCATCGAGTCCTACAAAGAGGAGGAAGTTGCTACCGAGTATGTCAAAACTGCCTTTTTCCAGCTTGGGGAGGCTAAAGTGGAATTCCTGGAAGCGACTTCGCCGGAGAGTGCGGTATCCAAATACATCGAGAAGCGGGGAGAAGGCCTGCACCACGCCGCTTTTGAGGTGGACGATATCCTGTTTGAAATGCAGCGCCTGAAGGAGGCCGGGTTTCAGTTGCTCAATGAATCCCCCAAACATGGTGCCGACAACAAGCTGGTTTGCTTCCTGCACCCCAAAACTACAAACGGGATATTGATCGAGCTTTGCCAGACAATACGTTGATATGGCGGAAATGGAATGGTACCATGTTTTGCTTGCTGCCGGGGGCGGTTTGCTCGCGGGTGCGATCAACACCCTCGCGGGAAACGGCTCGGTAATCACCATTACGATCCTGACGGAACTGCTCGGGCTTCCGGGCAATGTTGCGAATGCCACTAACCGAATCGGTGTTCTTGCACACAGCTTTGCAGGTATGGGCGCTTACTATGGGAATGGTATGCTCAGACTTCGGCGCAGCTGGACGGTCATCGCCCTGACGCTGATCGGCTCTGTAGCAGGGATCTATATAGCCATGCAGGTCAGCAATGAACAGTTTCTCTGGGTATTCCGTTTTCTGATGGTGCTCATGCTCTTTGTGATATTGATCAGGCCGGAACGCTGGCTTCGGGAGAGCGATCCCGGCCAACGGTTCCCGCTCTGGGCGTCGGTGCCGTTGTTTCTCGCCCTTGGGTTTTACGGGGGGTTCATCCAGATGGGGATGGGGATTTTCTTCCTGGCGGTCATGGTGCTCGCTGCGCGGTATAGCCTGGCCGAAAGTAATGTCGTTAAAATTACGGTCTCGGCGCTTTATACCCTGCTGGCGGTACTCGTTTTTCAATACAACGGGCTGATCAACTGGCCCGCCGGGCTCAGCATAGCGGTCGGCCAGGCGCTTGGGGGCTATTTTACCGCCCACTTTTCTTCCCGGCACCCCAGGGCCAACGTTTTGGCGCACCGGGTGCTGGTCGCTGTAGTCATCCTGTCAATCGTGCAATTATTCGACTTGCCGGGATCAGTAGCTGAATGGCTGGATTGAAGAGGTATGGCCTGCAAGGCTATTTGGCAGGTTTTCAGCGGATAGACCTGTTGCGGCGGGATGCTCATGAGGCCGTAAATAGTATTTTTTTGGGGGGAACTTAGCAGGGCTTGCACCCTCAACGAGCCTTCGCGCGGACAATAGGGTATTCTCCCCCCGCGAAAACCTAAAGCAACAAGTCCGATAAAACCAATTGCGATGCAATTTTCCCAAAAGGCTTTATACGAATATTGTGAAGCCCATTCTTCCCCGCTCCCGGATGTACTTTATGCACTGGAACGGGAAACCAACCTGAAGACACTCTCCCCACAAATGATGAGCGGGAGGCTTCAGGGGGGGCTACTCCGACTGCTGAGCAGCCTGCTGCGCCCCAGGGTAGCCCTCGAAATCGGCACGTTCACAGGATATGGGGCATTGTGCCTGGCCGAGGGTATCGCCTCCGACGGCGTACTGCACACCATAGAGGCCAATCCGGAGCTGGAACAGATTATCCGGAAATATATCCGCATCGCGGGTAAGGAGGCGGTGGTGCAACTGCACATCGGGCGGGCACAAGCGGTAATCCCCACCTTGCCGGGGTTTTTTGACCTGGTCTTTATTGATGCCGGCAAGCAGGATTATGCTGTCTATTACGATCTGATTATCGAGCGGGTGGCACCGGGAGGCCTGATCCTCGCCGATAATGTCCTCTGGGGCGGTAAAGTGCTGGATCCTGTACCAGACCAGGACACCAGGATAATGCAGGGCTTCAACGAGGTCCTGGCTGCGGATCCACGGGTAGAAGCCCTCATGCTGCCCCTGCGCGATGGCCTTACGATTGCGAGGCGCAAATAAACCCGGGCAGTTAAATGTGCTATTTTACAATAACCCTTGATATGCAAAATACTATATTGCCATCGGAAAGGTTTTGGGATATGAAAGTCACAGGTATATGATACAAAAAGGTTTCCTGATATTTATTTTTACAGGGATGGCAGTACTCGCTGCCGGAGCTCCGGGGCCATCGTTGCGGGGCAAGGTGTCTGTGATCATCGAAGGTGTCCGGGAGCGTTCGGGAGAAATCGGGGTACTCCTGTTCGACCGTGCCGAGGGTTTTCCGGACGATAGCCGGGTGTGTGTCCGGCACCGTGTAGTCCCGGCAAAAACGGGCCGCATAATCCTGGATTTCGAAGGGCTGCCTTTCGGCACCTATGCGGTGGCGGTCATCCATGACGTCAATGGCAACAGAAAAGTGGATACCAATCTGCTCGGCATTCCCAAAGAAGGATACGGTTTTTCCAATAATGCGCGCAGCCTGTTCCGTGCCCCGCGTTTTCACGAGGCGGCATTTGCGCACGAAGGGCCGGCGGCTTTTATCCGTATAGATATGATCTACTAAATGGCCGGCGATCATTTTCCGAGAAATACACGGGCGTGCGATATTGCGCAATATCGGGCATTTTGTGCCGCTCACCCGGAAATACCCGTCTTTTTTCAGGATTGGTACCTCGATGCGGTCTGTGAAAATGGATATTGGGATGCCGTATTGCTCAAAGGGCAGTCAGGGGAGGTAGAGGCGGTTTGGCCCTTTTTCGTAAAAAAAAAATGGGGGTTCCGCTATATCACGATGCCGCATTTTGTAAAATATATGGGTCCGTGGGCTGCGGCTGGTGGAACTGACCGGCTCTGCGCGCTTGAGGAGGGCCTGCCAAAGGTGGATGCGTTCAAACAAAATTTTCATTATACGATCAGGGACTTTGGCGACTTGGGCAAAAAAGGTTATACACAACAACTTCAGCATACCTTTCTGCTGGATATTGCCGATTTAGATACCGTTTTCAGGGGGATCAACCGCAATATGCGGCGAAATATCCTCAAAGCTCAAAGGGTCGTCAAGGTTCTGGCCGATAATGACCCTGGGCGTTTCTTCCCCGTCAGCACCTGGGCCTTCCAGCGCAAGGGGCTGGCGACGCCTTATTCCAGGGGCCTGTTCATGTCCCATGAGGCCGCCCTCGCAGAAAAAGGCCAACGGCAGATTTTCTTTGCGACAGATGCCCAGGGCCGTATTCATTCCGCTGCCTATCTGATCTGGGACCGGCATGCTGCATATTACCACCTCTCCGGCGACGACCCGGTGCTGCGCCGCAGCGGATCTGGGTTCCTGCTGATCTGGGAAGCCGTGCGATATGCCCGTGAGGTATTGGGGCTTTCGGTTTTTGATTTCGAAGGGAGTATGCTTCCCGAAGTAGCGGCGATCCGGCGGCAGTTTGGGGCAACACAGACCTGCTACCCCTTCGCCTGGCGTTATCGGCACCCCTTGCTCAGCGCGGCGTTCAGAATTGGAAATAGATAAACGAAACGACTTCCGCTCCTGAGGCCTGCACAACAACCCATATCGTCAGGGCAAGAACGAGGGACTGGATAATGGCAGGGCTGTTCGTGAACAGGTTTTCTATAAATAAATACAGGCGTTTTGGAAAAAAATGCAGGATAAAACCAATAGTGGCCAGTGCAAAAAACCAGGGGTAGGCTTGTAGTAACCGGGGTAGGATGGCAGTATTAAATGCTCCCGCAATCTGGCCTAACATCTGTGCGACGGTATCCAGGGGCGGCTGTGTGCTGCCTATCGCTCCTGCCCGGAACAATATCCATCCGAAGGCGACAAAGTTGAAGGTCAACCAGATGCTCACGGGGCGCTGCATGGCAGGAACGGCTTTTGCCAGCAAAAAAGCGGAGGCAAATCCTGCAAGGATAGCGATATTGCCCAGCGAATAGCGCCAAAACATCTGCATTTCAAGGCTGCCGTCGAAGGCGCGAAGGAGAAGGGCAATTTGGATGCCTGCCTGCAGGACGAGCAAGAGCGTGAAGGATACCCGGGGTCGCGTTTCGGCAGGGGGCGTATCCCCGGTATTTTTTTCATTGGCAAAGCGCTCCAGCGACAACCCGACGCCATGTAAAGCCCCCCAAAGTACGTACACCCAGTTGGCACCATGCCAAAGCCCTCCAAGCAGCATGGTCAGCATCAGGTTGAGGTAAGTTCGCCGGCGCCCAAGCCGGTTGCCGCCAAGGGGGATGTACAGATAGTCGCGTAACCAGGTAGAAAGTGAAATGTGCCAGCGCCGCCAGAATTCAGTGACGGAGGCTGCCCGGTAGGGGCTGCGAAAGTTTTCAGGCAGGCGAAACCCCAGCAAAATCGCCAGGCCGATCGCCATATCCGAATATCCCGAGAAATCACAGTATATCTGCAGGGCGTAACCATAGGCTGCAAGCAGGTTTTCCAGCCCGGAATACAGCAGCGGGGCATCAAAGACCCTGTCCACAAAATTAACCTTGATGTAATCGGAAATTACCGCTTTCTTAAACAGCCCGCCCATGATCAGCAGCAGGCCCTTAGCCCCGGCTTCCCGGTCGAGGGAAAGTGGCTTTCTGATCTGGGGGATGAACTCCGCCGCACGGACGATAGGCCCGGCAACTAATTGCGGAAAAAAACTGACATAAAAAGAGAAATCCAGGAAGGCGCCTGCCCAGTCCCTCCGCGTCGCCGCCCCCGCGCTCAGCGGCACCAGCTGGTGCCGGTAAATGTCAATAGTATAGCTGAGGGTTTGGAAAGTGTAAAAGGAAATACCCGCAGGGAGCAGAATATCCACCGTGCCGAAGTTTTGATCGAATACCTGGGAGATGGTATTTAGGAAAAACAGGCTATATTTGAAATAGGCAAGGGTTCCCAGGCTTATGCCTATACTCGCCCACAAGTAGTAGCGACGCAGGTGTTGCCGAGCAGCGCAGGATATGGCATGGCCGAGGCCAAAGTTGACCGCTGTCGCAAGGAGCAGGAATATCAGGTGCCAGCCGCTGGATTTGTAGTAAAAAAAACATGAAAAGGCGAAAAGGTAAAGGATGCGTGCGTTAGGTTTTTTAAGGAACAACAGGTATCCCCCGTAGAACGCAATGAACAGAACGAAAAAAGGAAAGCTGTTGAAAAGCAGGGGCCGGTTCGGATCATAAGCGAGCAATGATATCAGCCCATCGAGGGTCGGCAGGTTGTTCATGGGCGTTCAGATGGTGCCCCTTCGGACGGAATCTTCTCCGAGGAGGAATTTGAGCAAAAAATTGCCGATCTGCTCCGCGCCCTCGAAATTAAAGTGGGTATAGTCCCAGTTGGCCAGGCGTCTGTGCTCTACCCATTCTACCATGGAGCCTTCCCCCCCCATCGCCTCATAAATGCTGAAAAACGGCACGCCACACCGGAACGCAGCCCGACGCTGGGCTTCGGTAATCCTGGCCACGCTGGGATCCGAACGCATCGCCCCGTCCACCTTGATGCTTTTGTCGGGAAGGCCAATGACAACGATGCCCGCTCCCGGCATAGACTTTTTCAGGTGAACGATTGTACTTATCGTTTGCTCTTCGTACCAACTGAAGTCTTTGAGGCCGGCATTGAGGACGTTTAGCCCAAACTGGAGTAGGACGAGATCGTAGTCAAGGGCTTTGTGGAAGGCGGCAAGCTGGCTCCCGGGGATCCTGAGCAAACCGTTGCCGCTGTTCCCCCGCATCGGGAAATTGTCTATGATGATCCCAGCAGTACTTTCCATACTGACCCCATACACCGGTAGGTGTCCCGGTATTGCAAAGTCGAGCTTTATACGGGTGGCATTCCGGACGGGCAGGTTCAGGATATTGAGGGGCCCGGGGGCTGTTATGGCGATTTCCGTCCGCGCGGTGCCCACTTCGAGCCCGATACGGCCGAGCGTTTGTGAATCCTGTTCTGCAGCGCCTTCCAGCCTGCCATAAAACAGGCGGGCTTCCGGGAAGCGCCTGGTACCGGGGAACGCTTTTCCCGCGCTGAAACTTACCCAGGGGGCCGGCTCAAGGAGGGTTGCGCGGGTAGCGGCGCTTTCTTCGCCGGCACCCGGTTCAGGGCCAAGGGCGAGGGATGCGGTAAAGTAATTCCCCGTAATCCCTACCGGAAATTGCGGTTTATCCGACCGCGGTTTATGGCGGCGCCAGTGCCCGGAAGCCGCCTGATAAACCGTACGCCTGAAATTATTCACTACCGGAAGGATCGGAAGAAACCCTACGCCCGAACCTCCATAACGCTGTTGAAGGCTTTCCCGAAGGGTCTGCGAAATAAGGTCGCCCTCGACCGAAGAGTCGCCGAAATATGCAACGCGGATCTGTTCGTCTCCAGCTTTGAGCAATTGCTGAAAGCTTTGCAGGTGGATACTGCCTGCATAACTTGTAAACGCAGGGGTGAACGCCTCCGGGGGAAGCACTGCCTCCGGAGTGACCGGCATAGGTGGGGGCACCGTGGCGGGGCGTTCGTCTTCAGCGATGGCCGAGGTTCCGGGACCGTGCCCGGCATCCGCCGGCCATAGCACCGAGCGGGGGTCATAGGTGCGGAAATGCCCCTGCAACCAGGGAAAAGCCCGGTGCGCAAGCGGGTAGGCCGCAAGTATCGCCGCAGTCATCACCAATACCCCAAAGCTTCGAAAGAATGGTTTGTCCTCCATAAAACATAGCCATGATTGCCGGCAGCAGGCAAAATGGGCAATACAACACCCCGATGCCCCACCGGATGGCTCCCATTCGCTAAATATACAAAGTTTTATATTTGGCAAAGTATTTTTGGCGAAAAGTCCTGATCGTAAACCTTTATTTTGGAGAAAGCGTGTAACCAGACTAAAGATTTTAACGCCCAGGCTTTGCGGGACTCTTGTACGTTGGCGATTGCCCGGAAGGGTCAACCCCCGCGTTTACAGAATACCCCTGGACGGCAGGAGGCCGGGGTCCGTTGGCTTGATGCCCGTCAAAGGCCGGCAAACCATTCCTGGAAGTACTGCCCCAGGAAAGGTACGGTCTTTTTCCTGCCTTCCACTGCGGCGATAAAACCAATTACCCACAGGAAGAATGTGGCGACCGCCGCAATAATACCGGTTAACCAGCCGAGCAAAGGGACGTACATGACGATCCTGATCGCGAGGGCGACTACGATCAAGCCCAAAGATTGCCGGAGGTGAAAAGAGGCCAGGTCGGATTTCGGGTTGTTCAGGATAAAAGCGATGATCCACCCGATGGGCATAAGATAAGAGATGATCCCGACTACTTTCGGATCATTGATGCGGTGGGTGTCCGTTGAACCTTGACTTGTCATTTGATTTTTTTTATGAAATATAGGATAATATTCGTCAAAATGAAATAAAACCCGATAAAACCTCGGAATTTTCCGCCAAACGCCTTTGCAATGACGAAAATCATTCCTTTAGACTGCGACTTGTCAGTCGCTTACTGATTGAAAAAGGGTAGATTAGGGCGATCAATGATGGGCCGGAACCTAACCAGCTCAAAAAATAGAGGTGCCATGAGAAAAAAAGTCTTGGTTATCGGTGGCGGCGTAGCGGGCTTATCTGTCGGGTCATACCTGGCGATGAACGACTTCGATGTCGAAATCTTTGAAATGAACCGTTCGGCCGGAGGGGTTTGCAATGCCTGGCAGCGCGGAGATTATACCATAGATTTATGCGCCCACCTGCTGGTCGGGGCAGGCCCGGCAAGTACATTGTACGAGAAATGGAACGAACTTGCGCCTGTAGGCGAGATTGGGTGCTGGCCCGTGGAGGAATATTTGCGGGTAGAAGATTCCAGGGGCAGGACTATCCGCGTCTTCACAAATCCCGACCGCCTTGAAAAAGAGCTGCTGGAGCAGGCGCCGGAGGATGCTGCGGCGATTCATGAGCTGACCGGTGCCTTGCGGAAGCTGGCCGATTACGAAGAGGCCCATGAGAAACCGCCTGAGTTGACCGGTTTTTGGGAGCGCGTCAGGGAATATGGGCGTACGGTGCCATATTTATCGGTCGTCGAGCGTTTTTCTGCGGTCAGCCTGGAGCATTACGCTGCTGAATTCTCCAATCCGCTTTTGCAAAAGGTCATTCTCAACCTTTCGGAGTCCCGTGTATCCGCGATTCTCCCCCTGTTGATGCTGTCCTGGATTGGTGCGGGAAAAGCAGGGTATCCCAAAGGAGGGGCTGCGGCTTTCACCCACCGTATCCTCGACCGCTTCCAAAGCCTGGGGGGAAGTATCCGCTTTCAGCATAAGGTGGCGAAAATCCTTGTTCAGGACGACAGCGCTGTCGGCGTTGAATTGGAGGATGGCCGGCAGATAATGGGCGATTATATCATCTCTGCTGCCGATGGCCATGCGACGCTCTTTGACTTATTGAAAGGGGCATATACCGGGAAAACTTTTGAAAAATTTTACAAAGCACATCGGGCTTTTCCTTCGATGTTCTATATCGCCCTGGGCGTCCGGCGCGACCTTTCCATGCTCCCGGCACATATCCTGTTTCCGATTGGCGCTACCTTGGTTATTGATCCGGAAACGATCATAGACAATTTGTCCGTGCGCGTGCACCATTTTGACCCATCCCTTGCGCCGGTTGGCAAAACGCTGGTGAGCATCGGGATACGGACGGCAAACTACAAATATTGGCAAAACCTCCAGCAGCGGTCGCCGGAAAAATATACCTCCGAGAAGGAGCGGATTTCCCAGGCGGCCATTCGGGCCCTGGATAGACGCTTCGGGGATTTTGCAGCGCACGTCGAAATGATTGATGTTGCTACCCCCGGGACAATCATCGGATTTACCAACAACTGGCAGGGCAGTTTTGAAGGTTGGATACATGATCCGAAGACCGGCCTCCGGTTCCTGCCTTACACGTTGCCGAAACTTGGGCAATTTTATATGTGTGGCCAATGGATCGCGATTGGCGGGGGCCTGCCGGGAGTATTGTTATCTACCCGGGATGTAGCCCAGTTGATCTGCCATGCGGAACAAAGGGATTTTCAGCATTTTTCACTTGGGGCAAAGCCTGCCCTGCCTTGAGGCATGGCTGATCAGATGTCGGAAAAAATAGCTGGCGGCAATAGAAGAAACCTTAGCTTTGTGCCGCAAATTTAATGCCATGATCAAGGATACACGCGGGCAAATCGCAGTGGTTGCCGCATTTGCCGCTGTTTATATCATTTGGGGTTCGACCTATCTGATCAATTATTTTGCCATACAGGAAATCCCTCCTTTTTTGATGTCGGGCTCGCGCTTTATGCTGGCGGGGGGGATATTATTTGCGTATGCTTCGGTGTTGGGTATCCCTTTGCCTACGGTACGCCAATGGAGAAACGGTCTGCTCGCCGGTTTTCTGTTCCTAACCCTGGGTACTGGTTTGGTCGTTTGGTCGGAGCAGTATATTGATACCGGCCTGGCCGCGTTGTTCGTCGCTTTTGAGCCCCTGGTCATCGTGATGATGGTATGGGCACGGCGTGGCCTGGTGCCCGGCTGGAATAGTCTCCTCGGTGTTGCGGTTGGGGTTGTGGGCATGGTATTGCTGGTAGGGCAGCCGAAGATTAGCGGAGATCGGGAGACGTGGCTGGGGATTTCAGCCATTACTGTAGCAATTTTTTCCTGGGCATTTGCCACGATTTATGTTACTGAAATCGAGTTGCCAAAGTCAGGGCCGCAGTCTGCAGCGGTTCAAATGCTGGGTGGTGGGGTATCGCTTTTACTGATAGGGCTGTTCAGTGGCGAGTATGGTGGGTTCGATGTGCAGGCCGTAGGCGTACGTGCCTGGTTGTCGTATGGGTATCTGATCTTCGCAGGTTCTATCCTGGCGTATTCGGCCTTCAATTACCTGTTGTTTCGCGTTTCCCCGGAAAAAGTGGCTACGACCAATTATGTCAACCCGGTAGTGGCAATGTCGCTCGGCTGGGCTTTTAATGGAGAGCAACACGGTTTTCAATCCATACTGGCGGCATTTCTTTTGCTCACCGGGGTATTCTTTATCAATTCCCGCTTCGTTTTTGGGCGGGGCCGAAAGGAGCCGGCCAAGTAGAACAGGCTCTTCCCAAAGGCCGTTCGGCACGGGGAAATGTAAATGCTTTCTTTGTGGGTCAAGTCTGTCTTTTTAGCTGCATGAGCGCCGCGAGTGCCTCCTGGGTATCGCTTTCTTTTACTACAATTGTAAACTCGTTGCTGGTAGAGACGACCTCTACGACATTGATGCCATGCCATGCAAGCTGCCGCAGGATAAGGTAATAGACCCCCGAGAGGATGCGGTTTTCTGCCGGCAGCATCAGGCTGAGGGCGCTGAGCTGCTCGAGCCTGGAAATCAGCTTTTCTTCCCGGAATATATTTTCTACATGCGGCTCAAAGTCCCGGCTAATCAAAAGGGTGGTTTCGGCAATGCCCCTCGATACGGAGTAAAACGTCCTGGGGTGCCGGCTGATTTCACCGAGCAATACCGCCTGGCAATGGGGCAGGGTCGCCGAATTTTCAAAGGTATAGTCGAGGAGGTCTGCCCGCAGGCTGATATCCTGGAGCTTTTTGAAAAAGCGCTTTAGCGCACGGTTGGGATATCCTCCTGTGATGGGCGACATACGCTGTATGGCCATGGCCACCGCACCCAGTTTTACCGGTCGCCCCACAAGCGCCGATACCTCGGGCTGGAGCTTGCGCGCCAGCGCTGAAATATTGATCAACCCTTCTTCCAAAGCCTCCGCGACGAAGGGAGATTTAGCCAATAATTGCCCGGTAACTGCGGCGATTTTGATCATTTTGTTTAAAATTTAACAAAAATGTTAAAAAATGAACATTTTACCTAAATAATTGCCGGATTTCTTTGAGGTATATAGTTTTGGGGCATTATAATTGGCAGCCGGATACGCCGCTGCCCTTTTGGCAATGGTACTTTTTGCGCCGCCCGGTATTCGGGAGCGGGATGATTTGGATAAACAAGGTGAGTTATGATCGTCATGAAATTTGGGGGTACTTCGGTAGGGGGCCCTGCGCGGATGCGGGAAGTGGCAGAACTGATCAAAGGGGAGGAGCGCAAGATCGTGGTATTGTCTGCTGTGGCGGGTACGACCAACAAGCTGATAGATATAGCCGGGCATTTATATGGAAAAAGACCGGCAGAGGCCCGTGCCGGGCTGGAGGCTTTGCGGCAGGAGTACAGTGCCTTTATATCGGAATTGCTGCCGGAAGGGCCATTCCGGGTGGCCGGGTTGCAGGCTATGGACGATTTTTGTTCCTCGATCAGCCTGCAGTTTGCAGCAAATTTTGGAGCACGGGAGGAGCGGACGATCGTAGCACAAGGAGAACTGCTATCCACCCGGCTGTTCCACATTTACCTGAGCAGTTGCGGCATAGCGGCAGAATGGTTGCCTGCATTGGGTTTTATGCGGATTGGGCCCGACGGGGGGCCGGATATGGACTGGATCCGGGAGCGGCTCAGTTGGTTGATGCGGCAAAATCCCGATCAGCGCTGTTACATTACCCAGGGATATATTTGCCGTAACGCCGAAGGCGAGGTGGACAATCTGCAGCGCGGGGGGAGTGATTATACGGCTACGATTATCGGGGCGGCCATCCGAGCCGGGGAAGTCCAGATATGGACGGATATTGACGGCTTGCACAACGCCGATCCGCGCCTGGTGCAAGGTACCCGTCCTTTGCGTGCCGTTTCTTACCGGGAGGCAGCGGAGCTCGCCTACTTCGGGGCAAAGATCCTGCACCCCACCTGCGTAATTCCTGCCGAGGAGGCGCTGATCCCCGTCCGTTTGAAGAATACTTTTCATCCTGAAGCGCCGGGGACCCTGATTTCTGCAGACGCCTCCGGAAAAATAGTGGCGGCCCTGGCGGCGAAAGACGGCATAACGGCCATCCGTATTCGCTCTGCACGGATGTTGAACGCGTATGGCTTCCTGCGTCAGGTCTTTGAGATTTTCGAGCGCTACAAGACCCCCATTGATATGATTACGACTTCGGAGGTCTCTGTTTCGGTGACAATAGACGGTGAAGATGAGCTGGGGGCGATTGTCGGGGCTTTGGCAGAGTATGCGGACGTGCAGGTAGAGCGCGGGCATTCTATCCTGAGTATTGTTGGCGATGGCCTTTACACGGAGAAGGGCATCAGTGGGCGGGTATTTTCCGCCCTGGAGGGTTTCCCCTTGCGGATGGTATCCTATGGAGGGAGCAATAACAACATTTCCCTGTTGCTTCCTACCGCATATAAGGCTGAGGCCATGAGGAGCCTGCACCGTGCGCTTTTCAGCCTGGAAATGGAGCCTGCTATGACGGGCGCTTAGTGCAACACCTATTCCTTTTCGCTGACGGGCTCTTGTTTGGCCCCGCCGATATTTACATTAAACCCGATGCGGGCCGTCGGTTCGTCATCGTCATAATCTTCCCATGCAGCAACTTCCTGAAGCAGTTCCTCGATATGCCGGATGAAGAAAGGCGGGTGGAGCTCCTCGGGGCGGTAGATCGAAATGGTTTTTGGCGGACGCGGTTGTCCGTAAGATTCGATAAAAGGATAGTTGACGAGCACGATGATTTTCCCGTTAAAAAGCTGCTGATATACCAGGGACCCATTGTGCTTGATCAGGTCGCGCTGCAGGTCGGGGGCAATGACTTGGAAGAGCCCACTTTTGACATCGCCGAGCGTGAGCGCTACGGCCTCCAAATTTTCCATCTCGCTTCGAACATCAGTTTTGGCATCCAGCCCTACATCTTGGCAAATCCTCGCCAGGGTATTGACGATCAGGTCGCGTATGCCTTCTTTCCACTGTTTTCGGTAAACCAGGGTATTTTCATGGACTTCTTTGTAATGGTCCACTTTTCTTTTGAGGTTGTAGTACAGGTGATCCAATTCCATAGGTTTGTTTTTTCCAGCCAAGTTAGGATAATTTTGGTGAAATAGGATTGAGCAGCCTCAATATTCTGCAGCGCCGTAAACTTTATTGGGGTTTTTGCGGTACATTTTCAAGGGAGTTGGTAAAAATGTTAATATTATGAAAACGGAACGGCTTTACAGGTAAACGGAGCAGCGTTCCACAAAAGCTACCGCGATGATGATGGCGATTGATATTGGCAATTCGAATGTAGTCATAGGCGTTCATGAAGGAGAAAGTTGGAAGTATGTATGGCGTTATCCCACGCTTCCGGCAGACAAGCACGCGTTTGAGTATTATGGTGCGCAATTGACCGGTCATTTGTCGGAGGCCGGTTTGCGGGCAGGGGGCATAGGTCAGGTAATCATCAGCAGCGTGGTGCCGCCTTTGAGCCCGATATTCACCGAACTTTGCGCCCAGCTTTTTCATTTCGAGCCTATCCGGGTCGGGCCGGCTTTATACCCTCAGCTTGGCCTGACCGTCGCCCAGCCCTCTGAGATCGGCACGGACCTCGTCGCCAATGCGGTCGGGGCGCTGGAGATCTACCGGAAAGACTGTATCGTAGTGGATTTCGGTACTGCACTCACCTTTACCACGGTAAGGCATACCCGGGAGGTATTGGGCGTGGCGATTGCCCCTGGCCTGAAGACAGCAATCAACGCCCTTTTCCAGAAGACAGCCCAGTTGCCGGAAGTACCGCTTGAATTACCTGCAACGCCCATTGGGAAAAACACTGTACACGCAATCCAGAGCGGGGTATTATGGGGATATGTCGGCCTGGTACGGCACATGCTGGACGCTATCCGCCTGGAGGCGGGCCCTGATTACATTGCCGTTGCCACAGGTGGGCTTTCTGCGGTGCTGCACCCGCTGCACGATGTATTTACGCACATCAACCCCCACCTTACACTGGATGGCCTGCGCATCATTGCGGCACAAATCGGCGAGGAAAAAATCACTGTGCCACCGGCAGGAAATCTCATTTCATAGCTATGTTTTAGACGCTGTCTAAAAAGTAAGAGGGGTTGTGCGAAAAGTCTTTTCGCGGCGCTTTGCGCCAAATCATATTATGAGAGACGCCTCATTTTCACGATTTCGCGAAGCGAAATCGTGAAAACGACGTGTCTCTCAAAAGAACATTCTGCCGCTGCAGGCGGCAAAATGATACTTGTTTAGAATAAATCCAAATAAAGTACGGGCAATAACTTTAAAAAGACCTTTTAAGGTTTAAGTAAAAACGTTTATATATTTGCAGCGTTTTAAAACAGGGTAAATCAACAAGCCCAACACACTGGGTTTTTTAACGCTAAGAAAATGAACAAGTCAATTTGCCTGTTACTCTTCACGATTTTCTCCCAAAGCCTGTTTGCCCAAAGCGCTGAGACTGGTGGAAGCGATTACCTGCTGTATATCCTTTTGGCGGTAGTGGTTATTGCGCTTTTTGCCATTATCATTCAGGTATCCGATAACATGCTGGTCATTGAGGCCCAGCGCCAGGGGGCACACTCCAGCGGTGCTAATTTCGGGATATTCCCGCGTACGTCCGAAATCTTTAAAAAGCCTGTTCCGGAGTACGTACAAGGGGGAAGTTTCACTGTACTGAAGAAAGGTTTCGACATTCTGCTGGAAGGAGAAGCGGAAAGTAAAGTGCTGAACAAAGGGGTAAGCACTTTTGCAGTCCAGCCGCCCAATTTCATTGGTATGCAGCCCATTCCCAAGGTTGTCGTAGGAGAAGGCGACCAGGTGAAGGCCGGCGACCCGTTATTTTTCGATAAAAACCGGCCTGAGGTGCTGTATGGCGCCCCGGTGAGCGGAGAAATCATCGAAGTGCGCCGTGGCGAGCGTCGGGCCATCGAGGCGGTGGTTATCCTCGCAGACAAAGAAGTGCAGTACCGCCGGTTCGCAGCTTTCGACCTCGAAAACAGCAGCCGGGAGGAATTGGTGACGTACCTGCTGGATGCCTGTGTGTGGCCGTTTATCCGTCAGCGCCCCTACGATATTATCGCCGACCCGGGCGACGTGCCCTCCAATATCTTCATCAGCACTTTCGATACAGCGCCGCTTGCGCCCGACCTCAACATCGTTGTAGAAGGCAGGGGCGCTGCTTTTCAGAAAGGGCTGGACGTATTGGCCAAGCTAACTTCAGGACAAGTTCATCTTGGATTAGACGCCAATGCCGCAAGCCCTCCTTCCACGGTTTTCACAGGGGCACAGGGCGCTGTGCTGCATTGGTTCAAGGGACAGCACCCTGCAGGGAACGTAGGGGTACAAATCCACCACATTGCGCCGTTGAAATTAAAGGACCGCGTTTGGGTACTCGGCGTACAGGATGTTCTGACAATCGGTACACTTTTTCTCGAACAGCGTTTCGATGCGGGCCGCGTAGTCGCGGTCGTCGGCGCAGAGGTGAAAGAGCCGGCGTATGTGCGTACCTGGCAAGGGGCTAAGCTGGAAGACCTCGTCAGAGACAACCTGAGCGATACCCATGTCCGCTACATCTCGGGGGATGTGCTTTCGGGCAAACAAAAGCGCCCGGATGGTTTTCTGAACTTCTACGACGATCAGTTGACCGTTGTCAAGGAGGGGGATGATTACGAGCTTTTCGGATGGTTGGCCCCACAGGAGCCCCGTCCTTCTATTTCAAAGACTTATCTGAACTTCCTCTTCCCGGAAAGCCGCTTCAAGGCGAGTACGAATACCCGTGGCGAAAAGCGCGCCTTTGTAGTCACGGGCGATTATGAGCGCCTGTTGCCGATGGACATTTATCCCCAACACCTTATAAAGGCTGTGATCAACGGCGATTATGAGTCTATGGAGGGTTTAGGGATCAAAGAGCTCGTAGAAGAAGATATCGCCCTGTGCGAATTTGCGTGCCTATCCAAGCAAGAGCTGCAAAAGACCTTGAGGGAAGGGTTGGAGCTGATGCGCGCAGAAGAATAATGCTAAGGTTCGGACACCAGATTGAAAAAAAGTAACTTTTTATTTCCATGAAAAATGCTTTGCTGAATTTTTTCCGCCGGATCGAACCGGACAAAAGCAAGCGACTGCTACATACCGCGTACGACGCTTTTTTCACCTTCGCGTTCACGCCTAATTATACGACGAAGGAGGGGGTACATGTGCGCGATGGGATGGACCTCAAGCGCCTGATGGTCTATGTGGTCATCGCCATGCAGTTATGCTATTTACTGGGAACATATAATATTGGTCACCAACACTTCGTAGCCCTCGGGGAGCACCTGGGGCTATTGGAGGGCTTTCACCTGAAGCTGTTTTATGGTTTGGTAAAGCTCCTTCCGATGTGGATTGTCGCCCATTTGGTTGGCTTGGGCATCGAATTTTACTTCGCCGCAAAGCGCGGTCATGGGGTAGAAGAGGGCTTCCTGGTCACCGGGGCGCTTATCCCCCTGATTATGCCGCCGGACCTTCCGCTCTGGATACTGGCCATTTCCGTGGCAATTGCTGTAATTATCGGTAAAGAAGCTTTTGGCGGTACGGGCATGAACGTGGTGAATATCGCGCTCTTTACCCGTGTTATCGTGTTTTTTGCCTATCCGACCGAAATTTCCGGCGATGATGTATGGGTGGCAGGTTTGACCAAAGCCTCCGCAGGTGGGGTCGTTGATTATGGTTGGTTTACCCTCCATGTGCTAAATCCGTTATTTGCTGCATTGGGGTGGGAAACGTTTAATACGGCTGCCGCAGTGGTGGACGGATACTCCGGGGCAACCCCTCTGGCCCTTGCGGCAAAAGGGGGTTGGGATGCAGTGACCCAGGTATATACGCCTTCGCAGATGTTCTGGGGGATTATTCCTGGCTCTGTTGGGGAAACCGGCAAGCCGCTCATCGTAATCGGTGCATTATTGCTGGTTGCAACAGGAGTGGCCAGCTGGCGGATTATGGTGTCCATGATATTCGGTGCAGCCTTTGCCGCCCTTTTGTTCAATGCCTGGGGGTTCAATGCGTATATGCAAGTTCCCTGGTATTACCATTTCTGGATGGGCAGCTTCCTTTTCGCCATGGCGTTCATGGCAACCGATCCGGTAACTGCGGCATCTACCAACCGCGGCAAATGGATTTATGGTTTTTTCATTGGGGTGGTCGGCATTATTATTCGCGTAATGAACCCTGCGTATCCGGAGGGCTGGATGCTCGCTATCCTGTTTATGAATGTATTCGCACCGCTGATTGATTATTTCGTTCTTCAAGGGAATATCTCAAAACGTTTGAAACATGCACAGCAATAATTATATTACGGTTTATACGGTAATTATGACCCTGGTGGTCTCCGTTATCCTGGCATTCCTCGTCATTGGCCTGCGGCCAATTCACAGTGCAAGCGAAGCCGTGTTCAAGAAAAAGGATATTCTGAAGTCCATATCTGATCAGCTTCCCGGTGACTTGAAAGTGATGTCAGACAAGGAAATTCTGGACTTGTTCGATTCTAAGATGGAACAATACGTTCTCGATGCCAACGGCAAACTGGTAGAAGGGATCAAAGCAGAGTCCATTGATATGGCGGCAGAGGAGAAAAAACCTGCGAATGAGCGCCACTATCCTTTGTTTGTTTATAAAGGAGATAAGGGAAAACTCTACTTGACTTCCATCCGGGGCAATGGCCTTTGGGACAAAATCTGGGGTTATGTAGCTTTTGGGGAAGATTTAAACACCGTTGCAGGTGTTTCATTCGGGCATGCTGCCGAAACGCCGGGCCTTGGCGCTGAAATTTCCGATAACCCGAACTTCCCGGCTCAGTTCCGTGGCAAACAAATTCTCGAAGAGGGCAATTACGTATCTGTAGCTGTGGTAAAAGGCGGGGTAAAAAAGCCTGCGCACGAGGTGGATGGAATTTCCGGGGCTACGATTACTTCTGTAGGGGTTTCAGAAATGTTCCACAAAGGGTTGGAGCCCTATCTTCCTTATTTTGAATCACTCAAACCAGCAAATTAAACTTTACGGATCATGGCTGACGCAAATGTAAAAACGATTGCTGTAGAAGAGAAGGAGCCTTTTTTTGGCAAAAAGGAGCGCAAACTCCTCTCTGACCCACTCAACGACAATAACCCAATTACGGTTCAGATCCTCGGGATTTGCTCCGCACTCGCGGTTACTACCATGGTAAAGCCAGCTTTTATCATGGCGATTTCCGTAACCCTGGTAACGGCCTTTTCCAACCTGGCCATCTCGGTGCTGCGCAAGGGAATTCCCAAGCAAATCCGGATGATCGTGCAGTTGGTGGTCATCGCCTTCCTGGTTACCGTTGTGGAACAAATTCTGAAGGCGTTTAATTACGAAACCTGGAAGCAGTTGTCCGTGTTTATCGGACTCATTATTACCAATTGTATCGTTATGGGGCGCCTGGAAGCTTACGCTATGGCGAATTCCCCTTGGCGCTCCTTCCTCGACGGCATCGGAAACGGGCTCGGGTATGGCGCAATCCTGATGGTAGTGGCCGTTATTCGCGAATTCTTTGGCCGTGGGAGTATTGCAGGCTTCAAGATTATCGGGCCTACCGGCGAGTTTCTGCTCAACACGACGGAAATCTCTTGGTTAGGTTGGTATCAAAATAACGGATTGATGGTATTGCCCACCTCCGCAATCTTCCTCGTAGGTGCAATTATCTGGATCCAACGCAGCTCGAACAAAAAGCTGGTGGATGTTTCCTGATTCGGGAGGGTAAAATTTTCAGATCACTATCAACAAGAAAATTCTATATGGAACTCTTTAATATTTTTCTCAAGTCGGCCTTTATTGAAAATATGGTCTTGTCCTATTTTCTTGGCATGTGTTCCTTTATGGCAGTATCAAAATCTGTCAAAACGGCTATTGGCCTGGGTGTAGCAGTTATTTTCGTACTCGCCCTTACGGTGCCGATAAACTGGCTGGTGGGTGAAAAGCTCCTCGGCCCCAACGGTTTGTTCCATACAGACCTCACCTTTCTGCGTTTTATTCTTTTTATTGCCAGTATTGCGGCTTCAGTGCAGTTGGTCGAGATGGCGGTAGAGAAATTCTCTCCTTCGCTCTATAATGCCCTGGGTATCTTTCTTCCGTTGATTACGGTTAACTGTGCCATCCTTGGGGCGGCGCTCTTTATGGTGGCCCGCGAGTACAATTTCTCCGAATCTGTGGTATATGGTATCGGCTCTGGCTTTGGATGGGCATTGGCGATTATTGCGATGGCGGCTATCCGGGAAAAAATTCGCTATTCCCATATTCCTGCGCCCCTGCGCGGCCTGGGCATTGCATTCATCTTGACCGGTATCATGGGGATCGCGTTCATGTCGCTGATGGGGATTAACCCCGCTGCTTATTTTTAAACGTCCTGTTTAATACTAACTATCATGCTATTCCTTTTCGATATCCTTCCAATTGTTTATGGTGCAATCGCGTTCACCGCGGTGATCCTTGCACTTACTTTCGGCTTGCTTATCGCCCAGAAAAAACTGGTAGCCCAGGGGGATGTTAAGATCGTTATCAATGGCGATGAAGACCA
>JBMOJO010000184.1:0-7225 GCA_049315745.1 Saprospiraceae bacterium | reverse complement strand
AAGCCCTATCCAAAAAATATTCACCGGGTGTCAGGAAATCATTTCCGGACACCGGTCGCACGGTTCAGGAACTCGTCGTACAGTTGAATGTGCCGGCTATCGAGTGGTACCAGGTAACCATCAATAAACAGATACCTGACTTGCGTCTTTGTTTCGAAAGGATCGCCGGTAGCGGCGAATAGCGTAGCGGACTTGCCTGCTTCCAGCGAGCCGAGCATTTTGTCCACCCCAAAGATCTGGGCGGGTACGATGGTTACGGCGCGCAGCGCGGCCTCTTTGCCCATTCCGTAGGCGGCGGCAAACCCGGCATGGAAGGGCAGGTTGCGTACGTTTTCGGACTCACTGCTGCGCAATGCAACTTTGACACCGGCTTTGGCCATGATGCCCGGATTGGCATAGCGGCTGTCGTAACGGTCGGAAGGCCGGGTAGGGATGGCCTGTACCGGGCCTGCGACAACGGGGATTCCAGATTTGGCAATCTGGTCAGCGACGCGCCAGCCTTCTGCTACGCCTGCAAAGATTACTTTTTTGATTTTTCGGTCTTGTACCCATTTGATGGCGGCAAGGATATCATCTGATTTATTTACCTCGATCATCAAGGATATTTCCCCGCGCACTACTTTTGCCAGTGTGGCCATTTCCGGATTGTACTCGAGCCTGATATTTTTATCTTTTTGTGCGGCGGAATCAATTTTGGCATACAGGACGGCCTGTTCCCAGACTTCGTTCATTTTCTTCTGGGTTCTTTCCATTTCCTTCTTGATATCCTCTTCGCTGCGCTGATCCCAAAAACCGCGGCGCCCACCGCTGGGATAGCTCATAATGACCGTCTTGAAGCCGGCGTACATCTGATCCGGGGTATAACCGACAAGGTTGATCAGGGCTGCCGTGCCCGGGAACAAGCCGCTCTGTGGCATCGTCAATGCTGTCGTTACACCACTTACACGGGTAACGGCAATAGCGGCACCATTGGGGTTGACGGCAGTGAGGGCTTCCATGTGCGGGATGATATCTCCGATTTCGGAGTAGTCTTCGGTCAGCGATACAGAGCTGACTTCGGAAAGACCGATTTGGGTGCCGCCGTCAATCATGCCCGGATAGAGGGTTAAGCCATTGCAGTCAATGATTTCGGTACCGGCAGGCGGGGTGACGTTGGCCCCGATGGCAGCGATTTTTCCATCCTGGATAAGCAGCGTGCCCCGGACGATACCATTATTGATCGTTTCGATGGTTGCGTTGGTAAGGGCAAAAGTACCTTTCCTGGGTTTGGCAACCTGAGCATCGAGCTGCCAGGCGGCGGAAAGGCAAAAAATGAAAATCAGGATATGCTTGTACATTGCTTAAAATTTTTGTTTTAGCGTAATTGATTATACGGATAACCCGGAGCGCTCCTTCTGCACCGGCAAGCTTTACTGTTTGCCGGATTCAAACAGGTACTTCCAGAGCTCCTCGGTGCCTTGCATACAGCGGTCAATGTGCTGATGCAAATTATCCTCTATATTAAAGGATGGGATAGGCTGGGAGGGATCCACTGAAAGGCGCATATCCGCAGGGTCGTTCTGACGGTCAAAGCGGATAATGCCGTCAATGATGGTAAGCTGCGGAATCGCATAAACAGAAAGCGGGTGCTGGTCGAATACGGCTACATCGCCTTCTTTTCCAACCTCGATCGATCCGATTCGATCCGCAACGCCGAGTTGTTTGGCAGGATTAATCGTAATCAGCGCCAGGGCCTCATCATCGGAGAGCTGGCCGTAGCGCTGGGTCTTTCCCGCTTCATGGTAGAGGTGGCGGATCATCCCCGCATCGTCGGAGTTGATAGAGGTTACCACCCCGTTTTTGGTCAGGATAGCGGCGTTGTAAGCCGTAGAATAATAGACTTCAAACTTGTAGGCCCACCAGTCGGAAAATACGGAAGCCCCGGCACCGAAAGCAGCGAGCTCGGGAGCCACTTTGAACCCTTCGTTGACGTGCTGGAAGCAAAGTTTGCTGACCCCGAAATCCCGGCAAACATTCATCAGCATATTGATCTCATCAGCGCGATAGGAATGGCAGTGGATAATGATATTGCCCTTGAGAATATCGGCGATAGTCTCGAGGCGGCGGCTATAGGTAGGCGGAAGTGCCCTGGGATTGGTCGTCTTTTCCTGGTTGTATTTTGCCCAGGCTGCGTCATAGGCTTTACCATCGGCGAAAGCCTTCCGGATGACTTGTTCGACCCCCATACGCGTGCGGGGTTGAATGCCACGGCCTTCGCCATGTGAGCGCATCGGGTTTTCGCCGAGCGCAAATTTGATGGTTCGGGGGGCACCTTCCATCCGGAGTTCTTCCGGGTTGTAGGTCCCGTAACGCAGTTTGACCGTCTCGCATTCTCCGCCGATTGCATTGGCCGAGCCGTGCATGACATGCGCCGAGGTAACCCCGCCTGCGAGTGCGCGGTAGATCGAGATGTCCATAGGGTTAAGGGCATCGCCTACCCAAACCTCCGAGGTCACCGGACTGGTGCCTTCGTTTACGACATCAATGGCAATATGCGAGTGGGCATCAATAATCCCGGGCATGACGAATTTGCCCGTTGCGTCCACTTCCTTAGTGCCGGCAGGCGCCTTGATGGCTTTGCCAATTTGGGTGATTTTCCCATTCACGATGAGTACATCCGTATTCTGGAGGGTACCTTTGGTCACAGTGAGTACCGTGCCGTTTTTGAGCAGGATACTACCGGTTTTGGGCTGTGCCCAGGCCAGGTTGCCCATAAAAAGGAGGGCGACGGCCAAAAGAATATTTTTCATGATAAAGAAATTCATGGTGAAAAAAATCAGGCTTTATAATCGTTCCCCGCGTAGAAAGGCTATTCCCTGGGGGTATTCTTTCTGGAAGCTTTCACGTTGAAAGTGCCAAACGCACCGACTTTCACCTTTCCACTAAAGGTGTCGCCGTCAACGGTGATCTCAAAGTCGAGCCCCATGGACTGCCCGCCCATATTCAGCGAGGAGCTGAAACTGAGCTGGTTGCCTTTTTGTTGGACGTCGGTGATCGGGTTATCTCCGGGGAGTTGGTTGCTCACCCAGGTACCCGTGATATTGCCGTTGTTTTCTTTGAGGTTCATCACCCCATCGTACGACTGGCCATCGGCATCGATTTCATAGGCCCACTCCCCGATAGCGGCATTTTTGCCGGCGCCTGGCGCGGGTGCTGCGCTGGCTGCGGCGGGGGCATTCTGGCGGGGCGCTTCGTATTCGAACAAATTTCCATTGACGAATACCATACGCACGTTGGATTTCTCGGCGAAATAGGACTTATCGCAAACCGTCAGGTTGGCCATTTTTCCTTTTTCTACCGTACCCATCCCCTGGGAGAGGCCGAGCATACCGGCCGGTGTTGTGGTGAGGGCAGCGAGCGCCTGGTCTTCGCTGAGGCCATTTTTGATCATGCGGCGGAAATTTTCGCGCATTTCTGCCGTTTTGCTGTTGAATGTACCAAAACCGAAGCTAATCCCTTTTTCGGCAAACACTGCGGCCTGGGATTCCATTTTCTTTAGTTCTTCTGCGGCCCTTGCTTCGAGTTGTTCCACTTCAGGGTCTTTTTTGGCTTCCTCGCCCTCTTTTTTTGCACCTGGCTTTGGTGCTTCCTTAGCTTTCGGCAGATCTGCAGAAAGGACGACCGGGATATTTTTACGCTTGATCATGTCCACGACATGCCAGCCTTGCTTCAGGCCTGCCACGACCAACGGGAAGCCGAGTTCTTGTTGAAGGGTCATTACCCGATGTAGGGCTTTTACATCCTCGGCAGCAAAGAATACCGGCATTTTTTTCTCCAGAACCGGATAAAATGCCTGCAGGGACTTATCCGTATTAGGCTTGACCATACCTGCCGGGTTAAGGGCGTATGCGTTTTCGTGGGCCTTTGCTTGTTGTGCCTGGATATAGAGATCCCTGAACTTTGCCATAACGCCGATAATGGTGCTTGGAAATACCCCCCGGGCCCCGTTGAGTGTGGCAAACAGGGCAGTTTGGTCTTTGATCAGCATTTCGTCCGCTGTATTGCCATCGAGCAGGAATACGCCTCCACTACCGGGAAGCATCCGGCCCTGCGGAACGATATGCGCGGCGGTAAAGCCGTATTTGCGTAAATCGCCCAAGGAGGCTTCCCGGGCATTCACTACCTCCCTGGCCTTGATTTCGGGCTGTATCCCTGCTTCCTCATTGCTGGGGTTGGCTGCATTGGGGGTGCGTGGTCTTTGCTGCCCGGGCTGACCCATCCCCTGTGGGGCTTCCTCGCGGCGCTGCGGGATGCCGGCGAAGGAAAGCGCATCTATAAAACCGGCATATACAAACATAGAATCCGCCTTGATTACCCTGGCATCTGCCGGGACGGGCAGGTTGCCGCCTACGGCGTGTATGAGCCCGTCCTTGATGATGACCGTCGCCTGTGGTATGGTTTGCCCTGGTTTTACGACTACCGTAGCATTCGTAAGGGCATACGTACGGGTGGCAGGTTTAAAGTCAGGGGAACCGCTCTGGGCCGATAACGCAGGCCCCCCGATCGTAGCCAAAAATAAAAAGCACCAATTCTTGATTTTCATAACGTATTGATATGGTGAAATAAATAAGGTATCTAATCTGGTCAAATCGCGTACAAAATTGCCTAAACCGTATAAAACAGAAAAATAAATTCAAAGAATAAGGCCAAAAAACGGTAAAATAAGATAGATAAACGCCTTTTGTCCTCATTTTGGCGGGTTTATCTTTGGAAAACATGGGTTTTCCGTAAATTTCGCCCAGGATATGCTGAAGGGGACGGTTTTGCAGGGCCCCGTACAAAGTACCCGGCTTGTGGCCATAGGGCAAGCGGATGAAAAATGCGTTTCTTCGTCATATACACATAACAGGTAAAGAAAAGATGGCAAAACCCAAAAAACGTCCTTCTCCGGGATTGAATCGCGATAAAACCCCGGTCGTGGCAACAGCGCAAGTCGGTAAGGCCTCCATCTTCACGCGCAACCGTTTTGGTGCGCTGATCTTTCTGCTGGGCTTCCTGGTGTATGCCAACAGTCTTGGGAACGGGTATGCGCAGGACGATGCGATCGTGATTACTGATAATATGTTCACGACGAAAGGGATTGCCGGTATTCCCGGGATTCTGAAGTACGATACTTTTTATGGGTTTTTTAAGGAGCCAGGCAAGGCACGCCTGGTATCGGGAGGGCGTTACCGACCGCTATCCCTGGTGATGTTTGCCCTGGAGGTGGAAATGTTTGGCCAGTCCCCTTTCATCGGCCATTTGGTCAATGTGTTGTTGTTTGCGTTTTGCTGCTGGCTGTTTTATATGGTCGTGCGATGTTGGTTGGAGGAGTACGGCGAATCGGGTCTGATCGCCGCTTTTGCCGCAGGGGTTATCTTCGCGGTACACCCGATCCATACGGAGGCAGTGGCAAATATTAAAGGCCGGGACGAAATCCTCGCCCTTATAGGGGGGCTTGGGGCTATGTATTTTGCTTTTCGGGCGCAAAGGTCAGGAAAGTATCTTTTCCATATTGCCGGTGCGGTGTCTATTTTTCTCGGGTTGATGGCAAAGGAGAATACGATTACCTACCTGGCGCTGATTCCCCTGGCGCTGTTCTATTTCAGTAAAGCCGGTTCTGCCAGGCTCTTGGGCGCGGCGCTCCCGTATTTGGCGGCAGCGGGCGTGTTCCTGGCGATCCGCGGGGCGATATTGGGCTGGACGCTTGGCACACCGCCACTGGAGCTTATGAACAACCCATACCTTAAATTGGTAAATGGGCAGTATGTGCCTTTCAGTCTGGCGGAGAAGCTGGCAACGGTAGTGTACACCCTGGGCCGCTACGTACAGCTGCTGATATTCCCCAACCTCCTGACCCACGATTATTACCCCCGCCATATTGATTTGATGTCCTGGCAGGATTTTCGCGTTCTGCTCAGTTTATGCTTTTATGCGGGGTTGATGATATATGCCCTTTATGGGCTGCGTCGAAAGGCCACGACGAGTTTCGCTGTATGGCTTTACCTCATTCCCTTGTCCATTGTTTCCAACCTGGTGTTCCCGGTTGGCGTACACATGGCAGAGCGTCTTGTTTTCATGCCTTCCGCAGGCTTTGCGCTGGCCGTCGCGCTGTTGTTGTTTCCGCTGAACCGCGATGCGGGGCGTTGGGCTAAATGGCGATGGGCATTGCTCGTCGTCCTGGCGCTTGCCGGCACAGTACGGACGATGCTCCGCAATCCCGTCTGGAAAGATAATTTCACCTTGTTCAGCACCGACGTAAAGGTTTCCCGGAACAGCGCAAAATTGCAGAACGCAATGGCCGGGGAGCTTACGGTGCAGTCGGTGGAAGTACCGGATTCCTTACGCAGGACGGAAATGCTCCGGCAGGCCATAGGCCACGCACGCAGCGCGCAGGCGTTGCACCCCGTATATACCAACGCCTGGCTTTTGGAAGGGAATGCCCATTATTACCTGAAGGCGTATGATGCCGCGATAACGGCATACCGCCAGGCGCTGAGGATAAATCCCGAATATCGCGAGGCGCGACAAAACCTTCCGATTGCGCTCAGAGATGCGGGCAGGTATGCCGGGGAGGCCAGGGGCGACCTGCAGGCCGCCATCGCCTATCTGAGCGAAGCCGATGCCCTGCAGCCAGATGATTATGAGACGCTGCGCCTGCTGGGGGTCGCGTATGGTGTGGGCGGGCAGCATAATCAGGCTGTCGCCTATTTCTCCCGTGCGGCCAAGCTCCAGCCAGAAATTGCAGATGCCTGGAAAAACCTGAGTACTGCCTATTTCGCCGCCGGGGATAACTTAAATGGACAAAAATGCCTGGCCAAAGCACAGGAATTGGAAAGATAAACGTTGTATCTGAACAGCCTCCGCTATGCCACTTAAAAATGGCTGCGACCGGCTGTAACTCAGAAAAGGCCGTCTTATCAGTAGTTGGCGATGTGTAAAAAGTCATTTTACGGCACCTCGCGCCAAATTATATTCGGATGGGGTTGTGAAAAAAGGTTTTTGCCGCCTTCGGCGGCAGAATGTTCTTTCAAAACCGACGTATTTTTCATGATTTTGCGAAGCAAAATCATGAAAAATACGTCGGTTTTAAACTTAAATTCGGCGCGAAGCACCATGAAAATATTTTTTACACAATCCCAATATTCTTGAGGTTG
This sequence comes from Saprospiraceae bacterium, assembly GCA_049315745.1. Classification (GTDB taxonomy): domain Bacteria; phylum Bacteroidota; class Bacteroidia; order Chitinophagales; family Saprospiraceae; genus JADJPL01. The sequence goes on along the minus strand of JBMOJO010000184.1, from coordinate 50 downwards.
TGTAAAAAGGTTTTTTATGGCGCTTCGCGCCAAATTATATTTGGATGGAG
>JBMOJO010000183.1:0-7226 GCA_049315745.1 Saprospiraceae bacterium | reverse complement strand
AAAAGGTCCGACAGGTCTTTGATCTCTTACCCTGTATGTCAATGAACGTCATTTATCGTTTTATCTCCAAGGAGGTAACCCTTGATTTTTCTATGTTAGAATAATTTTAGGTGATAACTTTTTTTAAAACGAGAATCGCTGATGATTGACAATATATTGGTATCCGTGGTATTACCCGTTTATAACTGCAGTACATATATTGACGAAGCCGTACAGAGTATTATAAGTCAAACCCACAGAAATATCGAGCTATTAATTATTGACGATAGCTCAATAGATGGTACTACTGAAAAATTAAGCGCGTGGGAAAGACTGGATAATCGCGTCCGTTCAGTACGCAATGAAACCAATTCAGGCGAAGGTGAGTCCAGATCAAGGGGTATCCGTCTGGCCAAAGGGGATTTTATCGCGTTTATGGACGGGGATGATATTTCTTTTCCCGATCGTATCGAGAAGCAACTAAGTTACTTAATCGCACATCCTGAAATAGACGTTCTCGGTACTGGATGCCAAATCCTCGGGCAAGAAAAAACGATTACTTTGCCAAGCGATCATGAGGCGATTGCGGTAGGCTTTTTACTGGATAGCATGATCGTAAACCCTACTACAATGTTCAGGGCGGTACGGCTAAAGCAAATAACTCGTCTTTATCTGGAACCATTTGCACCGGCATTGGATTACGAATTTTTTGTTTACCTACTCGGCAAGGGCTTTAGATTTGCTAACCTTTCGGATATTTTATTGTATTATCGGATTCATGGATCTAATATTTCCATAACAAAGTACGATAACCTATTACTTGCCCGAAAGCAAATCACCACTTCGCAGATAAGCAAGTTATACCCGAACGCATCGGCGGAATTCATTGATTTCTTACTGGCAACCCACTATTCCTCTAAATTCGTTACCGAAGAAATTAAAGATAAACTTCCGGCATATCTGAGTGATTTGAAGTATCTAAAGAAAATAAATAATAACGTAAATCTTTATGATAAATTAATTTTCGGGAATTTCGTGGAGATGACTTTGCAAAAGACATTCAAAATGATGCGCAAGAAGTATTCTCTTTCCAGGGTTTTTTTAATCCGTCTGTTGTATTCGTTGAAAGTAACAAAACGGCTATTAATAGTATCCTTTTATCGACAGGGTATTTCTTCATAATGAAAATCGCCTATATCAGCTATGAGTTCCCGACTTATACGGGGTTTGGGGGGATTGCTTTTTATATCCGTAAGATAGCGGGGATTATGTCGAGCCAAGGTAATGCTGTACACGTTATAACGGCACGACCAGGAAGTGATGAAGATCAAATAGAGCATATTTCAGGGCAACAAATTCACTACTTGGGGGTAAAAAGTCAAAAAGACTTTCGGCAGCGGGTACCCGGATATATGAAACTTTTAGTGAGCAGTGAGAAATTCGATGTAATAGAATCTGCCGAGTATGGAGCAGATACCATTGGACTAATCGGAAATATATCCGATTTTACCAATAAATATATCGTACGCATTCACGGAATTACGTTACTTTCGGCAATCTATGATACGAGAAAGTGGAAAGAAAAAGGTTATTTATATGGAATCGCCATAGCAGGAAGGTATGACATACTGGCCAAAGTAGCAGGGAAATTTTTCCCGTTAGCGAGAAAGTTGATCATAAAGAACCACCTTGAGCAAAAAATAGCGAAAGCCGCAGATGTAATTACTGTACCGAGCCGACGGATGGATAGATTTATATCAGATTACTGGGGTATCCCCAAAAATCGTTTGCTTAAAATACCCAATCCGGCACCTTTTCGTCCCTTCTACCGGGAGCAGTTTTTAGAAGACCGTTTGATTGTCGGATTTGTCAACAAATGGCAGTATCTGAAAGGATCGGATTTATTTGAAGCGTTAATCAAAGATATTTACAGATTAAAGGATGAGCGTTTTTTTTGCGACGTCCGTCTGTATGGGTCAATTTCAGACGAAGCCCGTCAGGTCTTAGCAAAAAAATACAGTCCTTTTCAAAATGGCTGCTTGTCAATATTGGGCAATGTTTCTGCAGAAGAAGTTGAAACAGCGATGAAGACCATAGATTGTCTGGTACTGCCGAGCCGATATGAAAGCTTTTCCAATGTTTTGCTCGAAGCAATGTCCAAAGGCTGCTTGGTTTGTGTAAGCGATGGTGTAGGAGCCGGCGAGACGATTACCGATGGGGAAAACGGGTTCTTGTTCCGCTCAGGCGACAAACGGTCGCTGCTGGAAACGTTCCGGCGCATTGCGGCGCTTACGCCTGAAGAGCGGTTGCGGATCAGCCGTAATGCCACCAGGACGGTGGAAGGAAATTTTTCGGATAAGCACATCTATCAGGTATATTCGGCCATATATCGGGGTCAACATGCCTGATTATATTTTATATTCTACCGGAAGCCAGAAATCCTTATGTGCGGTATAGCGGGATTAGTTGGAAATACCCATGATCGAAAGCATATTGTGCATGAGATGCTGGATAGGATTGCCCACCGAGGCCCTGATGAGCGGAGGGTTTGGAGTGGGGCAGGCGTCATCTTGGGGCATGTCCGCCTGAGTATCGTTGATCTGGAACACGGTCAGCAGCCAATGGAGGATGCTTTCGGGCGATATACCATTGTTTTTAACGGAGAGATTTACGGGTATCCGGAGCTGAAGCGTAGGTACGGGAACTATCCATACAAAACCAATTCCGACACAGAGCTCATCCTCGCTATGTTACATGAAGAGGGACCTGGTTTTATACATAACCTTCCCGGGATGTTTGCTTTCGCAGTTTGGGATGCACATACCCATACCCTTTTTTGTGCGCGGGACAGGTTTGGGGAAAAACCATTTTACTATTTTTTTGACCCCCAGACGAACACTTTTGGTTTTGCGAGCGAAGCAAAAGCAATCACCAAAACCGGTCTGATTCATTGTGCGCTTGATCGGGAAAGCCTTTCCCATTACTTTAAGCGCTTGTACGTTCCGGTGAATAAATCCATTTACAAACACCTGAATGTCCTTCCGCCCGCACACTGCCTGCACTTCCGGAGCGGGAAACTGGAAATTTCGCGATATTGGGAGTTGCCGTCCGTAAATACACAAATCCAATATGGGGAGGCAAAGGAGCACTTGAGGTTTTTATTAAAAAAAGCCGTCCGGGAACAGTTGGTGGCCGACGTGCCGGTTGGGGCATTTTTGAGCGGAGGGGTGGACTCCTCCTGTGTAGTCGGCTATGCGTCAAAGGCTTCAGGTAGCGCCTTGCAGACATTTTCCTTTGGTTTTGAAGGGGAGCGCAACGAACTCGGCGATGCAAAAACACATGCCGGGCTTTTTGGGACCAGACATCGGGAATTTATCGAAGCAGACTATCATCTTCCGGATTTATTTTTGAAAATGCAGGATATTTACGACGAGCCTTTTGCAGACTCTTCAAATATCCCCATGTACCTGATTTCTAAAAGTGCATCCGAGGGGTTGAAGGTCGTACTGACCGGGGATGGCGGCGACGAACTTTTAGGTGGTTATTCGTATTGGTATGGCATCCTTTTGGATACAAAAGCAGACATGGATACTCAACGGCCCCTGCTTAGGTTACTTCGATATCTGCCGCTTCATCGCTGGGCGCTTTTGCCAAACCGCATAAGGACTAAACTTCTTGCACTCCTGGAGCAGTCCGCGTTACTGAAGAAGGGGGCTTTTTTTGCAGAAAACCATAAAAAGCAAAATATTTTTTACCGGGACGATATGATCTCCCAATTGGGGCTTCCTGCTGCATACGGAGATATCGAGTACTTCAGTTATCTGGATTCCGTAGAGGATGCGATGCGCCTCGACATACAAAACTATATGCCGGGGGATATCCTCGTAAAGACAGATCGCGCCTCTATGGCCAACAGCCTGGAATTGCGGTCGCCTTTTCTGAATGTGGACCTGGCATCGTTTTGCTTATCCCTTCCCTGGCAATTTAAGATAAGGGATGGCATCACCAAGTTTATTCTCAAAGATATACTCAAGGAAGACTTTCCGGGAATACACCTCCAAAAGCATAAGTTGGGCTTTGGCGCTCCGGTGGGGCAGTGGCTTGCAAAGCCTGGTATGCAGGCACTTAAAAACGATTTGCTCTTCGATAAAAATAATGCCATCTATGATTACGTGGATTTTCAGAGGCTGGCCGGTTTTACGCAGCGCAACAACACCAAAACCTGGGCAGCAATGAATTTCAGTGCCTGGCTTGCGGCAAATCCACATAGCTGAAAGCGATAACCCGCTATACATGCAGCCCCTCGTTTCCGTAATCCTGACCGCATACAATGCCGAAAAGTATATCGGTCACGCCATAACCAGCATCCTTGGCCAGACGCTGTCAAATTTTGAGTTACTGATTGTAGATGACGGCTCGAAGGATCGTACGCAGTCGGAAATCCGTGCATTTACAGATAAACGCATCGTCACTTTTTTTAGCGAAACAAATCGCGGCCAGAGTTATTCCAGGAACCTTGCAGTTGCCAGTGCCGGTGGAAAATACATCGCGGTAATGGATGCGGATGATATTGCCTGCCCGACCCGTCTTGAAAAACAGGTTGCGTTCATGGAAGAAAATGCGGACGTTGGGCTTTGTGCAACCTGGGCACATCTGATAGACGAGGCGGGCAACACCACCGGCATTAAAAAAGGGCCGGCCGGCGATGTGGAAATCAAACTTCGATTGCTGTTTTACTGTCCGCTCATCCACCCTTCCGTATTGTGGAGAAAATCAGTATTTGACTATCTCGGACTTCGTTATGACGAGCATTATATATATGCCCAGGATTTCGACCTGTGGACGCGTGCAATGGCGAAAGGGGTAATTTTTCATATCCTTCAGGAACCCCTACTTTATTTTCGCTTCAAACACGCCGGGAGCATATCCGGAGCAAAAGCAGATCTACAAAATCGTTATGCAGGCGAGATTATACAGCGGAATTTTCGCGAACTCATTGGCGCAGACTATCATGCCCACATGAATTTCTGGCAGCAGCGTGCGCTTTTTGGCAAAATCATAAACGCGCCCTTTTTAAGCGGACAGCGCAGCGAAAAAATCGGGTATTTTCGAAAAAAACTATTCGAAGACAGCGTGCTACCCTATCGGTTGAAAACATTTTTCAGAAAAGCTCTAATCAGGGGATAAATAACAGATTTGTTGGGGTGTATCCCCGTGTTTATTTCAAACGCCACTACAATGAACATCCTCGGCATCTCTGCCTATTACCACGATTCCGCGGCTGCAATCACGGTCAACGGAAAAATTATTGCTGCTGCCCAGGAGGAGCGCTTCACCCGGGAGAAGCATACGCCGGATTTCCCGCAAAACGCCGTGCGCTACTGCCTGGAAGAAACCGGTTTGAGCATTGACGAGCTCGACGCGGTGGTCTTCTACGACAAGCCGCTCCTGAAATTCGAGCGCCTGCTGCAGACGTATTATGCGTTTGCCCCCAGGGGGCTGGTATCTTTTCTCAAGGCGATACCGGTATGGCTCAACGAAAAAATGTTCCTTAAGCGGCTGCTGCGCGAAGGACTGGCATCCGTCGGCCCTTATGACAAGGCGAAGCTGCGGATACTTTTTCCCGAGCACCACCTCTCCCATGCGGCGAGCGCATTTTTTCCTTCGCCTTACGAGAAAGCGGCTATCCTGACGATTGACGGGGTCGGCGAATGGTGTACGGCATCCATCGGCCTGGGCGAGGGCGGAAATATAAAGCTGCTGAAGGAATTGGAGTTTCCCCACTCGGTGGGCTTGCTGTACAGCGCGTTTACGTATTACCTGGGGTTCACGGTCAATTCCGGCGAGTACAAGCTCATGGGGCTGGCCCCTTACGGCAATCCAAACGCCGAGGAGACCTCCCGCTTCGAGGGGATCATCAAAAAATACCTGTTAGACATCAAGGACGATGGCTCAATCTGGCTGGATCAGCAGTATTTCAACTATGCCACCGGTCTGCGGATGGTCCGTGAACGCAAGTGGGCGCAACTGTTCGGTTTTCCGGCCAGGGCACCGGAAGCGGAGCTTCAGCAGCATCATTGTAACCTGGCCCTGGCCATTCAGCGCGTGACGGAGGAAATCGTACTCAAAATGGCACGGGAGGCAAAACGCCTCACCGGGGCCGACTACCTCTGTATGGCGGGCGGGGTAGCGCTCAACTGTGTAGCCAACGGAAAGTTGCTGAAAGAAAAAATCTTCCGCGACATCTATATCCAACCGGCGGCAGGCGATGCCGGTGGGGCCCTGGGAGCGGCGCTCGCTGCGGCTTTTATGTATTTCGAAACGCCACGGGTACTCCCAAGCGGGTACGATGCCATGGAGGGCGCCTATCTGGGCCCGGATTATTCCGATAAAGAAATCCTTTTGATGAACCGCCGGGTCAAGGCCGCTTCGCACCACTATACGGATTTCGATGCGCTGGCGGATTTTGTGGCTGCCCGACTGGCAGAAGGCAACGTCGTAGGGTGGTTTCAGGGGCGGATGGAATTTGGCCCCCGTGCCCTCGGCAACCGCAGTATCCTCGGGGACGCCCGCAACCCGGAGATGCAGAAGAAGCTGAACCTGAAAATCAAATACCGGGAAGGGTTCCGCCCCTTTGCCCCTTCGGTTTTGGCGGAAAAGAGCGCGGAGTACTTCGACATAGACGCCGATTCTCCCTACATGCTCCTGGTCGCCCCGGTGCGCGAATCCCACCGGAAGCCCCTGCCGGCAGATTACTACGAAAGGGGCCTCTGGGAAAGGCTCTACCACGAACGCAGCGATGTACAGTCCATCACCCACCTCGACTTTTCCGCACGGATCCAGTCCGTTCACGAAGCCACCAACCCCCGCTACTACCGGCTCATCCGCGCTTTTGAGCAGCAGACCGGCTACGCCCTCGTCGTGAACACCAGTTTCAACGTCCGTGGGGAGCCCATCGTATGTACGCCCCACGATGCCTACCGCTGCTTCATGAGCACCGAGATGGACTACCTCGTCATCGGCGATTACGTCTATTGTAAAACCGAACAACCCGACTGGCAGGACAAGGAAAAGTGGATGGTAAAGTTTAAAATGGATTAGAGGGGGACACGGGGTTGTGTAAAAAGTCTCATGCCGCCTGTGGCGGCAAAATATAATTTGGTGCAAAACGCCATAAAAATACTTTTTACACAACCCTATGGACTGGTTGCGATGAAATGCTCACAAAGAAACAGTAGCTTTTTATA
>JBMOJO010000019.1:0-29636 GCA_049315745.1 Saprospiraceae bacterium | reverse complement strand
CTCAAAACATCATTCGGCGCGAAGCGCCGTAAAAAACCTTTTTACACAACCCCAGGACATTTTTGTGGTTGTGTAAAGCGTTTTTTGCCGCTTACGGCTTTGGCGGGTGATTCAAATATTATCGCGATGGACATTGAGCATTTCCTGCAGCACCTTGAATACGAGAAGCGTTTCTCTCCCCACACCCAATGTGCTTATCGCAAAGACCTCGGGCAGTTCCGGGATTTCATTGAGGTACAATATGCAGGGCTTGGGGTCGGGGAGCTGCAGCACTTTCATATCCGTTCGTGGATTGTTCAAATGGTAGAGGATGGGCTTAAGCCCTCCAGTATCCGCCGGAAGGTTTCGGCGGCAAGGGCTTATTTCGGTTATCTGATGCGTTGTGGCGAGATTTCCCGCAACCCGATGCAATACCTGTTTTCGCCTAAAGTCGGCAAGCGCCTTCCGACGGTGGCTCCCGAGAACCCGTTATTACAGATGTTGGCAACTCATACAGCGCACGCAGCAACTTTTGCAGAATTGCGCGATGCCCTTGTCATGGAGCTTTTGTACCAAACGGGTATGCGCCGTGCAGAGCTTGTTGGCCTCACCCTCGAACATGCAGACCTTGGGCGCATGGAACTCCGCGTGGTCGGCAAAGGCAACAAAGTGCGGATTATCCCGATAAGTCGTGGGCTGGCCGATCTGGCCGGCAAGTATCTTGCCGAACGTGCCCGTACATTTCCGGGGGCTGCCGGTGGACCATTGCTTTTGACAGATAAAGGGGAGGCTTTGTACCCTAAATGGGTCTATAACCTGGTGCACATCCGACTGGCCTCGGTGCCCGGTCTCGAAAAACGCAGCCCGCATGTCCTGCGGCATTCCTTTGCGACCCATCTGGCCGATCATGGTGCGGATCTGAACGCAATTAAAACCCTTCTTGGCCATGCCAATCTTTCGGCTACAGAAATCTATACTCACCATACGATGGGACGTTTGCGCCAAATTTACGAGCAGGCGCATCCCAAGGCCAGGCAGGAGGATTGAGCCACGGGGGAGCCTTGGCAGGCTTTTCGCGAAGCGGCTGTATCTGCTTTAAAAAATACGTTTTATTGAGAATTTTTTTTGTAGTTCAAAATAAAGGCTGTATCTTTGCATTCGCTTTGAGAAAAGTTCAGGGCAAACAGTAAAAGCAGCAAACATTTCGCGGTAAATGAGCGTTTTGCGGTCTTGAGTCAACAAATGACCTAGGGTCGTTAATATAAATTGTGGCAAGCCAGCATAGCTCAGTTGGTAGAGCAGCTGATTTGTAATCAGCTGGTCGGGGGTTCGAGTCCCTCTGCTGGCTCATAATTGTACTGTGTTCCTTGAAATACAAGGGGGTTCGCCGGAGTAGGAGAGCCGGGCCAGACTGTAAATCTGGTGCTTTTAGCTGAGTGGGTTCGAATCCAACAACCCCCACCATTAACAATGGGTGGATAATAAGGCCTTTGTATTTAACGGGTACGAAGGCCTGTTGTTATTGCCCTGATTGCGGGTGTAGCTCAGTTGGTAGAGCATCAGCCTTCCAAGCTGAGGGTCGCGGGTTCGAGTCTCGTCGCCCGCTCAAAAAATTAAGGCCAGGGCAAAGGCCTTTCTTCGCCAATGTAGCTCAGGGGTAGAGCACTTCCATGGTAAGGAAGGGGTCAGGGGTTCAATCCCCCTCATTGGCTCCAGGTTTTCGGGGTGTTTTTTGATCATTAACTTTATATCCAAAAATTCTATACTGATGGCTAAGGGAACATTCGAACGCAACAAACCTCACGTAAACATCGGTACCATCGGTCACGTTGACCACGGTAAGACTACGTTGACTGCTGCTATTACTACGGTACTCGCAGACGCGGGTCTGGCCGAGAAGCGCGATTATGATTCTATTGACGCGGCTCCTGAAGAAAAGGAAAGAGGTATTACGATCAATACCGCTCACGTCGAATATGAGACCACCAAGCGTCACTACGCGCACGTGGACTGTCCGGGTCACGCCGACTATGTAAAGAACATGGTCACCGGTGCAGCACAAATGGACGGTGCGATTCTGGTGGTTGCCGCTACGGACGGCCCGATGCCACAAACCCGGGAGCACATCCTGCTGGCACGCCAGGTAGGTGTCCCACGGATTGTGGTCTTCATGAATAAGGTTGACCTTGTAGAAGATGAAGAGATGCTCGAACTCGTCGAGATGGAAGTCCGCGAACTTTTGGATTCCTATCAGTTCGACGGGGATAATTCGAGTGTGATCAAAGGTTCTGCCCTGAAGGCACTGGAAGGCGATCCGGTCTATGTACAGCGGATCAAAGATCTGATGGATGCGGTGGATAACGAAATCCCCGAGCCCGTCCGTCTGGTGGACCAGCCGTTCCTGATGCCAATCGAAGACGTTTTCTCCATTACCGGCCGTGGTACGGTCGCTACCGGCCGTATCGAGCGCGGTGTGATCAAAGTAGGCGAAGGGGTGGAAATCGTCGGGATGATGAAGAAAGAAGACAAGCCGCTGACTTCCACGGTTACCGGTGTGGAAATGTTCCGCAAGCTTCTCGATCGTGGCGAAGCGGGGGATAACGCCGGGCTTCTGCTGCGCGGTATTGAAAAGACGCAAATCCGCCGTGGCATGGTTATCTGTGCACCTGGTTCCGTAAAGCCGCACATGAAATTCAAGTGCGAGGTTTACGTCCTGAGCAAAGAGGAGGGTGGCCGTCATACGCCGTTCTTCAACGGCTACCGCCCGCAGTTCTACTTCCGTACGACGGACGTTACCGGGGATTGTGTGCTCCCAAGCAGCGTCGAGATGGTTATGCCAGGCGATAACGTTTCCCTGGAAGTGAGCCTTCTCAGCCCGATTGCCATGGAAAAAGGTCTCCGTTTTGCAATCCGCGAAGGCGGCCGTACCGTAGGTGCAGGCCAGGTAACGGAAATTCTCGATTAAAACGTGCGCTAACAGCGCTTAATATGCCTGTCAGGGGTTAGAGCTACCGGCTTTTCCCCCTGACAGGAACTTTTTTTTCTGCGCCTCAATTTTAAACGGGCATAGCTCAAGTGGTAGAGCGACGGTCTCCAAAACCGTAGGCTGAGGGTTCAAGTCCTTCTGCCCGTGCTATTTGCTAAGTTGCAAAGATTCGTCAAAGATATGGAGACAATAAAAAAATACGTTGCGGAAAGTTATAATGAACTGATCAACAAGGTGACCTGGCCAAATTGGCCCAACCTCCAGAGCAGTACGATCGTGGTTATTGTGGCTTCGATTATTTTCGCACTTCTGGTTTTTTTAATGGACGTGGTTTCTAAAACCGGCCTGAATCTGATTTATGGTATCTAAAGCGAGGGAACGGGCTAATGTCTGAACAAAAAAAGTGGTATTCCTTAAGGGTCATCAGCGGTAAGGAACGCAAAATCAAGGAGCGCATCGAAAAAGAAATCGAGCTCAATAACTGGGCAGATTTCATTTTCCAGGTGCTGGTCCCCACGGAAAAGGTGTACAAGATCCGGTCTGGTAAAAAGGTTATTTCCGAACGGAATATCCTTCCGGGTTACATCCTCATCGAGGCGCTGCCCTCAAAGTTGTCGGGAGAGGTCATCCAGCAAATTGCGAATGTCCCCAATGTAATCCATTTTTTGGGCAAGAACACACCTACGCCCATGCGGGAATCCGATGCAAACCGCTTGCTAGGCAAAGTGGATGAGACCCAGGATGCGGTCGAGTCTTTAATCGAGCCTTTCATCGTCGGTGAAACGGTCAAGATTATAGATGGTCCTTTCACGGAGTTCGTGGGCGATGTCCAGGAAGTGAATGAAGAAAAGAAAAAACTCAAAGTAATCGTCAAAATTTTTGGACGGGGCACCGAAGTGGAGTTGAACTTCATGCAGGTGGAGAAGGCGTCCTGAAACAATATATTTTCAATCGGGCAATTTTTGGCCTGGCAGCTTTTGTTCCGGAAAAGTGATTTTCCGGTTACGCTTCCCTGAAGCATGCCCGGTCACCGGCCATCAAACCACGTAACGCAAATATCATCATGGCAAAAGAAGTAGATATCTATATCAAGCTCCAGGTGAAAGGCGCGCAGGCCAACCCGGCGCCGCCCATCGGTCCTGCATTGGGCTCGAAAGGGGTAAACATCATGGAATTCTGTAAGCGTTTCAACGCTGCTACTCAGGATAAGCCGGGTAAAATCCTGCCCGTGCTCATCTCCGTTTATAAGGATAAGTCCTTCGAATTCGTCGTCAAGACGCCACCTGCTTCGATACAGTTGCTGGAGGCTGCAAAAATCAAAACAGGTTCTGCCGAGCCCAACCGCAAAAAAGTAGGTAAGGTGACCTGGGAACAGGTCCGTGCGATTGCAGAAGATAAGATGCCGGACTTGAACTGCTTCACGATCGAATCGGCTATGAAAATGGTTGCGGGTACGGCGCGCAGTATGGGGCTTACGATAGAAGGAACCCCACCATGGGGCGGCAATCAAAAATCAGACGGTTAATTCATAGTCAGGCAGGGAGTCTGCCCCATTTGTGGGCGGATGTTATTCACCTCAAATCAAGCAATGTATGGCAAAAAAGTTGAGTAAAAAGCGTGCTGCTGTGGCTTCCAAGGTGGATAGCCTCAAGCTCCACACGCTCGAAGAGGCAATGCCTCTGGTCAAGGTAGTCAGCCAAACCAAATTCGACGCTTCTGTGGATATCCACGTGCGCCTCGGTGTTGATCCGAGAAAGCCGGACCAGGCGCTCCGCGGGACGGTGGCGCTGCCGCATGGTACAGGCAAGACGAAGCGGGTGGCAGTGTTCTGTACACCGGATAAAGTGGAAGAGGCCAAGGCTGCAGGCGCCGATTATGTCGGCCTCGACGATTTGGTGCAGAAAGTACTCGGGGGCTGGACGGACGTGGATGTCGTCATCGCAATGCCCCAGGTGATGGCCCAGGTCGGTCGCCTCGGTAAAATCCTGGGTCCGCGCAACCTGATGCCCAACCCCAAGACTGGAACGGTCACCGCAGATGTAGCTTCAGCGGTGGCGGAAGTGAAGAAAGGAAAGATCTCCTTCCGGGTGGACAAGTACGGAATTATCCACGCTTCTATTGGCAGGGTGTCTTTCTCGCCTGAAAAGCTGATCGAAAACGCCAACGAAGTCCTCACCACGCTTCAGAAAATGAAGCCCTCTACGGCTAAAGGGACATATATGAAGTCTATTTCGATCGCTTCCACGATGAGCCCGGGTATTAAAGTTGATCCTAAAGTAGTTCGTTAATTTTACTAAAAGAGAGAAAAGATGAACAAGGCAGAAAAAACGGCTACTATCGAGGAGTTGAAGGACCAGTTTTCGAATACCTCCTACTTCTATCTCACGGACGTAACGTCTATGTCGGTAGCTCAGGTAAATAACTTCAGAAGGCTTTGCTTCCAAAAAGGTATCAAGGTCGAGATGATCAAGAATACACTGATCAAGAAAGCTTTCGAAGGTGCTCCTGCGGAGCGGAATTACGATCAGGTACTCGAGCTCTTGCACGGCCCAACGGTCGTTATGTTCGCGGACGTGGCCAATCTCCCGGCTAAGACGTTAAAAGAATTCAGGGGCTCCAACGACAGGCCCGTGCTCAAAGGGGCGTATATTGACGCTGCGGTATTTTCGGGCGACGACCAACTGGATGTTTTGGTGAAGCTCAAGACGAAGGAAGAGCTGATCGGCGAAGTCATCGGGATGCTGCAGTCTCCGGCGAGCAGCGTCATTGGTGCGCTTCAGTCGGGCGGCCAGAAAATCATGGGCCTGCTCAAAACGCTCGAAGACCGCGGGGCGTAGTGCGCCCATTGCCGGGGGCTATGCAAGCGGTCGGCCCTGCGGCAAAACATCCTTTTGGCTTCCAAGCTCACCGCACATATAATTTTTTGTTACTATCTTAAAAGAAACGACAATGGCGGATTTGAATGCTCTCGCAGAAACGCTGGTAAACCTGACGGTCAAGCAAGTCAAAGACCTGGCGGACATCCTCAAAACGGAGTATGGTATCGAGCCGGCAGCGGCGGCAGTTGCGGTTGCTGCTCCTGCAGCGGGCGGCGACGGCGGCGCGGCAGCGGTTGTAGAACAGACAGAATTCGATGTAATCCTGACTTCTGCAGGCGCCCAAAAGCTCAACGTAGTGAAAGAAGTCAAAAACCTGCTCGGTCTTGGCCTGAAAGAAGCCAAGGATTTGGTTGACGGTGCGCCAAGCCCGCTCAAGCAAGGGGTTTCCAAAGAAGAGGCCGAGTCGCTCAAGGCAAAACTTGAGGAACAAGGCGCTCAGGTCGAACTTAAGTAAGCGCCCTAACGACGGTCTTTGGCAAAAAAAACATGTTGTTAAAGCAATTGGTACTTACTTTCTTATCGCTACTAAGGCTTAGCAGGTTGTGCGCAACCTGCTAAGCCTATCGCTGTCTAATAGGGTCGTTCACCCTTTTAACGCTGCAAAGAGGCATTACATGCCCCTCCCGGGCGCCTGGCCCAGTATGGGGCGTGAAACAAAATAAAAGAATCGCAAATGACTTCCAACGGAAAGTTTATTTCTGCCGAAGAGCGGCGCGTCCGCTTCGGCAAAACAAAATTCTCCTCCGATTATCCGGATTTCCTCGAAATCCAGCTCAAGTCTTTCCAGGAGTTCTTCCAATTGGAAACTACCCCGGAAAACCGCATCAATGAGGGCCTCTATAAAGTGTTCCAGGAGAACTTTCCCATCACCGATGCCCGGAATATCTTCGTTTTGGAATTCCTGGACTACTTCGTTGACCCACCCCGCTATTCGATTGACGAATGTATGCAGCGCGGATTGACTTACAGTGTCCCGCTCAAGGCCAAATTGCGCCTTTCCTGCAATGATGAGGAGCATGTAGATTTCGAAACAATCGTACAGGACGTCTTCCTTGGGAATATCCCCTACATGACGCCGAAGGGGACTTTCCTGATCAATGGCGCCGAGCGCGTGATTGTCTCTCAGCTTCATCGCTCTCCTGGGGTGTTTTTCGGGCAAAGTGTCCACCCGAACGGTACAAAAATCTATTCTGCCCGGGTCATCCCTTTCAAGGGGGCCTGGATGGAATTTGCAACGGATATCAATACGGTCATGTATGCCTATATTGACCGTAAAAAGAAATTTCCTGTAACAACGCTGCTGCGCGCGATCGGCTACGATACCGACAAGGCCATCCTGGATATTTTCGACCTCGCGGACGAAGTGACGGTCAGTCAGGAAAATCTCGAGGCGGCCATGGGCCGGAAACTTGCAGCCCGCGTGCTCCGCTCCTGGGTCGAGGATTTCGTGGATGAAGATACCGGCGAAGTCGTTACGATCGAACGCAACGAAATTATCCTGGAGCGCGATATCGTCCTGGACGAAGATAATGTCGAGCTCATCCTCGATTCCGGTGCCGAAACGCTGATCCTGCAGAAGGATGATATTGATCAGGATTACTCGATCATTTACAACACCCTCCAAAAGGATTCGACGAGCTCGGAACTGGAGGCCGTGCAGTACATTTACAAACAGTTGCGGGGTACCGATCCGCCCGATGAAGAAACTGCGCGCGGGATTATCGAAAAACTCTTCTTCTCCGATAAGCGCTATAACCTCGGGGAGGTGGGCCGCTATAAAATCAACCGCAAGCTCGAGCAGCAGATTGACGAGAATATTCTGGTGCTTACAAAAGAGGATATCATTGCTATCGTCAAATATCTCGTAAGCCTGATGAACCAAAAGGCAGATATTGACGACATTGACCACCTCAGCAACCGCCGTGTCCGTACAGTGGGCGAACAATTGTTCGCGCAGTTCGGCGTGGGGCTCGCACGGATGGCGCGCACTATCCGCGAACGGATGAATGTGCGGGACAACGAGGTGTTCACCCCGGTGGAATTGATCAACGCCAGGACTTTGTCTTCTGTCATCAACTCGTTCTTCGGCACCAGCCAGCTCTCCCAGTTCCTCGACCAGACCAACCCGCTATCGGAAATCACCCATAAGCGGAGGATATCCGCACTCGGCCCGGGGGGCTTGTCCCGCGAGCGCGCAGGTTTCGAGGTACGCGACGTCCACTACTCACACTATGGCCGCTTGTGTACAATCGAGACGCCTGAAGGGCCGAACATCGGACTGATCTCTACGCTCTGTGTGCATGCGAAGATCAATAAAATGGGCTTTCTGGAAACGCCTTACCGCAAAGTAACCGACGGCAGGGTGGAAAGGTCGGGCGAAGCCTTGTACCTTTCGGCAGAGGGCGAGGATTTCTATCGCATCGCACAGGCCAATGCCCCGTTGGACGAAGCGGGCAATTTCCTTTCCGACAGGATCAAGTGCCGGGATTCCGGGGATTTCCCGGTACTGGCACCGGATGAAATCGAGTTCATGGACGTGGCGCCCAACCAAATCGTCGGCGTCTCCGCCTCTATGATCCCTTTCCTGGAAAACGATGATGCCAACCGCGCCCTCATGGGCTCTAACATGCAACGCCAGGCCGTACCGCTCCTCCGCCCTAAATCACCGGTTGTGGGCACAGGGCTTGAAGGAAAAGTGGCCAGGGATTCCAGGATGCTCTTCAATGCAGAAGGGGACGGCGTCGTCGAATACGTGGATGCCAACCGTATCGAAGTTCGCTACGACCGCTCGGAAGATGAGCAGCTCGTATTCTTCGAAGATAATCTTAAGGTCTATGACCTGGTGAAATTCCGGCGTACCAACCAGGGCACTTGCATCAACCTCCGCCCGATCGTGCGGAAGGGGGACCGGGTGACGAGAGGGCAGATCCTTTGCGACGGTTATGCCACCGAAAATGGCGAACTCGCGCTCGGGCAAAACCTGAAAGTGGCCTTCATGCCCTGGAAAGGTTACAACTTCGAAGATGCGATCGTGATCTCCGAACGCGTGGTCAGGGAAGACATTTTCACGTCCGTGCACATCGAACATTTCGAGCTGGACGTACGCGATACCAAGCTGGGCGAAGAAGAACTCACCAACGACATCCCCAACGTCAGCGAGGAGGCCACCAGGGACCTCGACGAGAACGGGATTATACGCGTCGGCGCATGGGTGCGGGAAGGGGACATCCTGATCGGGAAGATTACCCCAAAGGGCGAGTCCGATCCTACACCTGAAGAGAAATTGCTCCGTGCCATCTTCGGCGATAAGGCGGGAGATGTAAAAGATGCTTCGCTGAAAGCGCCGCCGTCCATGAACGGCGTAGTGATTGACAAGCAGCTCTTCTCGCGCGCCAAAAAAGATAAAGTGCAGAAAACTGCTGAAAAAGACCAGCTCGCCCGCCTGGACGATCAGCACAAGATCGAGCTCAACGAGTTGCTCACGAAGTTGGTGGACAAGCTGCAAATCCTGCTTAAGGGAAAGAACTCCAATGGCGTGCGCTCGATTTACAGCGAGGAGATCATTCCCAAAGGGGCAAAATTCTCCCCCGACGTGCTCCGCGCAGTGGATTATTCGTCAGTGGACTACAGCAACTGGACCGGCGATGCCAAGGTAAACGAGCTGGTGGCGCGCCTGCTGCACAATTATACGATAAAAGTGAACGAAGAGATTGGCCGATACAAGCGCGAAAAGTTCAATATCAGTATTGGTGATGAACTCCCGGCCGGCGTACTCAAGCTCGCAAAGGTCTATATGGCCAAAAAGCGCAAGCTGAAAGTGGGGGACAAATTGGCCGGTCGCCACGGCAACAAGGGCATTGTTTCCAGGATCGTTCGCATCGAAGATATGCCCTTCCTCGAAGACGGGACGCCGGTGGATATCGTCTTGAACCCGCTTGGGGTACCTTCCAGGATGAACCTGGGCCAGATTTTCGAAACGGTACTCGGTTGGGCGGGGGAAAAACTCGGGGTGAAATTCGCAACGCCGATTTTTGACGGGGCGAGCAGGGAAGAAATCGAGGAATGGATACAAAAAGCCGGGCTCCCCTCGCTCGGGCAGACCTATCTGCACGACGGGGAGACCGGGGACAGGTTCCATCAGCAGGCCACCGTTGGGGTAATTTATATGCTCAAACTTTCCCACATGGTGGACGATAAGATGCACTCCCGCTCGATCGGCCCTTACTCGCTGATTACCCAGCAGCCACTCGGCGGTAAAGCCCAGTTCGGCGGCCAGCGCTTCGGTGAAATGGAAGTCTGGGCGCTCGAAGCTTTCGGCGCTTCCAATATCCTGCAAGAGCTGCTGACCATTAAATCGGATGATATCGTGGGCCGGGCAAAGGCCTACGAGTCTATCGTGAAAGGGGACAATCTGCCGGAGCCAAATATCCCCGAGTCATTCAATGTATTGGTACATGAATTGCGCGGCCTGGCCCTCGACGTCAAGTTTGAATAACCTGTATTAAACCAAGCAGTATATGTCTTTAAAGAAAAAGACCAACCTTCAAAAGCAGGATTTCGACAGCATCACGATTAGCCTGGCTTCTCCTGATGATATCCTGGAGCGGTCCTTCGGCGAGGTGCTCAAACCCGAAACGATCAACTACCGATCCTATAAACCGGAGCGAGACGGCCTTTTTTGTGAAAGGATTTTCGGGCCTGTAAAGGATTACGAATGCTATTGCGGCAAATATAAGCGTATCCGCTACAAAGGGATTGTCTGCGATAGGTGCGGGGTAGAGGTTACCGAGAAAAAAGTGCGCCGCGAACGCATGGGCCATATCAAGCTCGTCGTACCCGTCGTGCATATCTGGTTCTTCAAATCCCTTCCGAACAAGATCGGTTACCTGCTCGGCCTTTCTTCCAAAAAGCTGGAGTCGGTGGTCTATTACGAGCGTTATATCGTTATTCAGGCAGGGATTAAGGCGCCGGATGGTGTTAGCGCCATGGACCTGCTCTCCGAGGAAGAGTTTCTGGAGATTATGGAAACGCTTCCGCAGGACAATCAGATGCTGGATGAATCGGACCCCAAAAAGTTCATCGCCAAAATGGGCGCCGATGCAATCCGCGAGCTGCTGATCCGACTGGATTTGGACCAGCTTTCTTACGATCTGCGCCATCAGGCTGCAAGCGAAACTTCTCAGCAGCGTAAATCCGAAGCGCTGAAGCGTCTGCGTGTAGTAGAGGCTTTCCGGGAGGGAATGACGCGTATGGAAAACCGGCCGGAATGGACGGTCATCCAGTACTTGCCCGTGATACCGCCGGAGCTTCGCCCGCTCGTTCCCCTGGACGGCGGCCGCTTTGCAAGCTCCGACCTGAACGATCTCTATCGCAGGGTCATTATCCGCAATAACCGCCTGAAGCGTCTGCTGGAGATCAAGGCTCCTGAGGTGATTCTCCGCAATGAGAAGCGCATGCTCCAGGAAGCGGTGGACTCGCTGTTCGATAATTCGCGTAAATCCAATGCGGTCAAGGCGGAAGGCGGCAGGCCGCTCAAATCGCTGAGCGATATCCTTAAAGGAAAGCAGGGGAGGTTCCGTCAAAACCTTCTGGGCAAGCGGGTGGATTATTCCGGCCGTTCGGTCATCGTGGTGGGGCCTACGCTGAAACTGCACGAGTGTGGTATTCCCAAGAATATGGCCGCTGAGCTCTTCAAGCCTTTCATCATCCGCAAACTTATCGAGCGGGGGATCGTCAAGACGGTCAAATCGGCAAAGAAACTGGTGGACCGCAAGGATCCGGTCATCTGGGAAATCCTCGAAAATATCCTCAAAGGGCACCCAGTCCTGCTGAACCGTGCCCCTACGCTGCACCGCCTCTCGATCCAGTCCTTCCAACCCCGACTGATCGAGGGTAAGGCCATCCAGCTCCACCCGCTGGTCTGCGGGGCTTTCAACGCAGATTTCGACGGCGACCAAATGGCAGTCCATGTACCGCTCAGCCAGGCTTCTATCCTCGAAGCCCAGGTACTGATGCTGTCTTCGCATAACATGCTCAACCCGCAGAACGGTACCCCGATTACCCTGCCTTCCCAGGATATGGTACTCGGCCTCTACTATATTACAAAAGAGCGCCGCTCTACGGATGCTGTTAAGGTAAAGGGAGAGAATATGAAGTTCTACTCTCCTGAGGAAGTGATTATCGCTTTCAATGAAGGGAAACTGGACCTCCACGCGAAAATCAAAGTCCGCGCGAAGGTCGAAGAAACTCCCGGGCAACTCGTCACGCGCCTGGTGGATACGACTACCGGTCGGGTAATCTTCAACCAGGTCGTACCCCAGGATGTCCCTTATGTGAATGAACTGCTGACCAAGAAAAACCTGAAAAAGGTGATTGGCGAGGTGATCGAGCGTACAAATTTTGCCGTCACCGCCAGCTTCCTGGACGATATCAAAGATCTCGGCTTTACCTGGGCCTTCAGGGGTGGCCTCTCCTTTAACCTCGGCGACCTGATCACGCCTTCTATCAAGGAAAGGACGCTGGACAGCGCGCACCAGGAAGTCGAAGAGGTCTGGGACAACTACAACATGGGGCTTATTACCAATAATGAGCGCTACAACCAGATCATAGACAAATGGACTTACGCCGATAACAAAATCACTGATACGCTGATGCGCGAGCTCGCCTCGCACAAGCAGGGCTTCAACTCGGTGTTCATGATGCTGGACTCCGGTGCCCGTGGCTCAAAACAGCAGATTAAGCAGCTTTGCGGGCTTCGTGGCCTGATGGCCAAGCCCCGTAAGTCAGGGGATACCGGCGGCGCAGTTATCGAAAACCCCATCCTTTCCAATTTCGTGGACGGCCTCTCCGTTCAGGAATATTTCATCTCCACCCACGGCGCCCGGAAAGGCCTCGCGGACACAGCCCTCAAAACGGCAGATGCGGGTTATCTCACACGCCGTCTGGTGGATGTAGCACAGGACGTGGTTATTGTAGAGGATGATTGCAATGCCCTCAGAGGCCTTGAAACTTCCGCATTGAAGGAAACGGAGAAAATTATCGAACAACTTGCTTCTCGTATCGAGGGCCGCTATACGCTGCATGATATCTACCATCCGGTCACGGATGAAATCATCCTGCACGCAGGTGAGTATATTGATACGCGTACGGCCAATCACATCGAAGAGATCGGTATCGAGACGGTGACCATCCGGTCGGTACTTACCTGTGAGACAAAGCGCGGTGTATGTGCGAAATGTTATGGCAAGAACCTGGCTACCGGGCGTATCGCCGAAATGGGGGATGCCGTAGGGATCATCGCAGCCCAGTCTATCGGCGAACCGGGTACGCAGTTGACCCTGCGTACGTTCCACGTCGGTGGGGTCGCTTCTTTGTCGAAAACAGAATCGGAAATCCTGTCCAAGTTCGACGGGGTGGTGGAATTCGATAGTATGAAGGTGACGAAGACGTCCAGGGACGGAAGCGACGGCTCCTCTATCGTACTCTCCCGGACCGGCGAAATCCGTATTGTTGACCAGGACACCGGTAAGCAGTTCGTCTCCCACCATATTCCGTATGGTGCAACCCTCTATGTGCAGGATAAGCAAAAAATCCAGAAAGGCCAGCGCATTTGCGATTGGGATCCGTTCAACGCGGTAATTATCTCGGAGTTCAGCGGGATTGCACGTTTCGATAGTATTGACGAAGGGGTGACTTATCGCCGCGAACTCGACGACCAGACCGGCTTCGCCGAAAAGGTCATCATCGAAAGTAAGAATAAGCGTAAGATTCCGGTAATTTCTATCGTCTCAAAGGATGGCGAGGAACTCAAGAACTATACCTTGCCGGTGGGTTCTTATCTTTCTATCGAGGATGGGCAGGATTTGGTCGCAGGGGATAGGATCGCGAAAATTCCGCGCAGTCTTGGCAAAATCCAGGATATCACCGGGGGTCTGCCCAGGGTTACGGAGTTATTCGAAGCGAGAAACCCATCTAACCCCGCAATCGTATCCGAAATTGACGGGGTGGTGAATTTCGGCAAAATCAAACGGGGCAACCGCGAAATTTCCACTACGGCAAAGGACGGACAGGTGCGCAAATATCTGATCGGCCTTTCCAAGCACATCCTCGTCCAGGATGGAGATTTCGTCCGCGCCGGCACCCCACTGTCAGATGGCTCTGTTGCGCCAAGGGATATCCTGAATATCAAGGGGCCTTTCGCCGTGCAGCAGTATCTGGTAAATGGTGTACAGGAGGTCTATCGCTCACAGGGGATCACCATTAATAATAAGCATATCGAGGTAATCGTGCGCCAAATGATGCGCAGGGTGCAAATCGAAGATTCCGGAGATACCAACTTCCTCGAAGGCGAGGCAGTGGACCGCTACGATTTCCTGGAACAGAACGACTGGATTTTCGATAAAAAAGTGATTACGGAGTCCGGCGATTCCAACCGCCTCAAGCCGGGGCAATTGGTGACGCTGCGCCAGATCAGGGAAGAGAATTCCTATCTCAAACGCAACGATAAAACGCTGGTGACGTTTCGCGATGCCGTAGCAGCGACGTCCAGCCCGCTCCTGCTCGGGATTACCAAATCCTCCCTGGGAACGTATAGCTGGATTTCTGCCGCTTCTTTCCAGGAAACGACCAAGGTACTGAGTACGGCGGCAATCGGCGCAAAGACAGATACCCTCTCCGGCCTGAAAGAAAACGTCATCGTCGGCAAACGTATTCCCGCAGGTACCGGCCAGCGAAAGTTTGATCACATGATCGTGACCCATCGCAGCCAGGCCGCTGATTTGGAGAGCCGCTTCGCTTATCTGGAAGAGGAAGAAGGGATTGAAGAAGACTTTTAAGCAGTTAACTGCTTAAAAGTCTTGGGGTTGTGTAAAAAGGTTTTTCTTGGCGCTTCGCGCCAAATTATCTTTTAGAGACACATCATTTTTGAAATTTCGCGAAGCGAAATTTCAAAAATGATGTGTCTCTGAAAATAATATTCTGCCGCCGTAGGCGGCAAAAGACTTTTTACACAACCCCTCATTTTTTATCTTGCGCGGACAAAGGCATATAAAGCGCCGCATATCTGGCGATATACTTTCCAATTACATCAAATTCGAGGTTCACTTCCGCACCCGTCTTTAAGTGGGCAAAGTTGGTGTGTTCGTAGGTGTAGGGAATAATCGCTACAGAAAACCTGTCTTCGACGGGGTTTACCACTGTCAGGCTCACACCGTTGATACACACGGAGCCCTTGTCCACGAGGAGATGTTCGGGGGAAGGGCGATAGGAAAAATGGAAGTACCAGCTCCCGTCCCGGGTTTCGATACCGGTGCAAATACCTGTAGTGTCCACATGGCCCTGAACGATATGCCCGTCCAGTCTGCCGTCGCTGCGCATCGAGCGTTCGAGGTTGACGGGGTCGCCTTCGCGGAGGTTTCCGAGGTTAGACCGTATTAACGTTTCTTCAATGGCTGTAACGGTGTGTGTGCCTGTTGCAAGTGCCACGACAGTGAGGCAAACACCATTATGGGCAACGCTCTGGTCAATACGCAGGCCGTCAGAAATTGACGATGCGACGGTGATGTGTACATTTGACCCATCTGTACGGATATGCTGCACATATCCGATTGCTTCGATAATTCCGGTGAACATAGATTAATTTCCACTGATTAATTGGATATAGCCGGAAAGCGGGGCGTTAAATTCCCGTGCGCCCTCCAGGCGCTGCTCGAAGATCCGGCAAACATAATAATAGGCGCCGTCCGGCAGTAATTGTCCGTTGAGATTTCTGCCGTCCCAGTTGATTGCAGGGTCTTTGGTCTGAAAAACGAGCTGTCCCCAACGGTTGAAGACCTTAAAGTCAATTTCTGCGATAAAGCAGGCTTGTGTGGGGGTAAAGCGGTCGTTGGTGCCGTCTTCGTTTGGGGTAAATGCATTGGGCAACTGGTAGGCGGGGCAGTTATCCACGCATAGGGTATCGCCGATGGGGCTTTCGTTGCCCAGGAAATCGAACGCGGTGACGGCATAGCAACCGGCCAGGCCTGCCTGCGGACGATGTTGAAAGGTCCTGTTTCCGGCTCCGTTAATATTCGAGATGGGAGCGAGTTTTTCCCCGGGGCGGGCGGCATAATAAATACGGTATCCTGCGACATCGCTGCTTGCAGGGCACTCGGCCGATGGATCGCTCCAGGTAAGGGTGTTTACAGTCTCGACCGCAGTTGCACAATCGGCAGGGCGGTTGCAGAGGTTGTCAATTGTGAGCTTGGGCGGGCAGGGAGGGACGTCGTCCTGGGGCACTGCGCAGACGATCTGTGAGAAATTGACCAGGGGGCTCGGCAGGTCGGGAATGCCATAGGTGCCAAAGGCTTTAATGCGATAGCAATATTGACGGCCATTGAGGAGGTTAATGTCCTGGAAGCTGCCGGCATTGGTTACGCCAATAGAATCGAAGCCGCCCGAGCTGTTTTGCCTTTCTATGACATAGCGGAAGTTGTCCCACGCGGTATTTTCCTGCCAGCTCAAGCTGACGCCTTTATCCGTTGGATCAGCGCCCAGGAAAACGGTCGAGGAGCCCTTTGTTGCACCGAATGGAGTAGTCGTGTTCCCTCTTGTAAAGAGCAGGACTTTATAGCTATAGGGGTTTGCGGCGGTATTGATGCCGCTGTCCAGGAAGCAGGTATCATTGGCAGTAGCGAAAAAAGGTGCGCTGAGCAAGGGGCCGGTTTGTTGAAAAGCGCTTGCAGCGGGGTTTAGACCGCTTGCCCGGTGCAGGGCATAACTATAAGGCCCCGGATGCGCCAGGGTATCCAGATCGGCAGGTTTAGTCCAGCAGACGCGTACGGCGCCATTCTGGGTGCCCGTCTGGACGACATCCGCCTGGATCAGGATGGGCAAATCCCGATTTTGTTGCAGGCATATTTCCCGGGAAGGGAGGCCTTCTACCAGGTTGTAGGCATACCGCCCCCCTGGGGTGAGCTTCGCGAATTCTGCGATGACACGGTAGCAATACGTGCGCCCGGGGTCGAGGTTGCGGTCGGTATAGGCATAGCGGCCATTTTTGACTTCCCGGATGGCGAACTCGGTCAGTTTTTCATACCCCTTACCTGAGAGTCCCGGCGTGCAGGTATCCTGGGGGAAGCTGTTGCTGTTTTCCCGGCGCCAAACGGTGAAGCCGAGAAAATAATTGTTGAGGGCATTGTCACAGACGTAGGGTCTATTCCAGGATACTTCTATCGTACTGCCCACGGATTCTGCGCGCAGCCCCTCAGGTGGGGGGCCAACAACTTTGATACGTAACGTTTTTAGGGTACTCAGGCCTGTAGAGTCGCGGTTGAAATAATTGTCCACCGCCCGGAATACGACGGCGTAAAACTGGTCGCTGATATGTTCGCACGAAGTTTCCCAGCGGAACGTTTTCACCAGGGGTTGGTTCTGAAAGGTTGTAAGCGCTGGGCTGAAGGTGGCGGGTTTGACGCTTGTTTCGAAAGGCCCGCCCAGGGCGGTGAGTTTTACTTTTTGCAGGAGTTCGCTTTTAGGCGCAGTAGCCGTTACTTTAAACTCGAGCACCTGCCCGGCGACTACACAAATCTCTTCAAAAGGGACTTCGATTACCGGGGGGAGGTTGTCACATTCCAGAATGAGGATCTGCATATCCCGCATGATGGTATCAATAGGGGCACCGTTGCGGTATTCCACGATAATCATGGCGAGGTTATATTCCCCGGCCCGCTGCGGGGCATCCCAAACGATATCCCCGGTGCGTTCGTTGATGGAGAGGTTGTTCCTTGGGCCTGGATTGATATTATTGGGAAATTGAAAATTTGGGACTTTTTGGTCTGCGTCCTGGAGCGGGACGATGAGGTGGAAGCTCAGGCTGTCGCCATCGGTATCATAGGCGTTGGGATTATGGATGAATGGCTTGCCGACGCAGCCAAAATCAACCGGTGGTTGCAGGAGTACCGGGGTGTCGTTGCACCCTTGGAATTGAGGATTGGGGAACGTATAGGTGGTCTGGATATGGAATTTGATCTGTTCAGAATTCGGATAGTTGACGTTGAGGATGCCGCCGTTGCGGTTGGGGTCTGTCATGGAAATGACGTAAGTGCCGCGCGCAGGGTATGTATGGAAGGCGATATAGATATTTTTTTTGGTATCGTTTTCCAGCACCTCCCCTTTTCTGGGCGAGCCTTGTCCGTTGGCACGGGCGACTTGTTCGCAGCGTCCGTCGCCCCAGCAGATCGTGAGCGTATCGCGGTCTGCTTGCGTACTGCTGGCTTTGGTATAAGTGACGATAGTCGCCTGGACCCTCAGGCTGCTTGCACAATCCCCTACCTGCTTGATCGAAATTTCCCCTGCGCGGTTGTGGGTAGCGCCTGCAGGTAAAGCCCAGAGGACTGCCCCAACAAAGCAGATGAGGGATATTTTATTCGCCGCGAGGTGCTGCATGTAGAAATAGTTATCAGACTTGTTGAGATGGGATGCTCATGGGTTAAAAACAGCTCATTTTCCCACCACGATGACCATCGCAACAAGTCCGTTGTAATTACAAAAAGCTACTTTTCGAATAACGCTTTGCCCTTCACAAAGTTGCGGAATAAACCGCCAACATGAGCACGGAATACCCGAGCCACCAGGCCATGGGGATATAGGTATCCGGGTCAATGCCAAACCGGTATTTCAGCCGGGCGATTTGCAGGGCTTTTTCGGCCCAGAATGCGATCACGGTAGCGAGGGCTACGCCCTGAATTCCCCTGACGGGCAGCAAATAAGCGGCAGCAACGGCAAGCAGGCCAAATTCGAGCACAGAAAAGGCGAGCACGGCGCGGTTGTCCCGCAGTCCGATCAGGATAGCTCTCGGAAATACTACCCTGCTGATGGCCAGGAGAAAAAAGGCATTGAGTACGGGAATACTGTCTTTAAACTCCGAATTGAATATCCAGGTAAACCAATATTGACTGGAGGCGAGCAGGAGGATACTGATCGGGAAGATAAGGTGCATAAGGCGCAGGGTTTTGTGCCGGATTTCTGCAAAGGACTCTGCGCCCCGCCCTGCGACAAGCGGCACGAGGGCTGCGTTCAGGGCTTCGCTGAGGGCTATGATCAACGGAAATTCCCTCGCACCATAGCGGAAAAGGGCAAACTGGGCGCTGTCCCCCGCATAATACCGGTTCACAGACCATCCACCATACGCCTGGATCAGGCCGCCCAGGAAGGTGTATGCCATGAGTGGAAGGGCAAGCGACAGCCACGGGCCTAGCGTCGGCCAGGCGTACTTCCATGTGCCCTTGAGGCATGAAATTTCATAGATGAGCCAGCTATGCTTGATAAAGCCGAGGAGGGTAAAGCCCCAGAATACCCCTTCCAGGCCCCGACCGGTCATTGCCGGGATGCCGATAGCCAGCAGTGCGCCGCCAAACGAAAGGGCGCCAAACCCGATGATTGCGCGTGGACGTCGCCTTAGGAGCAAGAGATATTCCAGTAAAAAAGTAGGCAGGTGCAGCAATTGCTGGAATAAAAAAAGGGTATAATGCGGTAATTCCGCCTGCCCTGTCAAAAAGTGCAGAAGCGGTTTGCTGCCTCCATACATCATGCCTGTCAGCAGGATACTGATAGACAGCATCACCAGGTATGCCGCAAACAGGAACTGTTCCTGCTGCAGGGGGGCAAGCCGGGGGTACATGGAAAGCAATGCCTGGATAAGGCCGCTCACCCAGAAAAAACTCAATGCGTACTGAACGAAGAACAGCTGCTCGTAAATGCCAATCTCGCCTGGAGGGAACGCACACTTTACCAAAATTACCGATGACAGGAGCAGGCTGGCCTGCCTCATCAACTGAAACCCCTGGAATGCCCCTGCGGGCGATATGCCCCAAAAGCGGCTCAATGCGGTTTGAGTGGGGTGACGGTTTCGTCGAAGACGATATGATACTGCTCCAGCTCTTTAAGCACCGGGATATATACTTCCGGGGTCACCGGAATCTGTACGCCCCGCGACTTGATGCGCCCCTCGATTACCAGTCTGACAAAAATACCCATCGGCAGGCCCACCGTTCTGGCCATTGCGGTATCCTGGGCATTGTTGCCTTTCAGTTGCATCGTAGATTGGTGGAGAAAATGCTGCCCTTCAAGCTGATATTCGACTTCGTGGTGCATGATGACCATATCTTTATCCGCCGCTTTCAGTTGCCACTTGTCGCGGATGAGGTGCTCGAGGATCAGGGCAGGGGTCGCATTGGGCAGTTTGATCTTTTTTTTGCGGAAAAGCCCAAGCCATTCCAGCTTTTGTATGACTTCGCCGTTGATGTCTTCCCCGAGCATTTGACTAACTCTTTCTTTCAGCGATCCGCCTTCATATTTACCGACGTATGCGTCCAGCAGCTCGTAATAACTCAGTTCGCCGGACTGGAACAGGGGAAAGTCGGCATCGGTCAGGCCGATTTGGACGAGTGCAGCCCAGGCTTTTGCGAAACCAGGATAGCGAAGGGTGCCCCTCAGGATATTCGGGATATCGGATAAGCCATAGATATCCCGGTAGAGCAGGGAGTCCCGGTTGGCATAGGCCTCCCAGCGCCCGGCGCCAGGGATGTCCATGGTCCTGATTTCCTGGAATAGGCGGTGATAGGGGATATAGCGCAATTTGCCCGCTTCAAGGTATTGCGCAGTCCCCTGCCCGGCGAGCACGACATTTCTGGGGTTCCAGGAAATCTTGTAATGCCAGGGGTTATCATCGCTCTCGGGGGCTACCAGGCCGCCCGTAAACGATCGGAATGCTTGGATTTTACCGCCTTTCGCTTTGATATCGTCAATAATCCGCATAGCCGACATGTGGTCAATGCCGGGGTCGAGCCCCATCTCCCCCATAAAGATGAGCTCCCGTTCCCTGGCCTGGTCGCCAAGGCTGTACATCTCCCGGGAAACATAGGAAGCTGTAATGAGGTGCTTTTTGAGCTTGATGCAATCAAATGCCACTTCGAGGTGTAAATGGGCCGGGAGCAGGGACACCACAACGTCGGCCCTGCCGATGAGGTCCCGGCGGTCATTGGCCTTGTGCACGTCCAGCCACGCAGCCCGCCCGTTGGGATGCCCGTTGATTTTTTTTTCTGCCTTATAGGGATCGGCATCGGCAACGGTGATGAACCAGCCTTTTTCCGCTGCCGTAGACAGGACATAGTCAATCAAAGCGCCAGAGGACAGACCGGCCCCAATGATCAGAACGTTATTCATAAATTGAATTTATTTTGTGTCACTCGCAGCGATCTGACTTTTTACACAACCTCAAAAGCGTGTTTTTGTTGGTATCATTGCAGTTTGGGCAAAAAATCGTGTTATCCGCAAAAATCAGGTTAAATGGAGGAAAAAACTTATACCGTAGCTTACCGGGTCTATGCCGGCAGCTCGGAATTCGACGTCAAAGATAAGGAATTGATCAGGTGTGCCCAAGATGCCCAGCAACATTCTTACGCGCCGTACAGCGGTTTTCGGGTGGGGGCTTCCCTTCGGATGGCCGATGGCCGCATGATTGGCCATGCCAACCTGGAAAACGCTTCTTACAGCCTTTGTCTGTGTGCGGAGCGCTCGGTATTGGCTACTGCCGCCGCAATGTTTCCGGGGATGGCGGTGGGTACGATTTGTATCAGCGCTTCCGCAGTGCAGCAGATGGTCTCCCCCTGTGGGGCATGCCGGCAGGTCATCAGCGAAACAGAAGCCCGGCAGAAAAGCCCCGTGCGGATACTGATGCAGGGCAACGGGGGGCAGTGGCTGGAGTTTCCCTCCGCAGCGGCGCTCCTGCCGTTTCCATTTGGCCCGGACAACCTCTTATAGCAAGTCCCGTTCAGGTCCTGTTGCGCAGCCACTCGTTGGCCCTTTGGGCATCTTCCGGGGTGTCAACGCCGATGGAATCCTTGTCGGTAATGGCGATAAAGATAGAGTAGCCATACTCGAGCCAACGCAGCTGTTCGAGCGATTCCAAGCGTTCGAGCCCCGAAGGAGGGAGCCCGGCCACGGCCAGCAGGGTTTCCCGCTGGAAGCCATATAAACCGAGATGCCTATAATGGGCCGCTTTACCCGCCCATGCCGACGCTTCGACGCCCCTGAGGAAAGGAATCGCACTCCTGCTGAAATACAGGGCATGCCCGTTTTTATTGAAGACAACTTTCACAATATTGGGGTTAAAGAGCGATTCCTGGTCCTGAATGGGCAGGGCAAGGGTGCTGATCTGCGCGCGCGCTTCCAAGAGGGGGCGGCAGACTTTCTCGATCTGTATGGGGTCGAGAAAGGGTTCGTCGCCCTGGATATTGATGCAGATCGCAAATCCGGGCAATAAAGCAGCGACTTCCGCGCAGCGGTCTGTACCGCTCGGGTGCGTTGACCGGGTATATAAGGCCTCTGCCCCAAAACTTCTCGCATGATCGTATATCCGCGCATCATCGGTCGCGATGACAACGTGGTCGAGCATACTGCTCGCTACAGCCTGCTCATAGACCCTCCGGATCATAGACTTGCCACCGATATCTGTCAGGGGCTTTCCCGGAAAACGGCTGGAGTCATATCGGGCAGGGATGATTCCCAGAACTTGTTTCTTTGTTTTCATGGAGGCGGTGTCGAAATTTTTTATGGTGACATATCCTATTGCGCGCACAGATGGTCATCGAAATGCGATACGTGCCCAAAAATAAAACCATTAGGATAAAATGACTATTTTTGGGGCGGCGTTGATGTGTGATGAATTAAAAACCCAACAGCTTCGTCCAATTTTCGTAGCCAAAACCCCCTGAATTTATGGAGCGCGCAATATTCTACGTGCTGCTTGCCCTTCTGCCGGCACAGGCAAAGGGCGTGCCCCTTGATACTACAGGTTATCTGTCTTTTTCGGATACGGTCTATTTGAGTGTGGAAGACGGGGAAAAGATTTATCTGCACACGATCAAACAAGGGCAGACTCTTTTTTCCCTGGCGCGTTTTTACGGGCTGCATTACCAGGAATTGCAGTACCTTAACAATGGGCTTGGGGAGCGGGTGTCCGTTGGGCAGCAGGTGCGGATCCCTATCCCCAACCGGGCGATTGTCCGGTATTTGCCTGCAAAGGCATCGCGCAGGATGTTTGCCCCGGTGGTGTATGTTGTAAAAAAAGGCGATACGCTGTTTCGTATCGGCCAGTACTTTAAACTGCCCGTAAGCGAAATCAGTGCACGGGGGGAAATCAGTGGCAATACGTTGAAGCCGGGCATGTTGATCCCGATCGGGTGGATGAGTATTCTGGGCATATCCGAAGCAGACCGCCCGGAGCCGGTCCACCCTTTGCTGAAACGCAACCTGCCCTTGCGGCAGAAGTTCGAGTCGGTTGCAAAGGGCAGGACGCTCCAAAAACTTCAAGGCCCGGCATATTGGCAGCAAGGCGGGCCGGAAGAAGGCTCGTCCTTCTTTGCGCGCTTCAATCATGCAGCAAAGCATACGGTAATTGAAATTGAAAATCCGATGAACCAGGGAAAAATATTTGCAGAGGTACTCGGACCCATACCACCAACTATTTATGATCCGCGGATCATCATAGTGCTTTCCCCTGCCGCTGCCAAAATGCTGGGTGCCCGGGACCCACAGTTTTTTGTAAAAATCCGTTACGCTAAATAATTCTATTATCGTTACCCATGCAATACTACTCAAATATCCTCGAAACGATTGGCAATACCCCGCTGGTACAACTTCACCGGGTCTGTGCAGAGGTACCGGCAAAGGTGTTGATGAAGGTTGAGACCTTCAACCCCGGGCATTCGATCAAGGACCGTATGGCCCTGAAGAT
Source organism: Saprospiraceae bacterium (assembly GCA_049315745.1). Classification (GTDB taxonomy): domain Bacteria; phylum Bacteroidota; class Bacteroidia; order Chitinophagales; family Saprospiraceae; genus JADJPL01. Next base: position 6,019 of record JBMOJO010000019.1, on the reverse strand, counting down.
GGTCGAAGATGCCGAGGCGCGGGGCGATTTGCAGCCGGGGGGCACAATCATCGAGTGTACCTCCGGTAATACCGGCATGGGGCTGGCGCTCGCCGCGGCAGTAAAGGGATACCATTGTATTTTTACGACTACCGACAAACAATCAAAGGAAAAACTGGATGTCCTCAGGGCCTTCGGCTCGGAGGTGATCGTTTGTCTGACCAATGTGCCGGCAGATGACCCCCGGTCGTATTATTCCGTGGCACGGCGTCTGAGCGGCGAAATCCCGAATAGCTACTGGTGCAACCAGTACGACAATCTTTCCAACCGCCAGGCACACTACGAGACGACGGGCCCGGAAATCTGGAAACAAACCGATGGGCTGGTCTCCCACCTGATCACGGGTGTGGGCACGGGCGGGACAATTTCCGGGACGGGCAGGTTCCTGAAAGAAAAAAATCCGGAGGTGAAGGTCTGGGGCGTGGACACGTATGGGTCGGCCCTTAAAAAATATCACGAGACCCGCACTTTTGACCCCGCGGAAATTTACCCCTATGTTACGGAGGGTATCGGGGAAGATATCATCCCCGCAAACATTGATTTTGACACCATTGATCACTTCGAAAAAGTAAGTGACCGCGACGGGGCGGTAATGGCACGGCGGCTGGCCAGGGAAGAGGGCCTCTTGCTCGGGTATTCTGCCGGTTCCGCCGTGGCGGGCTTACTTCAGTTAAAAGATCGCCTAAGCCCCGGCGATCTGGTAGTGGTCGTAATCCATGACCACGGCAGCCGTTATGTAGGTAAACTTTTCAATGACGACTGGATGCGGGAAAAGGGGTTTATGTAACAGATTTCGATAGCCAAAAAACCATTATTCATGAAAGGCTCCATTAAATTCTTATTACTGTCTGGGTATGCATTGCTCTTACCCGTTCTCGCCATTTCACAGGCCAGTATCGGGATACCATACCAGATGCACCGATTGGCCAATGGGCTGACGGTAATCCTGCACGAAGACCACACCATCCCAATGGTTGCAGTAGATGTGTGGTACCACGTCGGCTCGGGTTATGAAAAGCAAGGCAGGACAGGGTTTGCCCATCTTTTCGAGCATATCATGTTCGAGGGGTCGGGCAATGTAGCAGAAGGGGATTTTGACAACCTGCTGGAGCAGGTAGGGGGGTCAAATAACGGCTCTACGACAACAGACCGGACCAATTACTATGAAACGCTCCCGTCCAATGCACTAGATGTCGCACTATTTCTGGAGTCTGACCGTATGGGGTACCTGCTGGACGCCATGTCCCCGGGCAAAGTGGACGGGCAAAGGGATGTAGTGAAAAATGAGCGCCGCCAGAGCTATGAAAACCGACCTTATGGCCTGGCTTTCGAGGCGATTGTCCAAAATCTTTTCCCGGCACACCACCCTTACCACTGGCCGACGATTGGTTATATGGACGACCTGACGGCGGCTTCTTATGAAGATGTCGTCGAGTTTTTCAGGAAGTATTATGTGCCGAACAACGCCGTGTTGGTTATTGCCGGGGATATTGACCCCGTGGAAACGCTGAAGCGGGTAAAATACTGGTTTGAGGAAATCCCTGCGGGCCAGTCGGTACTCCGGCCTGTGGCACCGAATTATATCCTGGAAGCGCCTAAGGTTATTACCCTGGAAGACAATGTGCAGCTTCCCCGCCTGTATATGGTTTATCCCTCTGCTGCTTTTCTGGCACCGGGCGATGCGGAACTGGATGTGGTGGCCAATGTGCTTACCGGCGGAAAAACATCCCGGCTGTACAAAAAACTGGTTTACGAAATGGGCATCGCACAGTCGGTGAGCGCGTATCAAAGCTCCCAAGCCCTGGGGTCCATGTTTATGATCGTCATCACGGCACGGCCCGGCCATACCCTGCAGGAGGTTGCAGCAGTAGTTGATGCAGAACTCGCCGTACTCGCACAGGAGCCGCCCACAGAAAGGGAGCTCCAGCGGGTAGTCAATCAACGCGAGGCCGGCTTCCTCGCCGAATCCCAGTCGCTGCTCGGCAAAGCGGAATCGCTTCAGACTTATTTCTATCATACCGGTAACCCCGACTGGGCCAATGAAGACCTCTCCAGGTACAAGGCGCTTTCTCCAAAAGATATTTCCACGGCATGCCGGTCCTTCCTCACGGAAAAGAACCGCCTGCTGCTAAGTGTGGTGCCTAAAGGAAAAACAACACTGGCGATAAAAGGGGAGTAGGGGGTTTATCCGATTGATCAAATATCAAATATCCAATGCCAATGAAAAATATATGCTTTTTATCCTTCCTCTTTGCAATGGCCATCGTGGCCAGGGTAGAGGCACAGAAAGCTGAACGCGGTACTTACCCGTCCCCGGGGCCTGTCCGGCCACTTACACTCCCTGAAATCCAGGCATTCCGTCTGGACAATGGCCTGCCGGTGTACCTGGTAGAAAAGCGGGACCTTCCGATCGTCCAGATGACTTTCGTTTTCAATGCGGGCAGTATTTATGATCCGGCAGCGCTGCCCGGGCTCGCAGCTATGGCAGCCGATCTGCTCGATGAGGGCGCCGGGGACAGAAATGCACTGGCGTTCAGCGAAGAGATTGATTTTCTCGGGATTAGTCTCGGGGCTGTAGCCGCCAGGGACCGCCTGTCGCTGAGCCTGTTCAGCCCAAGTGCCCGTCTGGAACAGGCCCTTCCCTTGCTGGGCGATATGCTGCTCCGGCCCCGTTTTGATGCCGGAGAGCTCGAACGCAAGCGAACCGAAGGACTGGTAAGGATCAAACAGTCCTATGATGAGGCGCGCATAATTGCCTCCACGGCGTTCAACCAGGTCGTTTTTGGAAAAGAACATCCCTATGCCAGGCCGGCGAATGGGACGGAAGCTTCGATTAAAGCTGTTCAATCGGCGGATTTACATCATTTCCACAGTACGTATATTCACCCTGGGAATGGGTTTTTGGTCATCGCCGGCGATATGGACCGGATGCAGGCGGAGCGTTTGCTGGGCACACTTTTGCGCGACTGGAAGGCCGGGGCCCTGAAGCCTTTTGCCGTTCCCGACCCCCCTCAGGCCAAGGGCTTCCAGATTTTCCTGATTGACAAGCCTGGCGCAGCACAGTCCGAACTGCGCTTCGGGCACCCCGGCTTATCCCGGAATACCCCTGATTATTTTCCCGTTCAGGTGATGAATACGATCCTCGGGGCTTCCTTTACCTCGCGCTTGAATACCAATATCCGGGAGGTGCATGGGTATGCCTACGGTGCGAGCTCTTCTTTTAATATGCCCAAGGGCAAAGGGGCTTTCCTGGGGGCTTCCGCCGTTCAGAGCGATGCAACCGATAAGGCGGTGGCCGAATTCGTGAAAGAGTTCAACGCGATCCGCACCGTTCAGGAACAAGAGGCAGAAAAAGCCCGCAACTACCTCGCCCTGGGCTTTCCCGGGGAGTTCGAATCCATCGAAAATATTGCCGCGCAGGTGGCCGACGTCCTCTTTTTTAATTTGCCGGAAAACTATCTCAATGCATATATCGGCGAGGTACTGAAAGTAGGCAAAGGGGATATCGAGCGCGTCGCAAAGGCATATATAGACCCCAAAAATATGGTGTTGGTGGTGGTCGGCGATCAGGCGAAGATAGAGCCGGGCCTCAGGGCCCTGAAGCTGGGGAAGATCAATTATCTGAAAGTAGAGGATGTACTGGGGCCATTGCCCAAATAGGCTTTATGGCCCTGCAGGGAGATTTCAGGATAGGAGGGGCGCAGTAGCGGCCGCCGCTTCCACTGCCGGCGCCGGTGCCTGCGGTAAGAGCCGTTTGATCAGTCGCAGCCGGCGGGTATAGATTTTTCGGGATTCGTCATAAATCCCATAATGGTCCAGCAGGTCGGTCCGGACGCAGCCGTACGCATGAATGATCTTATTCTCGGGTAGGACGATGCCTGCGTGCGTGATCTTACCTGCCCTGTTCTCGAAAAAGGCGATATCTCCGGGCAAAGCCTCTTCGGGAAAATCAACACTGGTGCCTTGCTCGAGCTGGGCGAGTGCCGTTCGGGGCAGCGGAATGCCGGCGAAGCTGTAAATCATCTGGACAAACCCCGGAGCGTCTATACCAAAAGGAGACCGCCCCCCCCACAGGAAGGGGGTGTTGAGGTAACGCCTGGCCATTTTGACCAGAAAATCGGTGCCCGGGCGGATATCCGCTGAGGATAAGGTCTGCCCGCTGAAGGTAAACAGGACTTTGCCAAGGCGGAAGTGCAGACCGTCAAAGTTGGGCAGACGGGCACCAATGGTGATCGGGATGAATTGATCCGGGCCCATGGCCGGGTAAGTCAGCTCAAGGGAATAGGCGAAGTGATGGGCACAGCGGGCAAAGTCTTCCGGAAGAATTTCCTGAAGCTGCGTGGTCTCCACCCAGCCTTCGCAGCCATCGGTGACCATACTGACCCTCGACCATTGCCTGCCCCGGGTTTCCAGGATCTCTGCCATTTCGCCAAATAAAAGCTGGGAAAGCATCTCGCTGCTGTGGGCAGGGGCGCTGCGCAAGGGAACGACACTGTAAGGGCAAATCCCGTATTGCATAAATTCAAGCGGATGTTCGTCAGATGCTTGCCCAAAAGTAATAAGAATCATTAAAATCCGTTGATTATTAGTAAAATTTAGGTAAGCATTCAGATGGGAAATATCAACTTTGATAGTATAAGGCACGTTTTTGAGCGGCTTTTTAGCGCAGCAGATATCTGCAACGCAGCGAAGTGCGCCAGGGTAACGGCCTTTTCCTGCACCCTCTTGCTCCTGGCAACAGCCCGGACACATGGGCAGGACCAGCACTTTACGCAGTTTTATGCATCTCCGCTATCCCTCAACCCTGCATTGTCAGGGGTTTTTGATGGTGGTTATCGCCTCGCAATGATCTATCGCGATCAGGGCCGGAATTTTCTGGATGAGCCTTACGCGACTTATGGGGTAGCCGCCGACCTGCGCTTTAAAGCAGGTAGTTACAAGAAAAACAGCAGGGATGCTTTCGGTACCGGGGTGGTCTTTTCCTCCGACCGCGCCTCGGCGGCCAACTTTTTCACCAATCAGATGGCGATTACCGGTGCTTACCACAAAGCACTGAGCCGGGAGGGCAATCATTTTCTTTCCGCGGGGTTCCAGATGGGTGTGGCCCAGCGCAATGTTAATTACAACAACCTGACGTTCAACGACCAGTTCAATGGAAAAGATGGTTATACGGACCCTACAGGCGAATTTTTCCCCGAAAACAACTTTGCCTTCTTTGATTTTGGGGCGGGAATCCATTATGCTTATGCACCTTACCGCAAGCCCGGGATTTTTGCCGGGGTATCAATGTTCCATATCAATGAGCCACAGGTGAGTTTTTTTGCAAACGAGACCCTCGAAACGGTGAAAGACAGCGACAGGCTGATGCGCAAGGTGTCGGCGCATATCAGCCTGATACTGCCCCTGGGCAATACGCTCCAGTTTTCTCCGCGTGCGCTGGCCTATTTGCAGGGCCCGCACCTCGCGGCAAATGCAGGAGGGAATTTTCGCTTCCTGATGAACGAAACCAAAGGTGCCGCCCTACACCTCGGCGGCTGGGTCCGCCCCGTGCGCAACCTCGACAAAAACCTGGGGCTCGATGCCGCTGTCCTCATGCTGGGCCTGGAACATTCCAATTTCCTGTTCGGTATCAGCTATGACGCCAACCTCAGTGGGCTGAACACCACAGGGCGCCGACAGGGGGCCATCGAATTTTCCCTCGCTTTCCTGGGCAATTACAACAACGAGACGATCCTGTGCCCGAAATTTTAGACCAGGATTTGCGCACAAATCCGCTCGGCACCGCTTTCTGCGGATGATGATTTGGCGCGAAGCGCCGAAGAAAATCTTTTCGGGATTGTGGGGTTGTGTGAAAAGGTTTTTCTTGGCGCTTCGCGCCAAATTATGTTTTTAGAGACACGTCCTTGGGGTTGTGTAAAAAGGTTTCTTACGGCGCTCCGCGCCGAATTATGTTTTGAGAGACGCGTCATTTTCACGATTT
>JBMOJO010000182.1:0-7249 GCA_049315745.1 Saprospiraceae bacterium | reverse complement strand
CAGAATATTCTTCTGAGAGACACGTCATTTTCACGATTTCGCGAAGCGAAATCGTTAAAATGACGTGTCTCTCAAAACATAATTTGGCGCGAAGCGCCTTAAAAAAACTTTTTACACAACCCCGATTAAATAGTATGATCTGTCAAATAGATACGGGATTTATTAGGAAAGCTAAGAAAGCTTTGATTTTTTTGTGTAAAAAAATTGGAAAAAGATTCTAACTGGAATTGGCTGCGCAGGGCTTTTCGGTTGTTGAAGGGAAGACCGGAAAAAATTCAACGGCGCAATGGCGTGAAATATGCCGAAAAAAGCGGAGCGTCCCTGGCTATGGATGTCTATCTTCCAGGCGAATATAATAAAGGATATCCCCTTATTTTGTTCGTTCATGGCGGCGGCTTCTCGGAAGGGCGGAGGGATGATCCCCGCTATGTGCAATTTGCAGAAAATTTGGCCGATAAGGGGTATCCTGTAGCCTCTATTACCTACCGGCTAACGATGAAAGGACGCTCTTTTGGTTGCGACCAGCCTGCAGAAAACAAAATCGCCACTTTCCGGGCGGCGGCAGAGGATATCTGGGATGCTACCCGCTACCTGCACGAAAATGCCCGGGTTTTTGGATTTATGGCCCCGCCGCCCATAGTGCTTTGCGGAAGCAGCGCCGGAGCCGAGGCCGTTCTCCACGCAGCCTACTGGCCGGAAGCCCTGTTGCCCGAGGGGTTCAGGTACGCGGGGGTGATCGGAATGGCTGCGGCAATCATCGAGCTGGAATGGATTTCGGGCGAAAATGCCCTCCCTACGCTTCTTTTCCACGGCATAGACGATCCGCTCGTTCCTTTCGGATCGGATTCCCACCACTACTGCGCACCTCATCTGCCGGGCTACCTGCTCCTGTACGGGAGCAAAAGTATCGCCCTCCATCTCAAAGCATTGGATAAACCCTACTACCTCGTAGAAGGCCTCGTCGGTGGTCATGGGTGGGCCGACAAACCAATGTTCGATCATCTCGATATCATAACGCATTTCCTGGAGGATTGGGTGGCCGCTCCCGGCCACATCCAGCGTGAGGTAACGCTGCCCTGGGCATAGCCCCTGAACAGGACGGGTGACCGGCCTTTTGCCGCTGCTGGAATTATATGCTTATCGCAGGGGGATTTTTATGTGGTGAAAATGGTCCTTTTTCGCCCAGAGGGCATTTTTTTCATTTTCATATATAAAAAAATATACATATAAATATAATTTTATTTGATTATTGTTGTTTATCATTGTATTAAAATGAAAATGCCGATTTAAAATTACGGTCATTCGCAAAGACAGGGCCGTGTTTCCACATACGCTCCTGTTGTTTAGCCTTTAAGGGCCGCAATGGTAAATTTTTAATTTTTTTCAACGAATTGTAATAATAAAAATTTTAAAATCAATATTTTATAAAATATTTTTTTTAAAAAAAATCAACAAAATACCAATATTGTTTTTGGCGCTGCACTAAAGTCGCGGCATCTTTGGCATATCAAAGGCAAATAACGCGGAACGACCTTCCCGGGCCCTATGTGCGTGCACATACAGCCCCTGGCCGTTTTTTGCCTGCGATAAAAAGGGGCTGACCCATTCAGCCTGCTGAAAAGATAAATAACCAATATTTGAATATTCCTATGAAACCACTATTTAAAACTGCACTGGCGCTGCTGGTGTCCCTTCTCCCGCTTGCCTCATTTTCACAAGATATCGGCTGCCGACTTGGAGGCGAAAAAGAGTACATTGAACTGCTGAAAAGGAGTATGGATACGCTGCGCCAGATGGAAGGTGCCTTTCGCAGGGTATATGACGCCAAAAACACAACGCTGGTCAACCTGCCGGTTCAGTTCCATGTCGTCAGGAGCGCTACGGGGCAGACGGACGTGACCAACAGCACGCTGGAAAGGGCAGTGGTCGTCCTGAACGAGTACTTCGCTAATGCCGGGCTCCGGTTCTTTCAGTGTGCATCGGTGAAGTATATTGACGACAACACGCTGCGCAACTTTTTCATCTCTCAACAATCTGCTTTGGTCGCCCGGAGCTATGTGGCCAATGTGGTCAATATCTACTGCGTACCCACAATTGAAGGGGGTGGGGTAGGCGGATATACCTACCTCCCCGGCTCCCGTCAACCGGACCTTATCGTCATGGACGACGGCCTGCTGACTTCTACGACCCTTACCCATGAGATGGGCCACTTCTTTGGCCTGCTGCATACCCATGGGATGGCCAACTGTGGAAATGTATTGCCCGCGACAGACGAGTTGGTGGATGGTTCCAACTGCTCGACGGCAGGGGATTTAGTGTGCGATACCCCTGCGGATCCCGGTCTGCTCGGTATTGGTTGTGCGCAGTATCAGGTTGATGCTTCCTGTAATTATACCGGTTTGGCCCTGGATGCGCGCGGGCAGCCATTCTCGCCCGACGTGCGGAATATCATGTCCTATTCCCGCTCGAGTTGCAGGAGCCGCCTGAGTCCCGGTCAATATTCCAGGATCAATGCCACCTACCTCCGCTTCCGCACTTACCTGGCGTGTAAGGACAGCGTGGGCCCTGTCGTTGCCGGAACCGCGTTCCTGTCAATGGAGTCCCCGCATCTCCTGCAACCCAACCCGGTCAAGGCAGATATGCCATTTAGTGTGAGCGTACAGCTCAAAAATACCGGCAGCGGGGGCTTTAAAGGAAAAATCCGGATGGTATTGTTCAGCAAACTCGATCAGCAACTCGGGATCATCGGCACGACGACGCTTGCGGATACCCTGCGCCCCGCAGCCGTCACGACGATGCTTCCGTTTTCAAATGCCGGACTGAAACTCGGCACGGACACCTACAAAATCGGCGTGTATTTTCAGACGGACAGCCTCCAGCCTTTCCAACTGGCGGGTAGTGAAAAGTTTAATGCCCTCTTCAGTTTTACGGTGGAAGGTGCCCCGCTGACCTGCGTCCCGGCATCTAACGTGCGCGCTACCGAAACAGGGCTCTCCCATGTCATATTTTCCTGGGACCCATCCCCGGTGTCCGGGGCATTCTATAAAATCGCTTATCGGGAAAGGGACAAAACCAGCTGGGTAGAACTTTCCAACTGGGGCGCAAACCGTGTCATTATCCTAAACAGGAAGCCATGTACGGCGTATGAATTCAGGCTCAAAACGGTTTGCAGCTCCGGAGAGACGGACTGGTCGCCCACCGTCAGTGCCACTACCACCGGCTGCAATGATGCATACTGTGCAAGCTATGGGAACTCTATGCGCACCTTTATCGAAGAGGTGGGCATCGGGGCACAACGCAATACCTCCGGCAATAATTACGGCTATGGGAACTACACGCAGATCCGCACGGAAGTGCGTCCGGGCAGCAGCGAAACGGTCCGCCTCGTGCCGGGAATGGCGTCTGGGGAAATCTTGCGAACGGTCTTCTGGCGGGTTTGGGCCGATTTTAACCGCGACGGCGATTTCTCCGATGCGGGCGAACAAGTCTTCCAGGGTTCAGAGCAAAACAACCGCCCGGTCAGCGCAACCATCCAAATCCCGGCAGGCACACTTTCGGGCGATATCCGCATGCGGGTAAGCGTTGACACCCGGGAACTGCCCCTGCCTTGTGCGGTCAACGACTTCAGGGAAGTAGAGGATTATACCCTGGTTGTGACCGGCGCTGCAGCACTCACGATTAGTACCGGATTACTGGAATTTTCCAATACCGCATCCCAGAAATCGCTCACCCTGGAGAGTTCCGGGGCGTGGACGGCAAGCCCTTCGGCGGCGTGGCTGAGTGTACAACCCGGCAGCGGGGGAGGGGGCAGCGCCCAGGTTTCCGTGGCCTGTACAGCAAACCCCACGCTTCAAACCCGAACGGGTACCGTGGTATTCCAGTCCGGTAGCCTGAGACAAGAGCTGACGGTAAGTCAGTCGGGTGCGCTGGTAACCGCCTCTGTGCTTACATATCCGCATACCGGCGGTACGCAGTCGTTTCAGGTGAATGCGGAAGCCGCCTGTAATATTCTCAAAAAACCAGACTGGGTTAATATCAGCCTCGGGACGGTCGAATCCGGACAGAGCAGCCAGCAACTCCTCGTCACCTGTATGCCTAATCCACAGGAAGCCCAGAAGACGGATACGCTGAAAATCAGCTGGCCGAACGGGCAGACTGCAGCGGTCCTTATTCAACAAGCCTCAAATACCCCCCCCTCGAGTTGGGCAATGGCCCCAACGCCCGCCAAGCACCTCGTCATTTTGTCGGATCGCCTCACCGGCGACCTGGATGGCCATGCGCTGGCCCTGGGGGATTATATCGGTATTTTCTATACAGACGGCGCCCAGGAACGCTGTGCCGGTGCCTCAGTGTGGAGTGGCCAGAACAGTCTGATGACGGTAGGCGGCGATAATCCGCTCACGCCACAAAAAGACGGGATGGCCGCCGGTGAGGTATTCCAGGTGCGGGTATGGAAATTGAGCAATCAAATGGAATACCGCGTAAACGCCAGGTATGCAAATGCCGTTGCCAACGGTATCCCCTCCCATACAAACCGGTTTGCCGCCAATGGGGTGAGCAGACTGGAAAATGTATCCACCGCGGCGGTCTTCACTTTCTCGCTCTCCCTTGCCCAGGGTTTTAATATGATCAGTTTCCCGGTCGTGCCGGAATCCCCAAACCCGTTTGATGTGTTTGCCCCTGCGGGTACTGCGGTGCGCGAAATACAGGATGCCAACGGCGCAAGGGCCAATTTCTTCTCCCGACTGAACGAGCTGGGTAGCCTCAACCCTCAAAAAGGATACTTTGCTTATATGGAACGGGCCGCTACAGTAGATATCCGCGGCAGCAAAATCCTGCCTTCCGCAAATCCGATTGTCCTGGAGGCCGGCTGGCATATACTTCCGTTTTGGTCGCTCACGCCAAGGCCTGTAGCTGAAGCTTTGGCTTCGCTGAATGGTTCCCTCGACCTGGTGAAAGATATGCAGGGCAATGCCTACTCCGCGATGTATGGGTTTAACAGCCTCGGCAACCTCACGCCAGGAAAGTCCTACTGGGCCCACCTGTCCAGAAGGGATACCCTGATTTTCCCGGATGCCTACATGCAGGCGACTTCCAATGGGCTGGCGGCCACAGAAGAACCCCAGCGCGCTCGCACCACGCAGTTCAGCCTGTCGCCGGTCCAAAACCCGATGGTCAACTCCACGATTGTCCTTCATGCCAAAGGCGTTGAACACCTGCTTGAGCCTGGTGATGAAGTCGGTGTCTTCAGCCCTGCCGGCAGGCTTCATGGTTCTGCTGTGTTCAGGGGTAAAAACCTGGCACTCTCCGTATGGGACATGCCCGAGGGTACGCCTTATGTGTTCCGCATCTGGAAAAAGTCCACGGGTGCTGCCCAGCCTGCTGTTCCGCTGTTCAAAAAGAACAGCCGTGCGACCTTCTCCAGACTCGGCCTGAGCGAGTTGGACGGCCTGGAACTTGCACCCGAGGCAATGGAGCCGGAGGCATTAACAGCAGACTGGCAGGTGTATCCCAACCCCGTACCTGGAAATCTGCTGACCCTCGAGCGCAAATCCGCTACCCCGGCTACCGCTGTTTTGATCCACCCGCAGGGGGGTATCCTGAAGCAATGGGCGGTCAACGGTGGTACGCGTGAGGAGCTCGTACTGCCCAATCTGGCACCGGGGCTCTATTATCTGCAGATTTCGGACAAGGCGGGCATACAACGCAAACCGATCATTGTTCATCAATAAGTGGCGGAGCGGCTTCCCGATCCTCCCCGGAGGTGTCCAGTAGCGTTTTGGGAAGCCGCTTCGATGCCTTTGCACCTAATTCGCGTATTTTTTCTGCCCTGCCAATCAGCGAATCCCCATGCCGCGGGGATTCGCTGAGTTTGTGCAGGGCTTCTTTGTAGGCGGCCTGCGCCTGGTCAAGCCGGTAACCGATATTCTTGAGCTCCTCGACAAAGGCACAGAATTTATCGTAAAGCATTCCGCTTTGTCGGGCAATCTCAAGTACACTTTTCTTTTGTTTCTCCTGGCGCCAGATGAACGCCACCGTGCGCATCGTCGCCAGCAGGGTAGAAGGGCTGACGAGCACAATGTTCCGGTCGAGGGCGTCGAGGAAAATCTTCTGGTCCTGTTGTATGGCAAGACCGAATGCCGGTTCGATGGGGACGAACAAGATCAGGTAATCCGGGGCGTTGATCTGATAGAGCTGCTGATAATTTTTGCCGCCCAGCTCGCGGATATGCCTGCGCAGGCTGTCCAGATGTTCCTTTAGTGCCTTTTCCCGCTCGCCGCCTTCGGGCAGACTGCAGTACCGCTCATAAGCGCTCAACGATACTTTGGCATCAATGACGAGGTGCTTGTTCTCGGGCAGGTGAATAATGAAATCGGGTCTCTGCAACTTTCCCGCCTCATTGCTGAAGGTGGACTGTGCGGCGTAGTGGATGGTCCGGACAAGCCCGGCGCGTTGAAGCAGCGTCTCGAGCTGCAGTTCGCCCCAGTCCCCCTGGGTTTTATTGTCCCCTTTTAAGGCACTTGCCAGGTTATTGGCATCATTGCTGAGCTGGACGTTGAGCTCCCGGAGTTGCTCTATTTCCCGTTTTAGCGAGCTGCGGTCACGTGTTTCTTCTATAAAGCGCTTTTCAATGCCCTCTTCAAAACTTTTGATCCGCTCGCGCAAAGGGGCGAGCAGGAGCTGAAGCTGATCATGGTTGTGGCGGGTAAATTTTTGGCTCTTTTCCTCTAATAACTGGTTGGCCACCCGTTCAAACTCCATGCGGAATTGCTCGCGCAACTGCCCAATTTCCCCTTTCTGGGCCTCCAGCTTGTCTATGGCGTGACGTAGCTGCTGCTCATTGGCAGCAAGCGCCCCCGTCTTGTCGCGCAGCTCGGATTCCAGCTCCCTGTATCGGGAATTGGAAGCTGTAAACTGCTCCTGAAGGAGCTCGTAGGATTCGCGGGGCACAGCGCCTTGCATCCCGGCCGTGTTTTTCCATCGGTACTTAGCAATAATCGTCGCACTCAGCGCCCCGATGACGAGGCCGAGTACCAGAAAGGCCAGCGCAAGCAGTAAAGTGGACGCCATGATTTCCTCCTGCTGAATGTGTTAAAAATATTTGTTGGCACAAATATAGTTATCGCCGCCGTATTCTAAAATAAATGTTTTAAGTTTAATGCCTTTCCATGGCGTAGCATGCCGCAAAGTCAAGAAGGGGTTGTGAAAAAGTCTTTTTTCGGCGCTTCGCGCCAAATTATCTATTGAG
>JBMOJO010000482.1:0-1665 GCA_049315745.1 Saprospiraceae bacterium | reverse complement strand
CCGCCTGCGGCGGCAGAATATTATTTTGAGAGACACGTCATTTTCACGATTTCGCTTCGCGAAATCGTGAAAATGACGTGTCTCTCAAAACATCATTCGGAGCGAAGCGCCACGAAAATACTTTTTTAAACAACCCCCAAATAATCATTTCAAACCGAGGTTGATTCATTGATTTTGCTTCGCAAAATCAATGAATCAACCTCGGTTTAAATATAAAATTTCGCCGCTGCAGGCGGCGTCTTACTCACATTGCCCAAGGGGCCCGCATCGGTTGCGAGACGAGGCGGTTGGCCGCCTCGTCACCGATGAACTCCTGCGCCACGGGGTCAAAATGGAGGGTGCGGCCTAAGCGGACGGCGATAATGCCCATATTGACCAGCGTACAGGAGCGGTGGCCGTTCATTTCGTTGAGTGCAAATTTTTGTCTGCTGCGCACCGATTCAGAGAACACGCCGATCTGGGCAGGCGGGTCCGGGAGGGTTTGGACAAACGCCTGCAGGTCGGGGATAGTGGAGCGGAAGCCTTTGTAAATTTTGCCGTTAGGGCCTTCGATATAGGCAGCGTCCTTGTCGCGGTTTTCGCCATCCAGGATAATCTGGCACCCATCGGCATAGGTATAGGTGACCCGTCTCCAGGAGCCGACGGCATCGGGGTCCTGTTGAGGGGCATCCACTTCGACGCGGATGGGACTGGTATCATCTTTCCCCAGCATATACTGGACGGGGTCGAGGTAGTGCTGGCCCATGTCGCCCAAGCCGCCGCCATCGTAATCCCAATACCCCCGGAACACGCCGTGGACCCGCTCGGGGTTATAGGGTTTATAGGGGGCCGGGCCCAGCCAGAAGTCGTAGTCGAGGTGTTCGGGGACCGGCATAGGGGCGAGGTTGGTTTTTCCGCTCCAGAAAAATTTCCAGTCGTATCCCGTCACTCCGCTTACCGTAACCTTGAGCGGCCAGCCCAGGATGCCGCTGTCAATCACCTTTTTCAGCGGTTTGACCTCGGTGCCCAGGCCATAGAAAGTATCCTTGAAGCGGAACCAGGTATTGAGGCGGAACATCCTGCCGTGTTTCCGGACGGCATCCACTACCTTGATCCCTTCCCCGATAGTGCGCGTCATGGGTTTTTCGCACCAGATATCCTTGCCTGCCTCGGCAGCGGCGACGGCCATCAGGCCGTGCCAGTGGGGGGGAGTGGCGATATGGACCACATCAATATCCGGACGGGCCAGCAATTCCCTGAAATCGTGATACCCTTTAACTTCAGGCCCTCCGATTTCCAGGGCTCTTTTCAGGTGGTTGCGGTCCACATCGCAGACCGCGAGCAATTTGGTGCCTTCATATTCAAAGTGCCCCAGCCCCATTCCGCCAACCCCGATAATCCCTTTGGTGAGCTGATCGCTTGGCGGCGTATAGCCCGCTCCGCCGAGCACATGGCGGGGCACTATGGAAAATGCGGCCAGGGAAGCTGCCGCATTTTTCAGGAAATTCCTTCTGTTTTTTGTTTGCTGTTCGTTCATATTTTTCTTTTTTTAAAAACGAAGAGGAAGCGACAGGCCTCATATTGAGGCTGTCGCATAAATAATAGGGGTTGTGTAAAAAGGTTTTCGCCGCCTGCGGCGGCAGAATATTCTTTGGATGGAGACATCTTTTTCCTGATTTTGCTTCG
>JBMOJO010000181.1:0-7305 GCA_049315745.1 Saprospiraceae bacterium | reverse complement strand
AAACACGTCGGTTTCAAAAGAATATTCTGCCGCCGAAGGCGGCAAAAACCTTTTTGCACAACCCCTATAATGTGGCGCGAAGCGCCTTGAAAATACTTTTCACACAACTCCAAGTTAACTAAACACAAATGTATGCAGTTGAAAATCATTTCAGCCGGTGCCGGCAGCGGTAAAACTTACCGCCTGACCCAAGAGATGGTCGCTTTGCTGAAAAAGGACGTCAGGCCAGGGGGGATTATCGCGACAACTTTTACAAAGAAGGCAGCGGCAGAACTCCAGGAAAGGGTCAGGGTACAGTTGCTGAAAGCGGGAATGCCCGATGCAGCCGAGGCTATCGGCAGCGCAATGATCGGGACAGTCCATAGCCTTGGGGTGAGACTGCTCCAGCGTTTCGCATACGAAGCCGGTGTCTCGCCAGAAGTGGCCATTATTGCAGAGGAAGACCATCAAATGCTTTTCAACCAGTCCCTGACTACGGTACTTTCCGAGGCGCATGTACAAAAAATGGAGGCTTACCGGGAAATATTATCGCTGGACGGCACCAGGGATTTCGATTGGCGTAAAGAAGTCAGGCTGCTTACGGAAATTGCCCGGGCAAATGGTTTTGATGCCGTAGCCCTGCAGGAGAGCGCAAAACGGTCGTTTGCTTCTTTTCGGGAATTGCTGGACGAACCCGATCAGGCGGTTTCGAATACGGCAAAAGAAGCCCTGCCCTTTTTGCTCTCCGATACCGTCGGGCGGATACTCGGCAATGGAGATACGACGAAGAAGACCGCCGAGGTAGTACAAAAGCTCAGGGCAATACTCCGCGAGCTCGAGCTGCGCGGACGTTTGCCCTGGAAGTATTATGTTGAGCTGGAAAAACTGGAGCCTGCAAAGAAAAGTAAAGGGGAGGTGGAGGAGCTGCGCGCACTTGTCAGTGGCCATCTTTGCTTTCCGGAGTTCCATGCAGACCTGCAAGGGTTCACAGAGGAATTGTTCGGCCTGGTGGCTGCTGCAATGCAGGAATATGCAGCTTACAAGCAAAGACGCGGGCTGATTGACTACACAGATATGGAAGTCCTCGTGGATCAGCTGCTTGACCGTCCGGATGTGCGCGCAGTCCTGATGGACGAACTCGACCTGCTCATGGTGGACGAGTTTCAGGATACCAGTCCGATCCAGTTGGAAATATTCCTCAAGCTTTCCCGCCTGTCCCGGTATTCTGTTTGGGTGGGCGACCCCAAGCAGTCTATTTATGGTTTCCGGGGCGCTGCGCCGGAGTTGATGCACGCTATAATCGCCCATACCGGGGGTATCCGAAAGGAAGACATCCAATCTGATTCATGGCGCTCCAGGGAAGACCTCGTTTCGGCGACGAACGCGATCTTTTGCAGGGCATTTCCCGACATGGAGACCGCCCAGGTGGCACTGAACCCTAAGCGGCTTGGTGCGAACGACCCGGCAGGGATGGGGCCGGCCCTGAATATATGGAAATTCGACTTCGACCAGGGGGAAGCGAAATCCAGCACACCGCCAAAGCAGTGGATGGAAAATAGCATCGCTTTTGCCCTAAGGGATTTTCTGGGCGCCGGGGCGTATGTCATGCCTAAAGGTGAGCCCGTGCCGAGGCCGGTACGCGCAGGGGATGTTGCAGTCCTGTGCCGCACAAATAGCGAATGTGCGTTGCTGGCCGAGGCCTTGAATAGCGCAGGCCTGAAAGTTGCAATTTCTCGCTCCGGGCTGATGCAAACGGCAGAGGCCAGGCTCATCCTCGCCTGCCTGAAGTATCTGTTACACGCCCAGGATACGTTATCGGTAGCGGAGATCCTGCTGCTCGCAGAAAACCTTCCGGTGGAAGAAATGATTGAAGACCGTCTTGCCTACCTGGAAAAACAGGACGCCGGCAATTTGCCCGGGGAACGCTGGGGTGCACACTATCCCATGATCCGGATGCTGCAAGGTCTTAGGCCTAGGGTTGCCGAGCTGTCCTGCGCCGAGACGCTCGACCTTCTGCTCGGCGAGCTCGACCTGCGCCGGATCATCGCAGGCTGGGGCAACATCTCCCAGCGCCTGGACAATGTGGAAGTATTCAGGAAGCTGGCAGCGCAATACGAAGATTCCCGCAACCGCCTGCAGGCCGCTTCCGCATTGGGCGGGTTTTTGCTTTGGCTTAACCGGCTGGAAGCTGAAGATAAAGACTTTCAGAGTGCCGGTGAAAGCCAGGATGCCGTAAATGTGCTCACCTATCACAGCAGTAAGGGCCTTGAATGGCCGGTGGTGATCTGCCACAACCTCGAGGCTTCCCTGCGGGCAGAGGTTTGGGGCGCCGATATCCGCTCCGATTGCCCTGAAGTTGACCTGGAGAATCTTCTGGGGAACCGTCACCTTTACTACTGGGTGAACCCCTACGACAAGCAGGGCCAAAAAACAGCGCTGGCCGACCGGATTGCCGCCCATCCTGTGCAGGCGCATAAAAGGGCCCGCGCGCTGGCCGAGGAACGACGCCTTTTATACGTAGGGCTCACACGCGCAAGGGATTATCTTATCTTTCCTCTCGGCCATCAGCCCACCAGCTGGCTCAACCGGACCTGGCACGAAGGGCAGGGGGATGTTCCAACCTTTGATCTCCAATCGCCTGAATCTCCATGGGCCTGGAATGGCAAAACTTCGCCTATTGCGATGAAGACTTGGTCTTTTGGCCGGGTATTCCCACCCTGTACGGTCGAAGAACAAGCGCCCGCCTTTTTGGCCCCGCCTGCCGGTAAAAAAATCTTCCCTCCGTTGTTTGTCCAACCGATGCAGGCGCAACCAGGCGTAATCGCCTATGCCGGCAATCCATTTGTCTATGGATACCCGCTTGCAGATGTACCAGACGAAATTTTGGGCAAAATCGCTATTGCGTACCTGCAGGCACTGTATCCTGATTATCCGGAAGCTGTGCAACTGGAAATTGCAGCGTCCCTCATCAATGACTTTGGGCTCGGGGAAACCCTTCGGCCCGAGCAGCTCCGGGGGATTGGGGCAGACTGGCAGCGTTGCTTTGAGGCCCATTTCCCTGCCGCGAACGCCCTGCGGCAATATGTCCTGCGGGAACGGGAAAACGGGCGTATTTTTGAAACGGAAATTGATCTTTTACTCCATTTGCCGCAGGGTAGGGCGATCGTCCAACATGTCGCTTTTTCAGGGGAGCCAACGGTACTCCCGACTATAGCCACCGAATATTTTGGACACTGGGCCAGCTTATGCCGGCAGTCTGTCCGAAAAGCAGAGGGCCTGGATGAAGTCCGGGTCCTTATCCACTTTGTCGCACAAAAAACGCTGATAGAATTATACTGGCCGGATGAACTGCCGTGATATTTTAGGCTCGTTGAAATAGGATTATCAAGGGTTTAAAGCAGCTATTTTTCACATACACTGCGCCTTTTTTCGGTCGTGCAGCCAGGCTATGCGCGCTCAAAAAGCCTTCGTGCGTAAAAAAACAGCTTATTTTTCCACCGCGATAACTTATCGCAACAAATCTTTCTCTTTGTATTCCCGGCCGGTTGAACTTTCGCACGCAGTTTAGCGCCCGGCCTGTTGACTTCATCACTTATATTTCGTATATTTAGGAACGAAAATTGAGGTTGCTTGCTGCCCGCTTATTTTCGCTCCCTAATACCTTCCGGAGGATTATTTTTTTGTCAAAACCAGCCAAACCGGCAAAAAAATAATTTCGCAAATTCTGTACTTTTTGCGCAATTTTTCTCCCTTACGTCCGAATACTTATTCTTTTGTCTGCCATTTGCAGAAAGAGGCATTTTTATGCTCCGCCATATCTTCCTGGAGCATGGGGCCATAGTAGCTTATTTATTGATAATCAGTTTTGTGGATATATTTTTTGACCTATATTTGCAACATAGTGTAAAAATTACACAAACCTAATTAAGTATTATTGTTCAACTGTTAAATTATTTAGACATGCTAAAAAAACAATTTTTGAAGAACAAACCGGTATGCAAGGTGACGTTCAGCCTTCCGGCAGAAGCCGTAACGGTGGGGAGTGACGTGCGTGTGGTCGGGGATTTCAATGATTGGAACTGGGAGCAGGGTTTAGCGATGCAATTAAAGAAAAGTGAATACACGGCAGTTGCGGAGCTTGCCACGGGCCGCGCTTACGAATTCCGTTACCTGGTGAACAATACAGATTGGGAGAATGACTGGCAGGCCGACGGCTATGCCCCCTCGCCCTATTTTGGTGCGGATAATTCCGTTCTCCTGCTTTTGGAACACGAGAACGCTGCTGCTTCGGTAGCGGAGGTTAAGCCGGCTGCGGCCCCTGTCGCGAAAAAATCGGTTGTTGCAACAGCCAAACCGGCAAAGGACGATTTGAAAAAGATTGAGGGGATTGGCCCCAAGATCGAAACGCTGCTGGGAGAAGCAGGCATCGTCAGCTTTTCGGATTTGGCCAAAGCAGACGTAAAAACGCTCAAGGTGGTTTTGGAAAAGGCCGGCAATCGCTACAAGATGCACGATCCAGGCTCCTGGCCGGAGCAGGCCCGCCTTGCAGTGGCAGGCAATTGGGAAGCCTTGGCAACGCTTCAGGCCGAGCTGAAAGGTGGAAAGTAAAAAATCTTTTTGGAACGGGCACGGTTTTGAAAGGCCCTAAACGACATTTGTGTTACAATAAATCCTGTCCGCGTGACAGGATTTATTATTTTTACGCCACCACCATCACAGCAAGCCTTATGCGTACAGTAATTCCACACAGTCTTTTTTCTGAATACGATATCTATCTGTTCAAGCAGGGGAAGCATTTTCGTATTTATGAAAAAATGGGGAGCCACGTCATCACCATAGAAGGACAATCCGGCGTGTACTTTTCTGTCTGGGCACCCAACGCGCAGCGCGTTTCGGTAGTCGGCAATTTCAACCACTGGAATGCAAGTGCCCATCCTTTGTTTATCCGGCTGGACGAATCGGGGATATGGGAGGGTTTCATCCCCGGGCTGGATAAAGGGGAATTGTACAAGTACAGCATCAAGACGGCGCGCGGCCAGGTACTTGAAAAAGGCGATCCCTATGCATTGTTGTGGGAAATGCCTCCGCGGACGGCTTCCATCGTATGGGACCTTGGGTATCAGTGGAACGATCGGGAATGGATGGAGCAAAGGAAGACGACTTCGGCCGGGGCCCGGCCGTATGCCGTGTATGAAGTCCACCTGCCTTCCTGGCGAAAAAAGCCAGGCACGACGTATTCGCTCAGTTATCGGGAGCTTGCCGGGGAGTTAGTCCCTTACGTCAAAGACCTGGGCTTTACGCATGTAGAATTCCTGCCGGTGATGGAGCATCCATACTATCCGTCCTGGGGGTATCAGGTGACGGGGTATTTCGCTTGTACCAGCCGCCTGGGCACGCCCCAGGATTTCATGCACCTGGTAGATACTTTTCATCAGGCGGGTATTGGCGTGATCCTGGATTGGGTGCCGTCGCATTTCCCGACGGATGCTTTTGGCCTGGCCCAATTCGACGGTACCTTCCTCTACGAACACGAGGACCCGCGAAAGGGGTTCCATCCCGACTGGAAGAGCGCTATTTTTAATTATGGAAGGAACGAAGTACGCAATTTTCTGATTTCCAATGCAATATTTTGGCTGGAGCGCTTTCATGCCGACGGTTTGCGGGTTGATGCCGTAGCGTCTATGCTTTACCTCGACTATTCGCGCGAAGGAGATCAGTGGATACCCAATGAATTTGGGGGTAAAGAAAACCTGGAGGCGATTGCCTTCCTGCGGGAATTCAACGAGGTGGCTTATCAGGAAGTACCCGATTGTATAACGATTGCAGAAGAATCAACGGCCTGGTCGGGGGTTTCGCGCCCGACGTTCACGGGCGGATTGGGTTTTGGACAAAAATGGATGATGGGTTGGATGCATGACACGCTGAATTATTTTAAAGAAGACCCCGTCCACCGCAAATACCATCATGGCCAGATTACCTTCAGCCTCATTTATGCTTTTACCGAAAATTTCATGCTCCCACTTTCCCACGATGAAGTGGTCCATGGCAAAGGGAGCCTGATCAAGCGGATGCCGGGGGACGAATGGCAGCGTTTCGCGAACCTGCGCTTGTTGTACGGCTATATGTACGCACATCCGGGCACGAAGCTGCTGTTTATGGGAGGCGAATTTGCCCAGACTTCCGAATGGAACATCGAAACAGGCTTGGTGTGGGAGCTGACGGGGCAGCGCTACCACGAGGGGGTGCAGGACTGGATCCGCGCGCTCAACGCGTTTTATACATCGCACCCCGCCTTATATGATCTTCAATTTTCAGGTGAAGGGTTTGAGTGGATAGACCATGGGGATGCGAATCATTCCATCATTTCTTTTCTGCGCAAAGGCAAGGACAGCGAAAAGCCTTTGCTGGTCGTATGTAATTTCACCCCGGTGCCCAGGCCGGCATTCCGGGTCGGCGTGCCCGTTTCGGGCAAATGGCTCGAGGCCGTCAACAGCGACAGTACCCGTTACGGAGGGGCAGGGCACCATTCGAATGGAGCCGTTGACAGCGAGCCGATTGAATGGAACGGCAGGCCTGAATCTATTGGCATTCAGGTAGCACCTTTGGCCGTGCTGATTTTTGAGCCTGAAAGCACCGTGGCACAGTAAGGCGGGGCATCAACTTCCTGAGATCCCCAGGAAAAATACCAGCCCTTCGAGCTTGTAAGCCGTCTTGTTTTTAGGAATCGTTTCCTTGGGGCTGACTTTCTGGCGGATAAGCCGGTAAACACCTTTGTACAGCTCACCGTTAAACTCGTATTCCCCCTGCTTGCCGCCGATAGAATCTCCAACGCAAAAGACCAGGATATATCCAAATTCCCCATAAATTGGACGTTCAAGAAATGCACCCGCCTGGATCGCCTGTTCCATACCGAGCGGGCGGATAGGGTCTTTAAATTGATTCTTTGGCCCACCGCTCCCGGTGCTGAGCGGGCTGTCCTTACCACCGTAGGTCCCGTCGGTCACAATTACCGTCAGCCCTTTACCGCTGGGTTGTCCTTTAAATTGGCCGAAGGCGGCCAGCGGGCCGAGCGCACACAAAAGGGCAAACAATGCTATTTTTAACATATAACTGGTTTTTCTAAAGGGTGTGCAAATACCAAGCTCGGGGACGCCGTCCCACGGGTAAGGGCCCGCCTCAATCCGTCGTCCAGGCAGCTGTTTCTATTCCGATTGTAAATATACTGTTTATTTGTATCTATTTAGCAGGTCATTGCCCCGAAAAATAATATTTGGGGGTTCGCCTAAAACGAAAGGCCTAAGGCAGGAAGCATACATATCCACTCCT
>JBMOJO010000180.1:0-7360 GCA_049315745.1 Saprospiraceae bacterium | reverse complement strand
TGCTTGTTCGAAGCAAAATTGCTCCCGGATTCTTCCCTCACCGGCGCTTTCAGGAACGGAAAGGATTACCGCTGTGTTTGGGAAGCCCGGCGTATGCAGGAAAAAAATCCGGCCAATTGACAAAAATGTAGTATTTTTCCTTTTTTTATTTTACGGGAAACGTACGATGTAACTGGCCAAAAAACATGATTATGAAAAAATTAGCCCTTGCTTACTGCGCGGATAACCAAAATGAAGCACAGGCCATTTCCAAAGCCCTCCAGGAAAGCGAATATGAAATCCATTATTTCGATTGTAAAAGCAATACCCACCAGTATGCCCTCGCCGACCAGGTCGCGCGCTTCGAAGGGTCTGCAGCCATCCTCCTGATCAGCGATAATTTCCTGAAGTCCATCTCCTGTATGAACCGGGCGCTTAACCTGCTCCAGCAAAAGGCTGTCCGTATTTTACCGGTTATCGTGGGTGGCTTTACCCGTGACGAAGATACCGGGCAGATCGTTGCAATTCCAACCCAGTTCGAGCGGATCGGGGATATCATCCCCTATATCAACTACTGGCAAAACCAATACCTCGACCTGCGCGGCCAGAAGAAAAAACTGGAGCAGGAAGAGGGCCTGGACCACGAAGCTTTCAACAACCACCTGCGGATGCTGCGCGAAGTGAGCAGCGAAGCGAGCGAATTCCTGCGCCTTTTACGCAATACATACCACCTGAAAATCGAAGAACTCTTTCAGGACCGGTTCAAAGCCTTGTTCGATTTCCTGGAGGATGAGGAAGGCTGGAAAATGTTCGTCGCCACGGGCACAGAGCCTGCAGAATTACCCTCGGCGATCGGCATATCAGCGACAGTAGCGGATGCTGTGCACCCTTTCCGCACGGAAAACGAGGGGGCTCAACCAGACGAGGATTATCCGGAGGAACAGCTGCAGGAGGTTCCCGAGCCGTTGTCTCCGGAGTTTCTTCCCGCTATCCCCGAAACACCCGATACAGACGGGGATAACCTGCTGGCGGATTTACTTCTCGAAGAGGTATCGCCCGTCGGGGAAATACAGGACGATGGCGGGTTCGGCGAGCCACCCTATGAGGCCTCACCTGTCGGGGAGGAAACGGGCGCCGGCGAAAGCGAACCGGACGAGGAAAAGGAAACGGGCGGTATGGCCGGCTCCGATGAGGAAAATAGCCATTCTGGAGATGATGGAAGTCCGGCCGTTCCCGAACGGCCGGTTGATACCCAGAGCGAAATCGAAGGGCTGCTGCTTCGTGCTGTCGAGCTGGCCAATAGTGGTAATTATAACGAATGTATCGGTTTCCTGGCGCATGCGGTGAGTACCCATCCCAAGGCCCCGGAGCTCCGCTACTACTACGCGCTTATCCTTGCCCAAAACGCCGGCAACTATGGGCAGGCAATCGAACAGCTCAATATCCTGCTGGCCGCCTGGCCTGACGATGAGCATGCCAACTTCCTCGCAGGACAATTGCAAGAGCTGCAGCAACATAACGATGCAGCAGTTCACTTCTATTCGAGGGTGGCAGAGGTCAACCCCGCATTCCCGGATATCTTCTATCGCCTTGGCTTTGCCGTCCAGAACAGCGAGCCCGGTAATCCTGAAAAAGCGGCGAGGTTTTTTAAAAAAGCCTGCAAAGCCAACCCGAACCATGTGGACGCACACTACCAGTACGCCCTGCGATGTGCCGAGTTGCCGGACAAAGCGGAGAAAGCCGAGAAATATCTCGAGAAGACCCTTGACCTCAACCCCGCGCATCCTTTCGCCAACTATGACCTGGCGATGCTGCACCATCGCAACCACGCAATGGGCCGTGCCCGTAAATACTACCTTCGTGCCGTCGAAATCAATCCCGAGCTACGGACCCCCGAAAATGACCTCGCTTTCGGGATTGGGACGGCGCCCGCAAGCCCTGAAGCCAGCCCGGCCCTAGTGATGACATCTAACCTGTCTGACCAGGAGACACTCATACAGACACTCAAAGATAACATCGCGCAGCTCGAGCAAATCCTGCACGGCCAGGCGGCTGCCACGGCGGAGATAAAGGAGGACGAGCCGCAGGGGCCTGTACAAACCGTCTGTATTACCGGGGCAAGTTCAGGTATCGGTAAGGCGACCGCAGAGGTTTTTGCCAGCCATGGCTACCGCTTAATCCTGACCGCCCGCCGTGCCGCGATGCTGAACGAGGTATGTAATGCCTTGAAAGAACAGTACGGAGCCCAGGTCCACCCCCTGGTTTTTGATGTCCGGAACCCCGAAGCGGTGCGCAATGCACTGGAAAGCCTGCCACAGGATTGGCAGGAGATAGATATCCTGGTCAATAATGCCGGGAAAGCAAAAGGCTTCGAGCCCTTCCAGGAAGGCCGTATGGAGCATTGGGAGGAAATGATAGACACCAATATCAAGGGCCTGTTGTATGTGTCAAGGGCAATCTCCCCGGGTATGGTGGCGCGGCAAAAAGGACAGATTATCAATATCGGGTCAATCGCCGGTAAGGAAGTTTATCCGAAAGGCAATGTCTATTGCGCCTCTAAAGCGGCCGTGGATGCCCTGACGACCGGTATGCGCCTGGACTTGCACAAACACAATATCCGCGTAGGGCAGGTCAATCCGGGGCATGTGGAGGAGACTGAATTCGCGCTCGTCCGTTTTGATGGCGACGAAGACCGCGCCAAAATCTATTCAGATTTCAAGCCGCTCAGCGCACGGGATGTTGCAGAGACCATCTATTTTATAGCCAGCCAGCCCCCGCATGTCAATATACAGGACGTGGTAATGTTTAGCACGCAACAGGCGTCTGCCACGGTAATTGACCGCAGCGGGCGTTGAGGATGGGGGTTATCCTGACGGTACCGCTTTTATGAGTCCTTTTCCAACTGCGCCGCCCTGCCAGCGCAATACGGTGAAGTAAGTGCCCGGTGCCAGGCTGGAGAGATCGGCCTCCGCCTGCCCCGCTGTATTGCCTTCAAGCGGAATGGCTTTGACCAGCCTGCCAAGGGGGTCAAAGATCCGAAGTTCCACGGCCCGGGCGGGCAGGTTTTCGTATTGTATTTGTACCTTTTCATGTGCAGGCTGGGGAAAGATACGGAATTGTACAGAAGGGTCCGTCGGTAAAACAGCAGCAGATACGGGAACGGAAAGCAGTGGCTCTAATGGGTAGGAGAACATAGAGCGGCCATAGCTGCCGGCGATGAGGGTTTTCTTCAGTTCGTTGAACGCAAGGTCATAAATGGCAACAGCCGGCATGTTCTGGCCCAGACGGTCCCAGGTTATGCCGGCGTTGATACTGGCATACACCCCTGCATCGGTTGCTGCGATGAGTACCCGATCGGCGTAGCCGCGCAAAACAAGGAGGTTATTGACGCCGACCGGCGGCAGCCCTGCAGATATATTTTCCCAGGTTTCTCCGCGATCTTTGGAGCGGTACAGGTGGGGAAGGAATTCGTTGTCCTTGTAGCCGGAAAAACAAGTATATACATAATCCCTGAAGTTTGGGGAAGCCCTGACAGCCGTTACATAGCGGTCTGGCAGGCCCCGTGTGAGCGGTATCCAGCTTCCCGGTGTGCTGCTGCCCCTCCATACATTGCCATCCGTGGTGCCGGCATAGAGTAGGGTTGAATCCAGGGGGGATTCGGCGAGGGTGGAAATGGTATGGAAAAGGCTCCCATAGCGGTTGCCGTCGGTGAGGTCTGGGCTGATCGGCGCCCATTGCGGAACAGGGCCGGAGCTGCTGCGGTACACGCGGAAAGTAGCGCTATACAGGGTATGCGGCTGGTGTGCCCCCCGGATAAAGGGGCAGTCCCAGTTGGTCCGTTCACTTGCGGGAAAACCGTTAGCGGCATTGTCCCAGCTTTGCCCGCCATTTCTGCTGACGAACTTTCGCCCGTTTTGGATCTGGATATAAATCAGGTTGGAATCTGAAGGGTGAAAAAGCATAGCGAAGCCATCGAAGGGGTAGAGGCGGGTCCAGTTTTGGTTTATGGGACCGCCAATGGTGCCGATATCCTGGCTTCCGCCATAAAACCAATTCGGGCGGTGGGGATTATAACCTACCCGGTAGAACTGCAGGTTGGGGATGGTGCCGCCCCACACCCAGGAACCGTTGTTGACCGCCTGGGTATATATGCCGCCATCGGTAGCGAGGAATTTTTTTCCTGAACGGGAAAAAACAAGGTCGTGTTTGTCGGCATGGACGATGAAATCGCGCCAGGAGGGCGCGGCGAGCTCCCAGTTTTTCCCACCGTCCCTGGTGCGCCATAAATCTACGCCCAAGACATAAATTTCTTTGTCGTCCAGAGGGTTAACGGCAAGGGTGCCGAAGTACCATCCGAATCCCGAGCCCCCGAAAAAACCTGGTGCGGTGAGGTTGGAAGTGGAAAAATCAATGATGGGCGTCCATTGTTCGCCGGCGTTATCGCTTCTGAAGATGTTCAGGAGCTCGTTATCGGGGCCGAGGTATCTGGCAAATAGCCTTCCCGGGGAATTTTCGCTGGCAGCGAGGGCGATTCTGCCCAGGTTCTGCTGCTCGGGCAGGCCTCCGGAGAGGGCCTTCCAGGTCTCTCCACCGTCGTTGCTGCGGAATACTTTTGCATTAGGCCCGTTGATCAGTGATTCCCGGTTATTGCGGATACGGTCCCAGGAAGCGGCAAAGAGCTGTTTGGGGTTGGAAGGGTTGATGACCATATCGGTGATGCCGGCCTGTTCGGCCACAAAAAGGACTTTTCTCCAGGTTTTTCCGGCATCGGTGCTTTTATAGACCCCCCGGTCGGGCGTGCGTGCAAACGGCAGGCCCATGGTGGCTACCCAAATGGTACGGGGGTCGGAGGGGTCAATGATAATCCGGGAGATGATCCTGGTCTCGCGCAGACCGAGGTAAGTCCAGTCTTTTCCGCCATTGGAGCTTCGGTAGAGTCCGTCGCCGATGAAAGGATATCCGGTTACGTTGGGGTCGCCGGTGCCTGCGTAGATCGTTTCGGGGTTGGAGGGGTCAATAGCGAGGGCCCCGATCGCGAGATAGGCCTGGTTGTCGAAGACCGGAAGCCAGGCGCTTCCCCCGTTGGTCGTCTTGAAAATGCCCCCGGATGCCAGTCCGGCATACACGGTTTGTTCATCATTTGGATGCACGGCGATGGCGTTGATCCTGCCGGAGAAGTTCCCGGCACTCACCGCTTCCCAGTTTTCATTAAATCCGGTTGGGCCGGATCCGCGGGCCGCGACCTGTCGCCTGCTGATTTCCATGCCCTTTAAATAACCTTCGAGGGGAAACTCCGTTTCCGGGTAAGCTTTTTGCAGGAAGAAATGCTCGGATATCGCCGTGCCGGGTTGTTCGTGACGGTGGCCCGGGGTGCAGGCGAACAGCCCGGATACCAGCATTGCCGTATTTATCCATCGTCTCATAGGCTGTTGATTTAGAATGAGAAATATAGTCTTATGGCACACTGCGAGGGTGCGGTTTATGTTCCAAAGGACAGAAAGAACTCTTTCAGTCCGGTTGCTTGCTCGGGTTTCATCCGGCCGCTCAGGATCAGGCGAACCTCCCGGCGGCGCGGGGCGCTTTCAAAGCGTTGTTGTTCGATATCTGTCAGGGGGATTACGACCGGGGCGGGGATGGGTTTGCCATTGGCCTCGTCCAGGGCGACGAAGGTATAGTAGGCGTGGTTGCAGCGACGCGTATCATGGCCTTTAATATCTGCGGCGAACACTTCGACGTAAATTTCTACCGAGGAATGAAAAGAACGGGTGACGCTGGCTTCCAGGGTAACGATATCCCCAACCCGGATTGGCCGCTGGAAGGAAACATGGTCAACGGAGGCAGTCACTACATGGGCTTCGCAGTGTTTTCCCGCGCAGATCCCACTTACGATATCCATCCAGCGCAGCAAGTTGCCGCCCATGAGGTTGCCCATCGGGTTGGCATCGTTTGGCATGACCATTTCCGTCATGATGGATTTGGATTCACGGACTTTCTTTGGCCTTGGCACTGTTTCCATAGCGTTTTATCTGATCATCACCCCTTTTTTGCCCAAAAAAGGCACGGGGGTAAAGTGCGAAGCGTCAATACTGCCGCTCACGAAGATATAGGTTTTGTCGTACATAAAATCGTTTTGTACGAAACTGATCATGTACTCGTTGTTCAGGGCGAATAGTTTGGTTTGAATTGGCTCGATCCGGGTACAGGATTGCGGGCCGATTTCTTCAAAGAAATAGCGGAGGGTGGTCGTTTTCATCTTTTCGCCGGAAATTTCTCCGTAGCCGTTGGAGCTGATCAGCACGTTGGTAATTGCAGCGGGCTTCAGGTTGACGAGGTAAACGTCCCAGAACTCCTCGTCCACATCCTGTCTTGGGGCAATGGCCAGGGCGATATCTTCAACTTTGAGCAGGGGAATGTCTTTCTTCATGGGTGGGATTTTCAATGACATAATCGAATCCGAATAAATCGGCGAAATGCCGCCTCAGTCGGGTTTTAACCTCCGCTAAATCCAGTGTGCCGTCTAATTCCAAAGCCAGTGAGGTAACACTTTTATCTTCCTGTTGTATCCCGCAGGGAATGATATGCTGGAAATGTTCCAAGCGGGGCTGTATATTGAACGCGAAACCATGTAACGTGACCCAACGGCTCATGTGGACGCCGATTGCACAGATCTTGCGGTCGGGGCGGCCTTTTTCCGCCGGCAACCATACTCCGGTGTACCCGGGGAGGCGCATGCCGGACAAGCCATATTCAGAGAGTACACGCAGGACGGCCTCCTCCAGATACCGAACATAACGGTGTACGTCCGTGAAAAAGTATTCCAGGTCAAAGATCGGATAACCGACGATTTGGCCCGGCCCGTGGTAGGTGATGTCGCCGCCACGGTTGATCTTGAAAAACTCGATCCCTTCGCGCCCCAACGCCCCTTCGTCGAGCAGCAGGTGGTCCATCGAACCGCTTTTGCCCAGGGTATATACGGGAGGGTGTTCGCAAAACAACAGGGTGTGTTTGGGGGGATGTTCCGGAATACCGTTGTTCCCCGCTTTCCTGAAGGCCACTTTCCGCTCGATGAGCTCCTGGTGCAACCGGGTCTGGAACGCCCAGGCATCGGCATACCGGACAAGCCCTAAATCCCTGAAAATGACTTCCTGACGCATCCTCCCTGATTTAATGGGCGAAGGTACAATAAAAAAGTAATATTCAGCACCGGCCCCATCGCGCAGGATGGGTACAGGCCTGCGAAGAACAGCCCTCTTTCTGAGATTTATGATATCTATTTACCAGTAGTGTCCGCGGCTTCGCCGCGAAGGACTTTATTTGGTGTGCGTGCATGGGGTTGTGTAAAAAGGTTTTTTACGGCGCTTCGCGCCGAATGATGTTTTGA
>JBMOJO010000481.1:0-1686 GCA_049315745.1 Saprospiraceae bacterium | reverse complement strand
AGTGCTCGAAAATCCAAATGCGACGCAGATCGAGGAAAAACTGAAGGACTACTCGAACCGGTTTGCCCGCAACCTCAACGGGCTTTACCCGGAAAACGGGCAGTTGTTTATCTTTTTTTCAGGTCATGGGGTAGAGGAGCTTCAAAATGGATATTTCCTCCCCGGCGGCGCGGACACTAAAAGGTTGCGTGAAACCGCCATTCCTTACGCCTATTTGCGCCCATTGATCAATGCCATCAAGTGCCGGCATATCCTGGTAGCAGTGGACGCCTGCTACAGCGTCTATTTTGACGAAAATTTCGGTAAAAAGACGGATTTTACATTTCGTCGTCCCGGTGAGCTCGATGAAAACGCGCGCATCCTTGCCAATCACGAAAAGTTCCGCTCCCGCTTGTTCTTCACTTCTGATGCCATCGGGGATATGACCCCGGACAAATCGGGTTTCGCGAGAAAATTGCTGGAAGGCTTTCGTACTGCCACTTCGCTCAGCAGCTTTGTAACGTCCAGCGAATTATTTGCCAATTATGTACAAAAGGCCCAGCCGGTGCCGCACGGGGGCGATTTTGGCGATGACGAGCCGGGCTCTACCTTCCTTTTTTTTAACACACAGGCTTCCCCGTCAATAGACCCCACAAGGGATATAAAGGCCTGGGCCGACGCCAAAACATCCAACACCCTCGAATCCTATCGCAATTACCTGCGGAATTTCCCGCTGGGCGAATTTCGTGAGCTTGCGGAAGCCAGGGCCAGGGAGTTTGAAGAAAAAAACCGGGATTACTCCGACTGGCAGCAAGCAAAAACCGCAGATACCCGGGAAGCTTACGAAATATATCTGAACAAATGGCCTGCAGGTGCTTACCGCGAACCGGCCGAGGCCGCCCGCCTCCGCCTGATGCCTGCCAGGCCTGATGATATGGTGCAAGTTATAGGTGGTATATTCCAAATGGGCAGTAATGATGGGGAAAGTGATGAACAGCCGGTACATGCTGTGACGGTAAGCAACTTTTTTATAAGCAAATATGAAGTAACCGTAAAGCAATTTAAAGAATTTGCCGATGCGAGCGGGTATAAAACGGATGCCGAAAAAGACGGGGGAAGCTACCTCTGGAACGGAAAGGAATGGGAAAAGAAAAGTGGCATCAATTGGAGGCATGACGCATCGGGCATCCTGCGCCCGGCCTCGGACTATAATCATCCGGTTATTCACGTAAGCTGGAACGATGCGGTGGAATACTGCAAGTGGCTGTCCAATAAGACGGGCAAGACGTACCGCCTGCCTACGGAGGCGGAGTGGGAATATGCGGCACGCGGGGGTTCTTCGAGCCGGGGATTTAATTATGCAGGAAGCAACAGCCTGGCCGAGGTGGCCTGGTATTCCGAAAATTCAGGAAATAAGACGCACCCGGTAGGCCAGAAAAAGGCTAATGAGCTGGGATTGTACGATATGAGCGGGAATGTATGGGAATGGTGTGCGGACTGGAAAGGGTCATACAGTTCCGGGGCACAGACAAATCCTAAAGGGCCGTCGAGTGGTACGAGCCGCGTCCTGCGCGGCGGTAGTTGGGGCGACAACGCGGGGCACTGCCGTTCGGCGGACCGCGACGCCTGCGACCCCGGCATTCGCTACAGCTACATAGGCTTCCGCCTTGTCTTCGTCCCGTAGTCAGTTGGCAGGGTCCGACTTTA
>JBMOJO010000179.1:0-7394 GCA_049315745.1 Saprospiraceae bacterium | reverse complement strand
CAGAAAAAAGACGTCTCCATCCAAATAATATTTCGCCGCCGCAGGCGGCGAAATACTTTTTGCACAACCCCGTAAATCTCGCAATATCGTTATATTTGGAACGGGTTTTTATTCCCAATTGATCCTTAAACGTTGGTCTATGTCTGCATTCACCTCCCTTTTCCGTGGCCTGCTGGTCTTTTCTGGTTTAACTGCTATCTTTTTTCCATCCACGGCACAGGAGGCGCGTTTGCTGCGCCAACCTTCGCTTAGCGCGGAACATATTGCCTTCATTTACGCCGCCGATCTTTGGATTGCCGACAAAGCAGGGGGGGAGGCCAGTCGGCTTACCAGTACAGCTGCTGTGGAGGGAGATCCGCACTTTTCGCCGGATGGCAAGCAGATTGCCTTCACTTCCAACCGCTCGGGCACCAATGCAGTCTATGTCCTGCCCATAAGTGGCGGCACTCCGAAGCGGCTGACCTGGTACCCGGCAGCCTCGCTGGCAAGGGGCTGGACACCTGATGGCAAGGAAGTCTTATATGCCAGTTCCCGGGAAACCGCACCAACGGCATACAACCGCTTATGGACCGTGCCCGTTACAGGTGGCCCTTCTAAACTGCTTCCTGCGCCCTGGGCAAACGACGGATCTTTTGCCCAGGATGGAAAGCGCATCGTCATTGACCCGATGAGCCGATGGGACGTAGAATGGCGTGCTTACCGTGGGGGGCAAAATACCCCGCTCACGATACTGAGCCTGGATAAACTGGAGGAGGTAAAAATCCCAAACAGCGAAAGAAGCACGGATATCCAACCGATATGGATGGGCAATACCATCTATTTCCTTTCTGACCGCGACTGGACGATGAATGTCTGGGCCTACTCGCCGGCAAATGGTGCGCTCAGGCAAGTGAGCAAATTTTCAGGCTCGGATATCAAATGGCTGGGAGGGTTTCAGAATACGCTTATTTTCGAACGCGATGGATATCTCTACACCATGGATCCGGCCTCCGGTGCTGCCAAACAACTTTCTATCCAGCTCAGCGGGGATTTTCCATGGGCCGAAACGCGATGGGAGAACGTCACCGGCCGTGCAAGTGCTGCTGCTTTGTCGCCCACCGGGAAGCGGGTTGCTTTTGAGGCGAGAGGCGAAATTTTTACGGTACCGGTTGAAAACGGGGACCCCCGCAACCTGACGCGCAGTTCCGGCGCTGCCGACCGTACCCCTGCTTGGTCGCCCGATGGCACGCGTATCGCCTGGTTTTCCGATGCCGGAGGCGAGGGCTATGGGCTGATGATCAGCCATCAGGATGGGATGGCGTCTCCCCGCAGGATTCCGATCGGAGAATCCAAAATGGCCTGGGAACCTGTATGGTCGCCAGATTCCAAATACCTCGCATTTGTGGACGATGACGTACGGGTGCGGGTGGTCAATGTCGAAGCGGGAACGATACGTACAGCGGATACCGGAGGCACCAATATCGAGCGGGGCAGCATGGATTTGAGCTGGTCACCGGACTCCCGGTGGCTCTCCTACGCCAAAACTGCCCCCAATCAATTTCGAAGGGTAACAGTATGGTCGCCGGAAACCGGTAAGGCCCAGGCAATCAGCGGGCCATTGGCAGATGCGTTTTCCCCGGCGTGGGACCGCAACGGGCTTTATCTGTATTTCCTCGCAAGTACCGACGTCGCGCTTGGAGCAGGCTGGGCAAATACCAGTGCTATGCAGGCCAATCCCAGCTACGGCGCCTATATCGCAGTGCTGGATAAAGACAGTCCGACACCTTTCCCGTTGAAAAGTGATGAAGAACCCGATACGGCAAGGGTAAAAAAAGAAACCGCACCTGCCGACAAAACCTCCAACGGCAGCTCCGGAGTAGCGAGCATACCGGTAGTGGGCATAGATATAGAAGGCATCGAAAGTCGGACCCTTGCGCTGCCTGTGCCTTTGCGGAACTATGTCTCCTTGATCAGCGGCCCGAAAGGTTCGGTGTTTATGGCAGAAAGCAATCGGAATGCCCCTGGGCTGACCCTGCATAAATTTACGCTGGAGACCAGAAAAGCTGAGGAATTTGCATCGGGTGTGCAGCAGGCTGCCGTTTCTGCAAACGGAGAAAAAATCCTCCTGCAATCTATGGGAAAATGGCGGGTAGTATCCACCGCCAAAAATCCCGGTCCTGCAGAAGGCATGCTCAACTTCACCCTGCGCACGGAACTCGACCGCCTGGCAGAATGGAAGCAGATGTTTACGGAAGCCTGGCGCTATGAACGCGATTATTTCTATGATCCGTCCCTGCATGGGCGCGACTGGCAGAATGTATGGGACCGTTATGCGCCGCTCCTTCCCCACATCCGTCACCGCAACGACCTGAGCTACTTACTGGATCAGATCAACGGTGAGCTTTCCGTGGGGCACAGCTTCGTCTTTGGAGGCGATTTTCCGGCCGTAGATACCGTTCGGGTAGGTTTGCCCGGTGCAGACCTCGTGGCTGAAAACGGCGCATGGCGGATCAAACGCATTTTTACGGCAGAAAGCTGGAACCCCGGACTTGTTGCGCCCCTTGACCAGCCGGGTCTGAAGGTGGCAGAAGGCGATTATCTGGTCGGTATCGAGGGACGGCCTATTCTGGCCGCTGATGATCCTTACCGATTTTTCGACGGCACCGCAGGTAAGCAGACCATTTTACATCTCAATAAGCGCCCCGGGATGGATAGCGCCTGGACGATTGTAGTGCAGCCGGTGGCCAGCGAAAGTGCATTGCGGCAGCGGGCCTGGGTGGAAGACAACCGCCGCCGCGTGGACGAATTGTCCGGTGGCAGGTTAGCTTATGTGTGGGTGCCCAATACCAGTAGCCCCGGCTTTGTCTCTTTTAACCGATATTATTTTGCACAACAGGACAAGGCAGGGGCGGTCATTGACGAACGGTTTAATGGCGGTGGCCTCCTCGATGATTATATGGTGGACCTCATGACCCGCCGCCTCCGCGCCGCCCTCACCAATGAAGTGCCTGAGGGGCAGCCCATGCGGCTTCCGGCAGGAATTCTCGGCCCTAAAGTCTTATTGATTAACGAGCTTGCCGGCTCAGGCGGCGATTTTTTCCCCTGGGTATTCCGCCAGCAGAAAGCGGGTCCCCTGATTGGCGCCCGTACCTGGGGCGGGTTGGTGAAATCTTCTGTGCATTATGCCCTGGTGGACGGCGGTGCCCTCACAGCTCCGGACAACGCGGTTTTTGATCCGATTAATAAAAAATGGATAGCAGAAAACGAGGGCGTAGCCCCGGATATTGAAGTGCGTCTGGATGCTGCATCCACTGCGCGTGGCCGTGACCCCCAGCTCGAGCGGGCCGTTCAGGAAGCGCTCAAGCTGCTGGAGCAGGAGCCTACGCCAAAAGTTGCTCCTCCCCCATTTTCAAAACCTGCTGCAAAAGACAACTAATGCCTAAAAATATTGATGCTGACTGACCTTTTCGGACACTGGGCCTGGAGATGGGCCATCTGGCTGTTCCTGCTCCTCGCAATGGGCAATCTATTTACCGGCCCCTTGCAGCACTGGTTCATTTTCCGGCCTAAAAAACTGCCCGGGGATTATACTTATCATTTTACTTCACGACCTGAAGAAATTTGGCTTGAGACACCTCAGGAAGGCCGGATCAACGCACTATGGTTTAAACCCAACGGTGACATTTCAAAAAAAGGCGTAATTCTGTTCTTTCACGGCAACGCCGGTAATCTGGCTCGATGGGGCCATCTGCACCATTATTTTGCCCGTCTGGGGTATGATTATTTTGTATATGACTATCGGGGCTATGGAAAAAGTACAGGTCTGCGCAATGAGCAGCTCATGTATCAGGACGCCCTCGCAGTATATGATGCCCTGGCAAAATTTTACCCATCTGACCAAATCGTACTCTATGGCCGCTCCCTGGGTTCGACTTTTGCTGCCCGGGTAGCTGCGGCGCGGCCGGCCCGGCGGTTGATACTCGAGACGCCCTTCTACAGCATGCGGGACCTTTTTTACACTTACTACCCTTTTTTGCCGAGACTTTTCTTTTTCCGCTATCGCTTCCCTTCCCACGATTATCTTTGCAAGGCGCGTATGCCGGTGATCATTTTTCAGGGCACTGCCGACCGCATCGTTCCCTTTGCCAGTGCCAACCGGCTTAAGGCTTGTTTAAAGCCGGGCGATTTCTTTTATGCTATTCCCGATGGCGGGCACAATAACCTGGTGTTTTACGATATCTATAACCATACTTTGGAGCGATTGCTGAAATAGCGTATATGGGGCTGTCTGATCAGAAGTTCGCCGCCGGCGGCAGCAGAATATTCTTCTAATAGGGGTCGTGGAGTTGTGTAAAAAGGTTTTTTACAGCGCTTCGCGCCGAATTATGTTTTGAGAGACACGTCATTTTCACGATTTCGCTTCGCGAAATCGTGAAAATGACGTGTCTCTCAAGATAATATCCTGCCGCCGAAGGCGGCAAAAGGCTCTTTACACAACCCCGGCGTTTCGCGCCAAATTATCTTTTGATAGACGCATCATTTTTGAAATTTCGCGAAGCGAAATTTCAAAAATGATGCGTCTATCAAAATAATATTTTGCTGCCGCAGGCGGCAAAAACCTTTTTACACAACCCCTGTCAAAACATTATTGGGTGCCACGCGAAGAAGACCGCGAAATAACCATACCTAAAGATTAGCCATGATTCGTATTCTTATTGCCGACGACCACCGCCTTGTCATTGACGGCATCCGGTTGATGCTGGAATCGGCAGAGGACATGGAATGTACAGGCGAAGCATATAACGGCAAAGAAGCCCTTTCCCTGCTGGAAAAGGTTCCCGCCGATGTGCTCCTCCTCGATATCAGCATGCCGGAAATGGATGGCCTGGAGTGCAGCCGAATCGTCAAATCGCGGTTTCCGGAAGTAAAGATTCTCGTTTTGTCCATGTTCAAAGAAGCTGCCCTTGTAAAATCCATGCTCCGGCATGGCGCTTCAGGCTTCCTGCTTAAAAATGCAGGCAAGGATGAAGTCATTGAAGCCATCCGGCAGGTGTACGCCGGCAAACAGGCGCTTAGTGCGGAGATCCTGGAAATGGTCGCGGACAGCTTTGCCTCCAGAGCGGCCAAACCTGTTGCCAACCCCTTCCCCAGGCTTTCCCGGAGGGAAAAACAAATCCTCCAGCTCATTGCGGAAGAAAAAACGACTTCAGAAATCGCCGAAGCGCTGTTTATCAGCTTTGGCACGGTCGAGACCCACCGCCGCAATATACTGGCCAAGCTCAATGCCAGGAATACGGCCGGCCTCATCAAAACCGCCCTTCAGTACGGACTGATCGAATAGAAATTTGCGTTTACGCGCGCAACCTGCGTTAATGAACAGCCTATGCAAACCATCCGCACTTATGTCTTGGCCTTGGGTTTTTGGGCCCTGAATTCCGGCCTCCAGGCTCAGGACGCCGTTGACAGCCTCCGGAGCGCAGCCCTTAGCGCCCGCCAGGACACCCATCTCGTATGGACCTACCGGCAATTGTTCCGGGAACTGTATGACCAGGGGGGCAAAGAACAGGAAGCCCTGGAAGTTGCCCGCAAAGGGCTTTCCTTGTGCCGTAAACTGAATTTCGAAACCGGACTTGACTTGTTCCTGTTTTACAACGCCACCGTCCTTGACGTGCTCGGAAAAAGCCGGGAAGCGATCCCCTATTTTGAGGAAGGGCTCGCTTTAAGTCAAAAACGCAAAGACTCCCTGGCCATGGCCGACTACCGGATCAACCTGGGTGTCACCTGGTATCAACTGGGCGTTTACGATAAAAGCCTCCAAAACTACCTCTCGGCCTACTATATCTACGAAGGGCTCAACGACCGGGAAAAGCTCTCCAAAGTACTGAACAACATCGGCATCATGTACCTGGAAGAAGAAAACTACGACCGGGCCATTGAGATTTATCAAAAGTCGCTCTCGATCAAGCAGGAACTGGGCGACTCTTCCGGCCTGGCAGCGACCTATCAAAACCTGGGCTCGGTTTATGACACTAAAAAGGACGAGAAAAAAGCCATTTCCAACCTGAAAGCAGCGCTCCAAATCTACGATCTGATCAACCGGCCCAGGGATGCAGCCGGATCCAGGGTCTCTTTGGGAAAAGCATATTTTGATTTTGGGAAAACTGCCGAAGCCAAATCCGTACTCCTCCCCGCAATCCGGTTTTATGAAACCCAGACAGATCCCGAATACACCCCGACTGCATGGGGCCTGATGGGAAAAATTGCCCGGCAGGAAGGAAACTTAGCCGGCGCCGAAGTTTTCTTCAAAAAAGGACTGGCCCTGGCTGAATCCTTCGGAAGAACGGAAACAATGCTGAGCCTATTGGAAGAACTGGCCGAAGTCCAGGAAAAATTGGGCAAACCTGCCGAAGCGCTCGCCGCTTTTAAAATAGCTTATATGCTGCGCGATTCCATGACAAAAGAACGCCGCCTTTCCCTGGTCAAGGAAATGCAAACCCGGTTCGACGTCGCACAAAAAGACAAGGATCTCCAAATCAGTCAGATCGAACTCCGGCAGCGCACCCGGCAGAAGAATTATTTCCTTGCACTGGCATCCTCACTGGGACTGCTTTCCATTGCCATATTCTTCGGCCTGCGCAACCGAATCCGCGCCAATAAAAAGATCGCCGCGCAGGAATCCGCCCTCCAGCAGCAGGATATCCGGCGCCTGGAACAGGAAAACAAACTCACTGCTCTGGCTTCCATGCTTAAAGGACAGGAACAGGAACGCGCCCGCATCGCCAACGACTTGCACGACAGCCTCGGCGGCCTCCTGGCCTCACTCAAATCGCATATCAATCGGCTCCTCGAAGGCGGAAAAGACCCCGCGCTCACCGAAAAAACCAACCGCCTGATTGACGATGCCGCCGGAGAGGTGCGCCGTATCTCCCACAACATGATGCCTAGGGCACTGGCCTTATCCGGCCTCACCGGCGCAATGGAAGACCTGGTGCAAGACCTCCGGAAACAGGGCCTGGAATGCGACCTCGAAATCATCGGCCTGGATGAGGATCAACCCCTCGACCCCACCCAGGGCGTTATGATCTACCGCATCATCCAGGAGCTGAGCCATAATGCGGCCAAACACGCCGGGGCAACCCATCTCCTCCTGCAAATCTTGCGCAAAGATGACCGCCTTACGATTATTGTGGAAGATAACGGAAAAGGGTTCAACGTCCAGGAAGCGCTTAAAAAGAAAGGTCTTGGACTGTCCAGTATTGAAGCCCGGGTACAATTCCTCCATGGCACGATCGAGTGGGACTCGGTGCCAGGGGAAGGGACGACGGTCGTCATTACGGTGGACGGGGGACGGTGGACGGTGGACGGGACGGGGGACGGGTTGAGGGTTGAGGGTTGACGGGGGAGGGTTGACGAGG
>JBMOJO010000178.1:0-7414 GCA_049315745.1 Saprospiraceae bacterium | reverse complement strand
CTTTTTACACAACCCCGGCCTCGGTTTGAAAGGATTATTTGGCGCGAAGCGCTGAAAAAAAGACTTTTTACAAAACCCCGCTCAAAACTTTATCGTCTTCTCAGGGACCTGGACTTATCGGGCGAATTTAATCCGACACCGATGCTGATTTCGTGCCCACCGGCACTAAACTGCTGAATATCCTGCAAGGTCATATCGAACGAATAAAACAAGCGGAAGCTCTCAGAAAATTCAGATCCGAGCAGAAAACCGACCGTCTTGAGGGAGCGGTAAGAAACCCCGCCGATGAAGCGGTCTTCCATGAAGCCGAGCTTGAGGTTCACATCGGCCTGAAAAGGGGCATTTTGCACCTGACGGAGCAGCAAAGAGGGCTCCACGCTCACATTGCCATCGTCAAAGATCAACTTATGCCCGGCATAAATCAGATAATATTTGAGAAAGTTGCTTTCATTGCTTGAAGAAACAATATCGTCCAGCCGCGCCCGGATCAGGTTTGCGAAAGAAATCCCCGCAAAAGTCTGTTCGTTAAAAGTGCCGAAAATACCGAAGGAGGCGTCAAAAACCTGCCGCCCCTCTATGGCCCCGTTGAGGATATCGTCAAAGTCATATATCGGCTGGGAAAGGATATTGCTGCCCAGGCGCAACTGCTGATATTCGGTAGAAAACCCGATCGCCAGCTTTACCGTCTCCTGAATATCGAAACGGAACGCATAGTTCAGCCTGAACCTCAGCAGGTTGAGCCGTGCAGCACTTTCGGAAGAAACCCCTACCCCGAGGCCAAAGGTTTTGCCGATGGGGCCGTGGTATTGCACCCCCAGCGATTTGGGCGCATCCGGGAAGGAATTCCATTGCGTACGCGCGTTAAAGATGATTTGGTGGGTTTCCTTGAAGCCCGCCACGGCTGGGTTAATCAAAATCGGCGCGACGAGGTAATGAGAAATCAGCGACTCGTTCTGCGCACGGGCAATCAAAAAAGCCAGCGCAAGCGATATGGTAATAAAAATTTTTTTCATGTCGTTCATCGGTTATTTGGTGATTAAACTGGCCGGTCAATTGCGCAAAAGGGTAAGCGAGCCACGTACCTGAACACGTTTCCCATCTTTATCCGTATATTCGAGTATGTAATAATAAGCCCCTTCCGGCAACTCCTCACCACTGGAGGACCTACCCGACCAGTTATTCGAATAATTCAGGGTCTCGAAAACCAACTGCCCCCACTGGTTGAAAATAATCAGCCGGTTTTCCGAAAGCTCATCAATACAGAATATCTCGAAAATATCATTGGCGCCGTCACCATCGGGAGAAATTACGCTGCGGGTTTCCAGGCAGGGAAGGGTGCGGTCGAGTATCCCGAAACCAATCTGCTCCGGCGAGGTTTTACAGCCCCGGCTGTCACGGACCTGCAATACGTAATCCCCCGGACAAAGTTTAAGAAAGACCGAATCCGTAGGCCGGTTATTTGGCACGTTGGCAATATACGTGTAAGGACGTGTGCCGCCTGTAACCGTAACCCGCGCAGCCCCGTCGCAATTAGGCACCCCAACGGTAGCTGGGGCCGTCTCTACTTTAACCGAAAGCGGCTGGGGCTCCGAAATATTGAACATCGCACTGACGGCACAATTATTGGCATCCGACACCGTCGCGCTGTAATTCCCTGCCGGCAAAAAGCTGATCCGCGGCCCCGTTGCGCCGGTACTCCAGCGGTATGCATAAATGGAACCCGGTACGCCCCCACTGGCAGAAATCAGGATATCCCCATCCCGGGCGCCCTGGCAGGAAATATTGTTCACAGAGCCATTAATGCCAAGCTGTGGCGGAGCCGTCAGCGTAACGCTCGTTTCGGCAATACACCCTCCTTGATCCGTAATGCGCACAACATAAGTGCCCGCACGGGCATTCTGCAGACGTTGCTGTGAGCCGACGAGCTGCTGCCCGCTCAACCATTCATACATGAAATTTGTCCCGATCCCGTTTAACCCGGAAGCCGAAAGAATACCGTCAGCGGCATTGGGGCAACTTACCCCAAAACCTAAATAATTAGATACGACCTGCGCATTTGCCCTCAAATCCGATTCTGTCTCAATCACAAATTGCTTCATCAAGGTATTCCCCGATGCTTCCCCGACAACTACCCGGTACGTGCCCGATGCGACGTTCATCAAATCCTTCGACCGCAAAATCGTATCGCCCCGCGAGTTCATCCAGGTATAAGAGTATGGTTCCGACCCGCCAAATACGTTCAGACCAACGTCCCCGGCCACATCTCCGGGGCATAAATTATCTATAATGTTGCCGACATACCCGAAGGTATTGACCTGGATAGGATCCATCGTGACCATGCACCCATTGGCATCTTCAACGGTAGGGACATAGAGGCCCTCGCAGAGATTGGTTATCAGGGTACCTGCGTTGTTGCTGTTCCAGCGCACCAGATATGGCGCGGTACCACCGCTCAGGGCAATCGTGATCCCACCGGTGCAA
This sequence comes from Saprospiraceae bacterium, assembly GCA_049315745.1. Classification (GTDB taxonomy): domain Bacteria; phylum Bacteroidota; class Bacteroidia; order Chitinophagales; family Saprospiraceae; genus JADJPL01. The sequence continues at coordinate 4,933 of JBMOJO010000178.1, read as the reverse complement.
CCGGGGTTCTCATTGTCGTGCCGCACCGTTGTCTGATTAAGGCGCAAGGCAGTCGGCTGGGAGATAGATACACTGCCCTGTACCGTGACGTTCACCGAATCGGAAATCACAAAACTGTACAAGCCCTCTGCCAAATTTCCGCGCTCGATTAGGCCGTCCCGGTTTGCATTGACTTTTGTACCGTCGTTAAAGGTCGCTACATAAGGGCCGATACCCCCGTTAATCGTTATCCGCACTACACCTCTGGATTCTCCGAAGCAACGATTATCCACTTTGGTAGCAGAAAAAGTCAAAGGCAATGCCTCGAAAGCGACCTGAAAACATCTGGTAGCCGTACAACCATTTTTATCGGTCACCGACAGACAATACTGCCCGGCTGTCAGGTTGCTGATGGAAGGGGAGGTTGCCCCAGTGCTCCACAACAAGGTATAATCGGGCTTTCCACCGCTAACACTTGCATTGATACTCCCGTTTGCGATTCCCACAGGGCCCCGTGCTGCCGTAACCGTACCTGAAACGGCAATTGCCGTAAGCCGTACCACCTCAAAACTTCCACTGATCGTATTGCTCAGTGCATCGGTAATCGTCACAATATATGTCCCTGCATCGAGGCCAGTCAGGTTCTGCGACGTGCTGCCATTGCTCCACCGGAAAGTATAGGGCTGCTGCCCACCCGAAGGACTTATCGAAATGCTGCCGTCGTTGCCCCCTGAGCAAGCTTCCCGGATTGTTCCCGCAACAACTTTTAGCCGCTGGAGTATTACTGCACAGGCCGTATCCTTACATCCTTTGGCATCCGTAACGGTAATACAGTAGTCGCCAACAGCGCTTAACCTGGAGACATCTTCCGAAACAGCGGCAAAATTGCCCGGGCCAGACCACGAAAACCGATAGGGCATCGTCCCGCCGCTTACCCCAACGTTAATGTTGCCATCGTTCCCGGCATCAATGAAGCCCGGCTGTATAGACACAATGTCCACGCCCATTCCCTGAACGATATTTGCAGTTGTGCTCGCCGTACACCCGCGGGCGTCCGTAGCAGTAACGCCATAAGTGCCGCCTGTAAGACCGCTCTGAACGGTCAGGTTCGCAGCCAGATTATTACTCCATAGATAGGTATAAGGAGCGGTACCCCCCGTAGTCACCAGGCCGATACTGCCATCGGCCACACCCAGGCAAGAAGCCGCCTGTACCGAGGCTTTGACCTGAAGGACCGTGTCGGGCTGTGTAACAACGATCGCCGCGGAAGTCGTTTGGCAGCCCAGCGAATCTGTGATGGTCACCGTATATGCACCGGCTCCTAAACCGGTCGGGCTGGAAACAGCGGGCAACCCGCCACTCCACGCATAACCCAGCTGCCCGGCCCCACCCTGTACACTTAAAGTTATACGCCCCGTTTTCAGGCCAAAACAGGTTACCGGGGTGGCGACGGCAGAAGTGATTTGTATCCCGGCGGCCGGCTGTGTCACGGTGAACGATTGGACCACCGTCAGGCGGGTAACGGTATCGGTAACCGTTACGGAATAGTTGCCTGCTGGGATGTTGGCAAGGTTTCGCGTCGTTGCGTTCTGATAATTCCAACGATAGCTGTAATTCCCGCTCCCCCCCTGCGCCGTGATATTAATCGCCCCTGTACTCGCACCGAAACAGCGTACCGGAGTAATCTGTGCAGGGGTGGCGATCACCAAAGGTGGCAGGCCACTCTGCAGGGTAACCAAACCATTGACCAAGGCCCGGGAGACCTGCTGATCCTGCGCGTTCGTAATCTCAATGATCTTCTGCGTGTCGAAGCGCACGCGTGTCGCCCCGGCAGATACCTTCGGGCTGAAACATACCTGAAAGATATTGACTTTCCCAACAAGGCTGATCCCGGTAACGTTAGGATCCAGCCACGAAATTTTCAGGTTCCCGAGGGGGTTGACGCCGACGCCGGGAATCCCAAAGCTGCTCTCCGCAAGCCCAGCAAGGTTGAAGGCGCCAACCGAACGGAAAGTCAGCGAATCCGTATTGTACGCGAGGTTAAACTCCATCCCGACAATTGAAGTGAAATTGGTGACGCTGACGTTCAGGCAGAAATCCTGCCCGGGCAAAACCGACTTGCTCTCTACTTCGAGCACAAGGCCCCCTGGCAACAACGGGCTTTCAACTGCAACGGAACCATTGACCGGGGCCGCAGGTACCGACTGCTGGGCGGCATTCGTAATCGCCAGTTGCTGTGTGCTGATCGCCACGGGCGTAGAACTGCCCGCACCACTGATCGGCTTGAAGCAGGCCATGAAAATTGACGTGCTGTCAGCAAGGGTGATCCCTGTAGTGCCCGGGGCCGTCCACGACAAGCGGATTGACCCGGTCGGGTTGGTGCCCTGGCCCGGTAAAGTAAAGGAGGCCAATGACAAACCGCTCAGGTTGAAACCCGACAGCGTATCGTACATCAATATCGCGGGATTGTACGTCATGGTAAACTGCATACTCCGGATGTTGGAGAACCTGCCGACTTTTACGTCCAGACATACCCGCTGGTTTAATGGCGAGGTCTTGTTCCCCACCACCAAAGCAACCGGATTGACCGTACTGCCGCTTCCAATCGTAACACTTCCATTAATCACCGTCACCGGTACCGACTGCTCGGCTGTATTCGTCACTTCCAACTGCTGCGTACTGATACTCACCGGAGTGACCGTACCGTTACTGGCCGTCGGCCGGAAACACACCTGGAAAATCGAAGTGCTGTCACTTATCGTTATCCCCGTAACATTGGGATCTACCCAGGAAAGTTTAATCGAACCAGGCTGGTTCAGCCCCTGCCCGGGCAAACCAAAGTTGGCAATTGTCAGGCCATTCAGGTTGAACCCGAGGATGGTATCGAATGCCAACGCCGTGGCATTGTAATTCATCGTAAACTCCATCCCCAGAATATTCGTAAAGCGCGCTACTTTTACGTCCAGACATACCCGCTGATTTTGAGGGGAAGTCTTATTGCCGACCACCAGGGCCAGGTTAGCGGAACCCCCACCTCCGCTGCTGTTGGAAATCGTCACAGCGCCATTGACGATATTCACCGGCACCGATTGCTCGGCCGTATTGGTCACTTCCAACTGCTGTGTACTGATACTTACCGGGGTAACCGTACCATTGCTCCCGATTGGCGTGAAACATGCCTGGAAAATCGAAGTACTATCGCTCAAGGTCACCCCCCTCACGTTCGGATCTACCCACGAAAGCTTAATCGCGCCCGGCAGGTTGACCCCCTGACCCGGCAAGCCAAAATTCGATAAGGTCAAGCCATTCAGGTTCAGCCCCAGGATCGTATCAAACCGCAACGCCGCAGTGTTGTAATTCATCGTGAACTGCATCCCCAGGATGTTCGTAAAGCGCGCCACTTTTACATCCAGACACACCCGCTGATTTGGTGGGGAGGCCTTATTCCCAATAACAAAAGAGAGGTTGTTGACCGTAGTGCCGCCCCCTCCCGAAATCGTAACCGTGCCGGCATTCCGGGTAAGGGGAATGATCCGGTCGCCGACTGCAACGACTTCCGCAGTAGAAGAAAATCCTACCGTAGCCGAAGTATTGTTGGCGCCGACTGCCGTAAAACACATCCGGAAAAGCACGCTCCCGTTGCTCAACGATTTCCCCGTAGCATCGGGATCATTCCACGAAACTTTCATAGCGCCCAGTGGGTTGGCCCCTGTACCGGGCAAACCGAATGAAGCCTCGCGGGTGAGCCCGGCAAGTGTAAGGTTATCCACAGATTGAAACTGAAGACGCGCCGCATCATAGGTGATCGTAAATTCCATCCCCAATAGCCCGGTGAAATTTGTCACCGTCACCGGCAAGCATACCTGCTGCCCGCTGGCTACCGTCGCACTGCCCACCGTCAACGCAAAATTACCGGAACCTCCCCCGGACCCGCCGCCACCGGTACCGATAGTAACCACCCCCGGCAAACCACTAAACGCAATCACCGACTCGCTCTTGTTGACGATCTCGGCGCCGGAGGCGAAGATAACCTCCGCGGTTACATTGTTCTGCAAGGCACGGAAACACAACGAGAAAATAGACGTACTGTCCACAATACTGACCCCGGTTACATTCGGATCTACCCACGACATCTTGATCGAACCCGGCAGATTGGAACCCGAACCCGGTAAACCAAATGAACTCTCGTTCAATCCCGTCAGGTTTAACCGGACTAAAGAATCAAATACCAGTTGCGCGGGGTTGTAGTTGACCGCAAATTCCATTCCCAGAATATCCCGGAAACTGGCTACTTTCACATCAAGACAAAAGGACTGGTTCAAAGAAACGGCAGCGTCGGAAATATTCAACGTAAAAGTACCCGTTCCGATCGTTCCGCCTGTGCCACCGCCACCTGTGCCACCACCGCCTGTGCCACCACCACCTGTACCGCCGCCGCCCGTACCGCCGCCTGAGCCGCCCGTACCTACGGTGACATACCCGGGGATCCCGTTGAACGTCAGCGAGCGCTCGTCCTTATCCGTGATTTCGGCACCTGTGCCAAAGGTTACAGTCGTCGAAATATTATCGGTAAGCGCCCTGAAGCACAGCGCAAAAATTTCTGTGCTGTCGGCTAAGGTGACGCCCGTAACATTCGGATCTACCCACGCTAATTTTATCGAGCCCAGCGGGTTGGTGCCCGCACCGGGAAGGCCGAAAGTGCTCGCGTTCAGCCCGCTCAGATTGAAGCGGCTCAAAGAATCAAACGCCAGGTGGGCAGGGTTATAGTTCACCGTCAATTCTATGCCCAGCACACTGACGAAGCCTGCCACTTTTACGCCCAAACAAAACGCCTGGTTCGTCCCCGATACTGCGCGGTCCCCAATATTCATCGAAAAACCGCCGGTACCTGTACCGCCGCCGCCTGTGCCACCACCACCTGTACCGCCGCCGCCCGTACCGCCGCCTGAGCCGC
>JBMOJO010000177.1:0-7469 GCA_049315745.1 Saprospiraceae bacterium | reverse complement strand
AATCATGAAAAACACGTCGGTTTCAAAAGAATATTCTGCCGCCGTAGGCGGCAAACCCCTTTTCACACGACTTGTGGCGGTGATCAGGGGAATACCTTAAGCGCGTGTTCCATTGCAAGCTGGAACGCCGGGCGGTTGATCCGGAGCGCTTCGTTTTTTTCTTCAAAAAAAGCGATCAGGCGTTCGGTGGGCATATTTCCGGTGAGCTCATCTTTTGCCATCGGGCAACCCCCGTAGCCCTTGATGGCACCGTCGAAACGGTGGCAGCCGGAAAGGTAAGCGGCTTCGACTTTTTCCCTCCAGGAGGAAGGCGTTGTATGGAAGTGTGCCCCGATTTCGAGCTGCGGAAAGGCCATCAGGAGGCTGTTGAAGAGGTAGCGTATGCTTTGGGGCGTCGCGACGCCGATTGTGTCGGAGAGCTGGAAAATCTTTGCCCCGGAATCGGCGAGCTGTTCGACCCAGCGCTGCACGATTCCCGCGTTCCAAGGATCTCCGTATGGATTTCCGAAACCCATGGAGAGGTAGATGACGAGTTCTTTTCCGGCGTTTGAGCAGATTTCCTGGATTTCCGTCACGCGTCCCAGGGATTCTGCGATGCCGGCATTCGTATTGCGCAACTGGAAGGTTTCTGAAACGGAGAAGGGATAGCCCAGGGAGTGGATTTGCGGAAATGCGGCGGCCTCACGGGCGCCGCGGGCATTGGCCACAATGGCGAGGAGCCGGGTATTGGAGCGCCCGGTGTCCAGCAGGTCCAGTACTTCAGCGGTATCCCGCATCTGCGGGATGGCCTTCGGAGAGACAAAGGAACCGAAGTCCAGCGCATCGAAGCCTACTCGTAGCAATTGGTTGAGGTAGGCCGCCTTCACCGATGTCGGGATAAAAGGGCCGATTCCCTGCATGGCATCTCGTGGGCATTCGATAAGCTTAACCATAACGTATTTCACAATAGAACCTGCTGAAGGGTGTGGTGGATTATTCTTGTGTACGGCACTGCGGCAATTTAAACATTCGGGCCACCCGGAAGGTTTATTTAGCTTGTCAGACGTACTGTTATAATATGAGGTATTGTTCCACTTTCCACGTTTTTAAGATGAAAAAACAACGCGGCATGCTTTCCCTGATCGGTTTTTTGCTGGTCGTTATAGGTTTCCTGGCTTTGGTTTACAGCCTGGTCGGGCTCAAACTGTCCTTTTTGGTCTGGCTTGACCTTCCCGGTCCCTTATTTGGGCTGGTTATGAAGCTGGGGCTAGTCATCCTTGGTTTCGTGCTGGTATATTTTGACCAGACTGATTTCGAAGGGGAAGCCTGATGGGCAGGGGTAAGCGCGATATGCGGGACTACGCCATCCTTATGGCATTCGCTGTCTGTTATCCCCTGTGGATACTCAGCGCGCAGGATATTGCCCCGAGTGCCTGGCAACAGGAGCGCTCGGGCTGGAAACCCTATCTTTCCGAGGGTGGGGGGTTTCAGGTCCTCGTCCCCTTTGAAATGTCTGAGCTGGTGGACAGCGCCGAGACGCCGGTCGGCAAGTTGTTTAACTATACTTACGTATGCAAGGACGGCCCGGATCTCAACTACCTGGTCACCTATATTGATTACCCCCCACAGGCTATACCGTCAGACTCACTCGAGCTGCGGCGCGAACTTTTGCAGGCGACCCTTGAGGAAGAAGTATATTCGAGTGGTGGGGAGTTGGTGTATGCAGAAGATGCCCTGATCGAGGGATTTTCCGGAAAAATCTGGCGTATCAATGTTCCTGACAAGCGATCGGTGATCCGTTCGCGGGCATTTATTGCGGGCGACCGATGCTATATCATTCGCACGATCGCTTCCCGGGCGAAAGCGCTGAACCCTTCCAGCGACCGTTTTCTCACTTCTTTTCGCCTTTTGCGCTAAAAAAATGCACAAAAGAGGTGGTTTTTATGTAGTTGGGGCAATCCGCAGGTGCAAGCAACGATAATCTGCTTATATTTGGTCGTTCCTTGTGCTGGTTAATGCCGGCGCGGGACCTATATCTCGTTTAATGGCGCCTAAAGCATACCTCACATGTCCAATATCGCAGTATTTCCTGGATCATTCGACCCTATCACGGTCGGGCATGTGGATTTAGTCCAGCGTGCGCTCCCCTTGTTTGATAAGATTATTGTTGCTGTGGGCTTGAATACGCAAAAGCAGTCCCTTTTCAGCCTGGAGCAGCGCCTGGAGTGGCTGCATTTAGTTTTCGCGAGCGATCCCCGGGTGGAGATTGATCATTTTCATAACCTTACCGCCCACTACTGCGCGAAGATTGGGGCGCGATATCTGCTTCGCGGGTTGCGCAACGCCTCTGATTTTGACTATGAAAAGACGATATCCCAGTTGAACAATATCATCGGTAACGGGCTGGAGACTTTCTTTTTTATCAGCCAGCCTGCATATTCGCATATCAGCTCTACCATCGTCCGGGAGATCATCAAAGGTGGTGGCGATGCCAGCCCTTTCCTGCCTTCGGAGGTACAACTGGTCATTCCCAGGAGCACCTGAGCGAAAAATAGGCGGTAGGCGTGGAGCTTGTTCAATAAAATTACTTTTCTTACGTTACAACCCTAACGAGGGGAAATCATTACATTTGAGGTTAATTCTACATACCATGTCCAATGCATTTTTTCATTTACCGGCAATCGTCAATGAGCCGGTACTGAGCTACGCGCCCGGTACGCCTGAACGCGCTGCGGTGAAGGCAGCGCTGAGGGAGTTGAAGTCTAAACAGGTAGATATCCCGATGTATATCGGTTCCCTGCGTGTTATGGAGGGGGAGCGTATTTCAATCCGCCCGCCGCACGAGTTAAAGCACATTTTGGGTTATCATACGACAGCTAGCGCGTCCCACATACAAATGGCCATTGACGCTGCACTTGAAGCGCGTCCGGCCTGGGAGGAGATGCCCTGGCAAGACAGGGCTGCGATTTTTCTTAAAGCGGCCGACTTGTTGTCCGGGCCTTACCGGGCGAAGATGAATGCTGCGACGATGCTCGGGCAGTCGAAAAATATTTTTCAGGCGGAGATTGATTGTGTTGCCGAGCTGTGCGACTTTTTCAGGTTCAACGCTAAGTTTCTGGCGGAGATTTATAGTCGTCAGCCCTCAAGCGCCCCATTGACCTGGAACAGGATGGAGTATCGGGCGCTGGAAGGCTTCGTTTTTGCCCTGACGCCCTTCAATTTCACTTCTATTGCCGGGAACCTTCCCTGCGCCCCTGCCTTAATGGGCAACACGGTTGTTTGGAAGCCCTCCGAAACACAGATATATTCTGCGGCCATCATCATGGAAATCTTGCTGGAGGCCGGTTTGCCGCACGGGGTCATCAACCTGGTCTATGCCGGTGGGCCATTGGCGGGCAAAGTGATTTTTGAGCACCCGGCGTTTGCAGGGCTGCATTTTACCGGTGGTACAGAAGTATTTCGGCAGCTTTGGGCGACGATTGCCGGCAACCTGTCCCGGTACAAAACTTATCCCCGTATCGTCGGGGAAACAGGCGGGAAAGATTTTGTGATTGCCCATCCCAGCGCCGATTTGCAGTCCCTTGTAACCGCTCTGGCGCGGGGCGCGTTTGAATACCAGGGCCAAAAATGTTCGGCAGCGAGCAGGGCTTATATCCCCCGGAGCCTGTGGCCTTCGGTAAAACAGGGCTTGTCGGCGGCCCTCGCCACATTTAAAATGGGCTCGCCCGAGGACTTCCGCAATTTCATCAACGCGGTCATTGACGAAAAAGCTTTCGATAAAATCACCGGATATATTTCGAGGGTCAAAAGTGATCCGCACGCAGAGATCATCGCAGGCGGGAATTATCAAAAAACGGAAGGGTATTTTATCGAGCCGACGGTTGTGCTGACGACCAACCCCCGCCATCCGTTGATGGAGGAAGAACTTTTCGGGCCGGTACTGACCGTTTATGTCTATGAGGATGAGCAATATGCGGAGACGCTGCGCCTGGTTGACCAGACCTCCCCGTACGCGCTTACCGGTGCTGTCTTTGCCAGGGAACGCACGGCGGTAGCAGAGGCTGAAAAAGCGCTGCGCAATGCGGCAGGAAATTTCTACATCAACGACAAACCCACCGGCGCCGTCGTGAACCAACAGCCTTTCGGAGGGGCACGGGCATCGGGTACCAACGATAAGGCCGGATCCGAGTGGAACCTCCTCCGTTGGGTTTCCCCGCGTTCGATCAAAGAAAATTTTGTTCCACCTACCGATTATCGCTACCCCTTTATGGCCGAGGAATAATACAAACCATACTATGAGAAGACGGACCTTTCTAAAAAAAACACTTGCTGGCACGATGGTCCTTGGCGCCGGCACTTTATCACTTAAGGCAGCTGCGATGCCGCCTGTAATGCTGACAATTCTGCACACCAATGACCTGCACGGGCGTACGGGCGCCCTGGCTACGGGGCTAAAGGAAACAGTCGCGGCCGTGCGGGGCGAAAATCCGAACCTGCTGTGTTTTGACGCCGGCGATTTTTTGCCTAAGGAGGCTGGTCAAGTCCCGGCTAGACAGCTTGTGGACTGGATGCGCACGGTCGGCTATGATGCGGTTACCTTCGGGGCCCATGAATATGGCAATGCGCCGGAATTACTGTTGCAACAATTCAATTACGCAAAAATACCCGTCGTGCTAAGGGATACAGGGGTTTTCCCGCTAAATGACGAAAGCACTTTAGCGGGAGAATGTGTCCTGCAGCGGGCGGGTATCCGGATCGGTGTGATCGGAGTAGGAGGGGGCCTTGAGGAAAAAAATGTACAACTTATTGATATTCTAAGGTTTGTTAATCAGTCAGCCGCCCGTCTGAAAGAAGTTTTCAATTGTAAGCTGGTGATATGCCTGTCGCGTTTGGGGTTTTGTTATTCGGACGGCCGGGCGTCGGACTTGCTGCTTGCGGCCGGCTCCCGGCACATACAAGTGATCTTGGGCGGTGCCACGCATACCTACTTGCAGCAGGCAGAGCAGTGCACCAACGCCGATGGTTCGCCCGTCTGGGTAAGTCATGCCGGGGCAGGCGGATGTTTGCTGGGGCGGCTGGATCTGTGGGTCTCCCCGGATGGGCAGGTGGGGCTTTCCGGGAGCCGTTACTTGCCGGTAGCTTCTGTATGCGCCTGAGAAAATATTTGAATGATATTGTTTTACATATTAAATTTTTTTAAATAAATAAAGATATACACTACAACCCCTGTAAGCTAAGGGGATTTATATTAAATAAAAAAATATTTCATTAAAGCGGTCTGGATGCTTTACAAGTTGGGTTTTTTTGCTCAACTTTGTCGTCCAGAGCAATTTCAAGTGGCAAATACACGCTGATTTACCTTTACTCGTACTGATTTGCAGCGCTCTTTCTAACTTACTGATGCTCCTGTAATAAAGCTTCAAGTTTGGTAACTGGCGAAAGCCCAACTTCTATGGGAATGGGAAAGGACTACAATACCGTATGGGATAACTGTCTGCAAACGATCAGGAGGAATGTCCCCCTGCAGAGTTTCAAGACATGGTTCGAACCGATCCAGGCGGTTCGACTGGAGGATAGCGTCCTGACCATCCAGGTGCCGAGCAAGTATTTCTACGAATGGCTGGAGGAGCATCATGTAGCTTTGTTAAAGACTACTATCCGCAAGGAACTCGGGGACAAGGGGCGCCTCGAATATCAGATCTTGGTACATGATCAGGGCAGCAAGCAGGCACATGGACTGGAGAATACGGGTAAAACGGCGTCATATCCCTCCCACGGGGCAAGTGGCGCTGCGGCAGCTTCCCTGGCACAGGAGCTGAAGCCCAACGGTATGGTGGACACGGAATCGATCAAGAACCCTTTCGTGATTCCGGGGATCCGGAAAGTGAGAATAGACTCGCAGCTCAACACAAAATACCATTTCGATAATTACATCGAAGGCGACTGTAACCGCCTTGCCCGGGCTGCCGGCGTGGCTGTGGCCAAGAACCCCGGAGAGACCGCCTTTAACCCGCTGGTGATCTTTGGGGATACCGGCCTGGGAAAAACACACCTTGCCCAGGCAATCGGCAACCATATCGCTGTCCATCAGCGGGACAAATCGGTCTTGTATGTCTCAGCGGAAAAATTTGCCAACCAGATTATCCATGCCATCAAGACCAATAGTGTCACGGACTTCGTCAATTTTTACCAGTTGATTGACGTCCTGATCGTGGACGATATCCAGTTTCTGGCCAACAAGCATAAGACGCAGGAAATCTTCTTCCATATCTTCAACCAGTTGCACCAGAACCGCCGGCAGGTTGTCCTCACGTCCGACCGCCCCCCGAAGGATATGGAGGGTATCGAAGACCGCCTGATTTCCCGCTTCAAGTGGGGCCTTTCGGCCGACCTCCAGGCGCCCGACCTCGAAACGCGCATGGCGATCCTGGATTACAAAATGTCGCGCGAGGGCCTGGAAATCCCTTATGATGTAACGGAATTTATCTGTTATAATATCCGGAACAACATCCGCGAACTCGAGGGGGTTTTGGTATCCCTCATCGCCCAGTCTTCGCTCAATAAACGGGAGATTGATCTGAACCTTGCGAAAGAGGTGGTCAGGAATTTCGTAAGCGCCATGAACCGGGAGATTACGGTTGAGTTTATCCTGCAGCTCGTCGCTGAACATTTCAAAGTGGACGTCTCGACGCTGCAGGGCAAAACGCGAAAGCGGTCAATCGTAATCGCACGCCAATTGTCTATGTACCTCGCCAAGAACCTCACGGAGAGCTCCCTCAAAGCGATCGGTGAAAATTTTGGCGGTCGCGATCACAGTACGGTGATCTACTCCTGCAGGACCGTCCAGGATTTGATGGAGACCGATGTGTATTTCAAGGACACGGTAGCCGAGCTGGAGAAGAAAATTCGTATGAGCCTCAATGAAAAATAAGGTGCGGCACAGGGCGCTGCCCGGTTTTCCGTAATTTTTGGCAGGGATTATCTGCATATCCTTGCAAATTCGACAAAACCGTTTTATTTTCGCATTCGCAAAAAAGCAAAGGCGGCAAAACCGCTCCAACGGTGAAGTGGGTGAGTGGCTGAAACCACCGGTTTGCTAAACCGACGTACTCGAAAGGGTACCGCGGGTTCGAATCCCGCCTTCACCGCCAATATTTTTAAAAAGCCTTGTAAATGAGTAGTTTACAAGGCTTTTTTTGTTTTTGCTTACGATTTTTTTGCCAGTTTGTTGATTTTAGGGCAAAAAAGCCCACCGGACAAAATTGTGCTGAAAATCAACATTTTATATTATATCAAACCAGAAAAAACCGGTTCTCCCTGTTCTTCCGCATCTCCTAAGTTCATCACCATAGGGGTTGTGTAAAAAGGTTTTTGCCGCCTTCGGCGGCAGAATATTCTTTTGAAACCGACGTGTTTTTCGTAACTATTTACCATGTGTTTCCGCGGCTTCGCCGCGAAGGATTTTTTTGGTGTGCGTGCATTTTTTACGC
>JBMOJO010000176.1:0-7477 GCA_049315745.1 Saprospiraceae bacterium | reverse complement strand
CTCTGCGGATGGTTGCACCGGTACGCCGGACACTTTTTTGTTGATCGGAAAGCCCGTGCCGTATGTTGTGGCGACTGCCGACCAGGTACTGTGCCACGACCAGACGACTGCTGCTGTAAGTTTTACAGGTCAGGTGGCCCAGGCCCTCTTTTCCTGGAGCAACAACAATACCGATATCGGCCTTGCCGCTTCGGGCACCGGGAATATTGCTGCATTTAATATTGTTAACTTAAAAGCGGTGCGCGATACTGGCCGGGTTATCGTAGTGCCCTCTGCGGATGGTTGCACCGGTACGCCGGACACTTTTTTGTTGATCGGAAAGCCCTTGCCGGCGGTAGGTCTCACCATCCTCCCATTTATATGTAAGGATTCGGTAATTGTTGTTACCGGTAATGTGCAAGGGGGCCTTCCTCCTTACAAGACGTATTCCTGGAGCCAGTTTCCGGGCCTTAACCCCGGAAGTATCCAGATCGTAAATAATATGAACGGGACAGCCGCTATCAAAGGGGTCAACCCCGGGGATGCCTTTTTGCTTTTCAATGTGGTGGATTCTGCCGGCTGTTCGGCGCTGACTGACGCTTCTGATGATTTGCGCATCCTGGACTGTTCGGCTTTGCAGGTGACCAACCGGAACGTCCCGTTCAATATTGGAGATCCTTGTATCTGCAAGGACAACGGTGCGTTTGACGAGACGGTATGGGTCGAGCCTACATCTCCCGGCCAAGTCTGGAGGGTTACGGCGGTCGCGCCGTTCATTGTGGGGGGAACTGCGCCTGCGGGGATTGCTGCCGATAGCTTGCTGAAACCTTTTCAGCAAACCCCATCGCTGCATATTCATAAAATAGATTTCGTTCATCAGGACAGCGCCGGTTTTGTTGTCACGGTAGAAGGGCCCAACCCCGTTGGCACGCCCGGGAACGTTCAACTGAGCATTGATAATGTCTGTTACTATCCCGACCTGACTTTACAGGGGCTTCCGGCGGTTGTATCCCCAAACAGCCCTCCTTTTGATATCGTCGGGAGCCGGTTAAACCTGCCCGTGCCTGCCGGGGCAGTTGGCGAGCGGGACAGCTTCCTGCTAAACGGTCAGGTGGTCTATACCGGTCAGAACCCGCCCTCAAAGCTCACGTTGCGGCCTGCAATGCTGCAGCGGGGCACAAATACCATTCGATACGGATATGATGCCGGCGCTCCGGGGGATTCCATCCTTACCGATCCGGGCTGCTATGTTGCCTTGGAACGACAGTTTGAGCTCGCGGGCTGCGGGTGTACCAATGATGTCCGGGTGACCCTGGACCGCAATACCTGTGGCTATGCCCTGCAGGCCTCAGAGGTCATTTCAGGAAATTGTGCGAACGCTACAGTCCGGGTAGTGGACAAGAACCCGCTCAATAAGGATACCATTGACTGTGCCGGAGTATGGACTTATGGATTATTTGACGGGTTGGGCAATCTCATCTGCTGGGGCAAGGTGACGGCGGAGGATAAATCTGCCCCGCTGCTCACGGCAGTCTATGGCCGTTGCAACCGTCTTGTCGCAGCGGCCGCGGCCCCGTCCCCGCCCAACAGTATCAACCCGGCAACACTGATTTGGCGGGATACTTTCCTGTGCACAGACGTAAACGCAATATTTAACGAGCCGAAGAGCTGGAACCCCAATGCAGGGTACAGATATTATGCCGGTTCGCCACGTTTTCACGATGCCTGTGATTACAACGCCTTCTGCGATTGCCGCTCGGATGTACAGGTTAACGATCAACTGCTCTACTATGAATGTTCGGCTGTGAAAGCGAACCAGGTGTGGGCTAAAATTACCCGGACCTTCATTGCGGTAGATTGTAATGGCAATAAGACTACAGTCGTGCAGGAAATCCTGTTGGTACGCCCGGAGATACAGACTAATGTATTGCCATCGGAACTCGTAATCCGCGGGGGGATTTGCAGCTCCGGCGATACCGCACTGATTAGGGCATTCCTTTCCGGGGATTATCCCGACGTATATAAAGGCAAGCCGCAACCCAAATATATCTTCAGCGACCCCTACAGTTGCAGCCCTGCCAGCTACACGTATTTTGCCGATGCCGTTGCCGCCGGGAAGGCTTCCAAGGCCCTCGAGTGTAATTACAGCTTCGACTGGATTTTACTCGGCGGCTACGAAGTCTGTAATGATGGCTTCAAGATGGAAGTTGTCATTAAGAGTGCAGACTGGTGCACAGGGGCCTCGACACCGCTCGATACGGTGTGGTTGAAATGGATTGATGATGAGCCCCCTACCATCACAACGGAGGAGAAACCTGTGGTCATTTCTACAAGTCCCACCGGGTGCCATGCCCGTTTCGGAATTGATACCCTCAGCCTGAAGGATTATTTTGGTGTTGAGGTCAAGGATGGCTGCGGGCCGGTGGAGGTAAATGTAGAGGTATGGACGTGTACCGATTCCCTGAACGGGGAGTTTGTTCTCGGTGGAAAGAGCTGGCGAAAAGTGCCCTATCCGGTGAAAAGGGAAAATAACAGGCTCATGCTCGAAGGGGTGCCGGTAGGCCGCCATTATCTCTATATCACAGCCAACGACCGCTGTTACAACAGTACGGAAAAGTGGGTGGCATTTTCCGTGGTGGACAGGATCGCCCCATCGCCGCAATGTAAGGACAAATTGCAGGTCTCCTTGTCGAACACCCGCCTGGGCAATGCATCCCTGGCTGTATTTGCCGGATATGCCCGGGTCAGTACTGCTGAGCTGGTATCGGGTACTGCGGAAAACTGCCGGCTGGACTGGGTCCGTCTGCGGAGGGCACTGCCTGTTGCCGGCGGCAGCACCGACAGGGTGGCAAAACCTGTTGAAGATTATCTGATCGCCCTGGGCTATGACAGCGACAACAATGGTCGTATCACTACCAACGATGGTTTCGACTGGAATAAGGACGGTCAGGTGCGGGCAGAAGATTTCGAAAAGTTCGTGGCCGAGAACGGCAAGTTGTTTTCGCCTATGCTGGATTGGGCGGAGTTTTTCTGCTCGGATACGGATAATGGGCAGGGTGCCCAGGTCGAGGTATGGGCACGGGACAAAATGGTCAATATTGCCGACAGCTGTGGCACGATCCAGATACCGGGCAGGCCGACAGCGCCTGGTTTTGACGGGGTCAATCCCCATCCTCTGACCAGTGGGGGCAATATGAATATGTGTTGGGCAAATATCCTCCTGGAAGATAAAATCGCCCCGACCTTCCTGCTGCCCAGAAATGTCGAAATACCTTGTACGGAAAGGGCGCTGAACGACGCACTGTCCTCGCCCAGGACACTGGAGCTCAACAGTCCGGAGTACCGGTTTATCGAGGATAATGCTTTCGCCGCCCGGGGCCGGGGGCGTTTCGAAATCCTGACAGGTGCCGAATGTATCGCATTGAATGGAACCGTGAGCATTAAGCCGGACTTGAAATGTGGCGCGGGAAAAGTAACCCTCAGCTACAGCGTGCGCAAAAATATAAAACCAGGGGAAAGTGTTGTTTACGACGCCGGAACGGTTGAGATCAATATCCGCCTGGTACATCAGTACAACCTGGTTTTCCCGGCAGATGTTACCACCAACTGTACCCCGAAGAACGACACGGCCAATGTGGTGGACGGAGGGGAACTCTCCTGTGATGTCCTTGCCGTACTCGTGCAGGATAAACGTTATGAAGGCGCTTCGGGCACGGCAGAGTGCTATAAAATTTTCCGGACGTTCACGGCGATCAATTGGTGTCAGTACGATGAAAAGTGTGGAGAACCTCAAAAATGGGCGGTCGTCGTGCCAAGAGACCCCGATGGAAATGGTACGTCAGGCACCAACGGTGGGGTCAATGTACTCGTACGGGACGAATTTGGGGGCGATGCGACCGGAGGGCGCCAGAATATCCTCACGCCTGGCACCGGATCCCGTACAGGGGAGGGTTATGATGGTTGGGAAGAAGTTTATTATGAGGATGCCTCGAAGGATATGGTTCCACAGGCTGGAGAATGGATCAGTGTACGGGGGACCGGCCCTCGCCAGCTCCAGTACGTTTCCCTGACGCCGTGCCCGCAGTTCAATGACCGGAATACCGGCAATGAGCATTTTGCCTGGACGTTCACCCAGCATATTTTCGTGCACGATGCGGAAAGGCCAAAGGTCATCGTTCCCGGCCCGCTGCCATTCTATACGGATAAAAATACCTGTGCCGCCCAGGTGCGCTTCGAATTCGGCGCCCAGGATAATTGCAGTGCGACGGAGGTACAGCAAACAGGCGGGCTCGCTGCAGAGCGCGTACGGATCCGCTTGAATGACGGGCCTTTTACGGAGTTGGGCAATCTGGGTACCATCACGCCGGGGCATTTGCTATCAGGTGACGATAAAGGGAATGGCAAGTGGGAATTTTCGGCGCCTGCATTGCCGGAGGGGAACCATACGCTGGAGGTCGTGGTGCGCGACGATTGCGGGAATTTGTCGGAGGTTGCACAAATACCGTTCTCGGTAAGCGACACCCATGCCATCGCGCCGATTTGTATTAACGGACTGAGTACTTCCCTACAGGCCAGCCCGGGCTCCAATGTGGCACAGGTAGCCCTCCGGGCCGGGGATTTCGTGGCAGGTCCGGTCTATGATTGCAACGGCCAGGGGCCGGAAACGAATGCCGAGGGCAAAAAACTAATCAAGGCGTATTACATCGTTAAGGACGTAAACGGCGACAAGAAATGGGGGTACGAGGATGGGCTCGACGAAAAAGGTATCCCGTTGCTGCCGTCCGACATCGTACAGTTCACTTGTGTAGATCTGGCCGGGGATTCCGTCAGGAACCTCTCCGTGCGTCTTTACGCTAAAGACCAGCGCGGTAATTGGGCCTGGTGCGAAACTTTTGTTACCCTGAAAGACCCCTCGCGCAGTTGTCAAGGTTTTTCCAACAAGGTTGCCCAGATCAGTGGATCAGTCACTACGGCTTCATCGGCTATGGCCCCCGGTGTGGAAGTAGAGCTGTCCGGTAATGCTACGATGAAGCACGTTACCGACACTAAAGGGGTTTTTATGTTCCCCAACGTCCTGCAGGGGTACGACTATTCGATTACCCCGCAACTGGACAAGGACTACCTCAATGGCATTTCGACCCTGGATTTGATTGCCCTTACCCGGCACATCCTCGGCAGCCAGTTGTTTTCGACGCCCTATCAATATATCGCAGCGGATATCAACAACTCGCGTTCGATTACCACCCTCGATATGATCCAGTTGCGCAAACTGATTCTCGGGCTGGACGCCCGCTTCCCGAATAATACCAGCTGGCGTTTTGTGGACGCTTCCCATAAATTTAACAACCCGAACAACCCGTGGGCAACCGCCTTCCCCGAAGTGATCAACATCAACGATCTTTCGGCTAATGTGGAAGCGCATTTTATCGCGGTCAAAATTGGCGATATGAACGGCAATGCAGGTACTGCACCTCAAATCCGCAGCGATGCCACACTGAATATTCAGGTAACAGACCAAGCCATTGAAGCCGGGAAGGAATACCGGGTGCCCTTCCACGCCCGCCTTGACGGGGTGGAGGGCTATCAGTTCAGCCTTACTTATGACAGGGATGCCTTGGAATGGATTGATCTGGACTATGGACTTGGCGATGAAAGCAACTTCGGGCTTTTCCCGGCAGAGGGTGTGGTTACAACAAGCTGGAACCAGTCAAATTTGAGGGTATCTAGGGAAGCGCACCTGTTCACCATGGTTGTCCGGGCAAAATCCGACTATCCCTCCCTGGCCAACCTGCTCGCCGTCAACAGTAGGATTACCCGGGCCGAAGCGTATCGCTCAAATGGGGAAACCGGGCAGGTTGCTTTACGGATAGATACTGAAGCGCAGAACGTCAACCAGGCGACACTCTATCAGAACGTCCCCAACCCATTTGCGGGAGAAACGATCATCAGCTTCTATCTGCCTGAACCGGGTGAAGCCCGCTTAACGATAAGTGATATCCAGGGAAGGGTATTGAAGGTGTTGAAAGGCAATTTTGGATCGGGGTACGGGCAATTCCGCCTTAAAGACAGCGGCCTTCCAGCCGGTATCTTGCAGTACACCCTCACTTCAGGGCAGTTTTCCGCTACCCGGCGCATGGCAGTGAAGCCCTGATGCCGTTCGATGATTAATGGGTCGCAGGTGGGGGTTATGGCATGGCCATTGCCCCACCTGCAATCCACCCCCCTGTCCACGCAGCCTGAAAGTTGAAGCCGCCGGTGATGGCGTCAATATCGAGTACTTCCCCGGCGAAAAAGAGGCCCGGCAGGCGCTTGCTTTCAAAGGTTTTAAAGTTGATTTCCTTGAGGTCAACCCCTCCGGCGGTGACAAATTCCTCTTTGAACGTACTCTTCCCCTGAACTTTAAAACGGCAGTTGCCCAGGGTCTCCACGAGCTGCTGCATTTCCTTTTTGCCGAGTTCGGCCCAGCGACGGCTTTCCGGGATCCTGCAGGCCAGTACCAGATTGCGCCACAAGCGCGTCGGAAGCTGAAACATCGGCTGTCCGCAGACCTGCTGTCTCGGAAAGGTGTTTTTCTGCGCTTCGAGCCGTTGCAGGAGGTCCTGCAAAGGAATGCCCGTCCAGTTCACCCGCAGGTTAAAATGATACCCATACCGGCAGAGCTCCCTTGCGCCCCAGGCAGACAGCTTCAGGATCGCCGGCCCGCTCACGCCCCAGTGCGTAATCAACAATGGCCCGGTGGATTTGAGCTTGCTGCCTTCTATGCGTACCTCCGCGGCCGGCGCACTAAGGCCGGGAAGCTCCCGGATGCGTTCATCCTGGATATTGAAGGTAAACAGTGAAGGCACCGGGGGGATGATGGCAATCCCGAGCTTCGCAAGGATATCCCATATCGCCGGACTGCTCCCTGTGGCAATCAGCAGGCGGTCTGTGGCCCACACCTTGTCGTTGACGGTAATCTTCCAGGGATGGCCGGGGCGCTCAGGTGGCAGGATATCGCTGATCCGGTGCTGCAGGTGGATTTCTACCCCGGCATTCCGGGCTGCGGCCATCAAACAATCTATGATGCTCAGGGATTTATTCGATACCGGAAATATCCGCCCGTCGGATTCGATTTTTGTTGGTACGCCCCTCGACTCAAACCATTCCACCGTGTCACTACAGGAGAATTGATGAAATGGCCCGAGTAATTCCCGCTCGCCACGCGGGTAATTTTTTACCAATTCCCGGGCAGAAAAACAGGCATGCGTCAGGTTGCAGCGCCCGCCGCCCGACACCCTCACCTTCGAGAGTACCGCATTGCCACGTTCCAAAATCTGTACACTTGCGCCCGGCAGTAGTTCGGCAGCCCTGATTGCCGCAAAGAAACCTGCTGCTCCACCGCCTACTATCACAATGTGCATAATCTGTATTTTTTTGTATCTATTTACCAGTAATGTCCGCGGCTGTGTAAAAAGGTTTTTTACGGCGCTTCGCGCCGAATTATATTTTGAGAGACGCG
>JBMOJO010000175.1:0-7485 GCA_049315745.1 Saprospiraceae bacterium | reverse complement strand
GTTTTTTAACTAACGATAATTAACTGTAAGATGAAGTACTTTGCATTGATCGGTGCGGCCGGGTTTGTGGCCCCGCGACACATGCGTGCAATCAAGGATACCGGGAACGAGCTCGTGGCCGCGATGGACAGGTTCGATTCCGTTGGGGTCATTGACAGCTATTTCCCCGATGCCGATTTTTTTGTCGAGTTTGAGCGCTTCGACCGGCATCTGGAGAAACTCAAGCGCGAGGGGCGCAAGGTAGATTACGTGAGCATTTGCTCGCCCAATTATCTGCACGATGCGCATATCCGCTTTGGGCTGCGTTACGGGGCAGACGTCATCTGCGAAAAACCCCTGGTGCTCAATCCCTGGAATGTAGATTCTTTGGAGGAAATCGAACAGGAAACAGGGCATAAGATCGCCTGCATCCTACAGCTCCGCCTTCACCCGGCAGTGATTGCCCTCAGGGAGAAAATCCTGCAATCGCCTCCTGAAAAGGTCTGGGATGTTGACCTGTCCTATATCACTTCCAGAGGGTACTGGTACTATACGAGCTGGAAAGGGGATATCGAAAAATCAGGGGGGATTGCCACCAATATTGGGATCCATTTCTTCGATATGTTGATGTGGATCTTCGGCGATGTCCGGCACAGTACCGTACACCTCACCGCACATGACCGTGCGGCCGGTTACCTGCAGCTCGAACGTGCGAACGTACGCTGGTTCCTGAGCATCAATGCAGATGTTTTGCCGGAACAAGTCAAACAAAAGGGTGGACGGACGTACCGTTCCATCAAAATCGAGGGGGAGGAATTTGAGTTCAGTGAAGGGTTCAATGACCTGCACACCATGAGCTACCAGCATGTTTTGGATGGGTATGGGTTTGGTTTGCAGGAAGCCAGGAGCGCAATCCAGGTGGCTTACGAAATCCGTAATGCCGAGCCTGTAGGCCTGACGGGTGATTATCATCCCTTTGCCGCACTCCCGCCCGCCCCGCATCCGTTCAGGAACCCGAAGCATTAGCGCACGCCGGGAAGAGGGCCGGACCGCAAAGTCACTAACGAAGGATAGAATATCAGAAAAGATGTGTGGGATTGCAGGGTTTTGGGACACGACGCTTACGATTGCCGAAAAGGAAAGGACCTTGGCAGCAATGCTCGAAACAATCGGGCACAGGGGGCCGGATTATCGGGGCGTCCGACATTACGGCGATCTAAGTTTTGGGCACAACCGACTGAGCATAATTGACTTACTTCCCGAAGCCAACCAGCCGATGGAGAAGGGCGGCAGGGCTATTATCTATAACGGGGAGGTGTATAACTTCGTGGAAATCCGGGAGGAGCTCAAGCAGAAAGGATATATTTTCAAAACACATTCAGACACTGAAGTCATCCTGGCTTCCTACGAGGAGTGGGGCGAGGCCTGCGTTACCCGGTTCATTGGAATGTGGGCTTTTGCAATATGGGATCCCGGGGAGCAAAAACTGTTTTGCTCAAGGGACCGCTTCGGTATCAAACCTTTTTATTATATCGTAAAGGGCGGCAAGCTGTATTTCGCTTCGGAAATCAAAGCACTGAAGGCGGCCGGCGTTTTTGATTCTGCCCTGAATACCGGCCAGGTTGGCCGCTTTATTCAGTTGGGGTGGGTTGGATACGATGAAGAGACGATGTTCGCATGCGTCCGTCAGCTTGCTCCGGCACATAACCTGATCTGGAAAGGGCAATCCCTGCAAACTTCGCGATATTGGGATATTTCGCCGGAGGCTGCCGAAGTACCCGCTTTCGGGACGGCAAAGGCGGAATTTGGGGAACTATTTTTCGACAGTGTGCGCATCCACATGCGCAGCGATGTGAAAGTGGGGTCCAGCCTTAGCGGGGGGATAGACAGTTCCGCCATCGCGTCTGTTGTCGGGAATATCGCCCCGAACGTCCCTTTGAATACCTTTACGATTTACTATTCCCGGCATCAGCGCATGGATGAACGCGCGTTCGCGCAATCGGTCATCGAGAAATATCCTTCCCTGAAGCCCCACTTTTTTGAACCCTCTCCTGCAGACTTGCAGGCAGCTTTCGGGCATTTCGCCTGGGTGCAGGATGTGCCGATTGCCGGCTCGTCTTATTTTTCCCAATATTTCCTGATGAAGCTTGCAAAGGAGGAGGGGGTAAAGGTCTTACTCGATGGACAGGGCTCGGACGAATACCTCATGGGGTACTTGCATGGGTTTTACCGTTTGGTGGCAAGCAAGCTGCCCTCACCGGGCGCTCTCCGGATACTCGCCGATCATATCCGCCTGGAATCCTACCCCGTTAAGGAGGCGCTTAACCGGTTTTTAAAGTCGCTCAGTGCATGGGTGATGGACGAACAGCAATTGATGGCGCTGGAATACCGCCACCGGCTTCCGTTCGTCATGGAAGATGCTTCAGTTCCTTTTCAATTGGAGCATAAGGCCGGCAACAAAGTGTTCAACTTTCTGTATCACGGTATTGCACATAGCATTTTACCGAATTTGTTGCACTACCAGGATCGAAACTCGATGGCTTTTTCCATAGAGTCCCGGGTTCCGTTTCTGGACCATCGGCTGGTGGAATATGCGTTTTCGCTTCCTTCGGGTTACAAGGTCAAGGAAGGGGTAACGAAGTACATACTGAGAGAATCGCTAAAAGATATTCTGCCTTTAAAGGTGTATGCCCGCAGGGATAAAAAAGGGTTTGTCACCCCCGGGGAGACAGACTGGCTGCGCGGCCCGCTTCGAGCGCTCCTTGAAACATCCTTTCCAGCAGGGACAGGGGTCAACGAAAAAAAGGCTTCCCGCATCCTCCAGGATTACCGAAAAGGTCAGGATGCGCACGCCCAGCTTGTTTGGAGGCTTGTCCAGTTTAATTATTGGCTCGGGCAATTGTAATTGAAAAAAGGGAAATCCCATGGAAAAGCGACAGCGCGTGATCATCATCGGCCCGGCCTACCCCTATCGCGGAGGCCTGTCAGCTTTCAACGAACGTCTGGCACGGGCATTTGAGGAGGCTGGGTACGAAGTGGCCATTCACACCTTTCGTTTACAATATCCGAAATTGTTATTTCCCGGAAAAACGCAGTTTTCGGAGGATCCGCCCCCGGTTGGGCTGGCGATACGCCGGACGATCAACACCGTCAACCCCCTGAACTGGCTGTACGCGGCAAAGCAAATCCGGGATTTTGATCCGGTCCTGGTGGTGGTGAGGTTCTGGCTGCCTTTTCTCGGCCCCAGCCTGGGCTCCATCCTCCGGCTTGTGCCCGGAAAAAAGACGAAGTTGATTGGGATCGTGGACAACATCGTGCCCCATGAAAAACGTCCGGGCGATTTTTGGTTTGCCCGGTACTTTGTCGGGAGCCTGGATGCCTGTGTGGTGATGTCGGGTATCGTGGGAAAACAACTGCAAAAATTTGTTTCCTCCCAGCCCATTGTGGAATGCGCTCATCCGGTATATGATAATTATGGTCCGCCCCTTGCAAGAGCCGAAGCTTTAGGGCAGCTTGGGCTGGAGTCGAAATACCGTTACCTGCTTTTCTTTGGTTTCATCAGGCCCTACAAGGGGCTCGATCTGGCCTTGCAGGCCCTGGCTTTGGTCAGGGACCAGCTCCCGGAAGTCCGCCTGATTGTCGCGGGAGAATTCTACACCGACCCGGCACCTTACGAAAAGATCATCAGTACGCTGCAGTTGGAGGATAGGGTCATCCTGCACACGAGGTTTATTTCCAATGAACAGGTGGCGGCGTATTTCGGCGCGGCAGATCTTGTGGTACAGCCTTATCGGTCTGCCACGCAGAGCGGTATTTCCGAGCTGGCCTATTTCTATGAAAAACCTGTCCTGGTAACCAACGTGGGTGGCTTGCCCGAAATCGTGCGCAATGGTCAAACGGGTTTAATTGTGGAGCCTGAGCCGGAATCCCTGGCAGCGGGAATCCTCAAATTTTTCCAGATAGCAGACCCCCTCGAAACCTTCGGCGCCGGCATCCGGGAAGAGAAAAAACGGCATTCCTGGGCTGCGCTTGTGGAAACCTTGTTGAAAATCCGAAAACAAATCGCATGATTATCCGTGCAAAGGCGCCATTGCGCATTGGATTGGCCGGTGGGGGGACAGACGTGCCGCCCTATTCCGATATCTATGGAGGGGCCATCCTCAACGCCACCATCAATTCCTATGCCGTGGTGACGATAGAGCCCCGTCAGGATAGCTGTATTTTTCTGGATTCCCAGGACCTGGGGGAATCCGTACAGCTCGACTTTGCAAAATCCTTGCCCCTGGATGGAAAACTCGACCTGATCAAAGGCGTCTATAACCGCGTTGTGCTGGAATCGGGGGTTATGCCGGGGGCGTTTACCTTGAACACCTATTCAGATGTTCCCAAAGGATCCGGCCTGGGCTCTTCTTCAACCATAGCCGTTGCGATACTTGGGGCTTTTTCCCAGTGGCTGGGGATACCCTTGGGGGAATATGATCTGGCACATCTGGCCTGGGAGATCGAGCGAAAAGATTTAGGGATGGCCGGGGGCAAACAGGATCAGTACGCCGCTACTTTTGGCGGCTTCAATTTTATGGAATTTTATGGAGAAGAAAAAGTCATTGTAAACCCCCTGCGTATCCGGGAGGAAGTGATCAACGAGCTGGCGTTTTGTCTTTTATTGTATTACACTTCTACCAGCCGCGTCTCTTCCGATATCATCGAAAGGCAGACGGTGAATTTCTCCGCCAAAAAAGATGAGCCGCTGGAGGCGGCCCACAAGCTCAAGGAGCAGGCCATCGCGATGAAAGAAGCGCTGCTCCTGGGGAAACTCGACCGGATTGGCGAGATACTGGATTATGGCTGGCAAAACAAGAAAAAGATGGCCAGCGGGATTTCCAACCCCGTTATTGACGAGATCTATGAAACTGCGAGAAAGGCCGGTGCCTCGGGGGGTAAAATTTCCGGTGCAGGTGGTGGCGGGTTTATGATGTTTTTCTGCCCTGGGAATACGCGCTATGCGGTAATGAAATCGCTGGAGCCTTTTGGCGGGAGTTTTCTCAAATTCAATTTCACGGCCAAAGGGCTTACCAGTTGGGTTGTACGGTAAAATATATCGAGTATGGAAGGTGAAAAAACCGCGATAATCCTTGCAGGGGGATTGGGCAGCAGGCTCAAGGCAGAGGTGCCGGATTGTCCCAAGCCGCTTGCACCCATTGCCGGCAGGCCCTTCCTGGCGTATATTCTGCGCCAACTTCAGCAAAGCGGTTTCCGGCACGTTCGCCTGTCCGTCGGGTACATGGCACAACAGATTATGGATTATTGCGGGGATTATTTTGAGGGCCTTTCGATTTCCTATGCTGTGGAGGAGCGTCCACTCGGTACGGGAGGGGCAATCGTCTATGCCAGCGAAGGCCTTCCCGAAGACCAGCCGATATGGGTATTGAACGGGGATACTTATTTCGACATCAATTTCCCCGGGATGGAGCAATTTTATGCAGATCAGGCGGCGGATATCGTGATTGCCCTGAAATACATGGAACATTTTGAGCGCTATGGAGCAGTGGAGCTGGACTCGGAGTTGCGCATCAAGGCTTTCGGGGAAAAAACCTTGCGGGAGCAGGGCTGGATAAACGGGGGCATTTACCTGTTTCGGCCCGGATTGCTCCATCAATATCCTTCCGGTACGGCATTTTCTTTCGAGCAGGCATTTCTGGAGGCTCATATAGAAAGCATCCGTACATTTGGGTTTTGTTCTACGGGCTATTTTATTGATATTGGCGTTCCGGAAGATTACCGGAAAGCGGAAGCGGATTTTAAGCGCGGAGCTCCAATTTTAAAACGTTAATTCGATGCAGGAAAGGATTCAATCAATTATCGCCGAAAGTATTCGCGTAAAGCAGTCCCTTTTGCAGGATGCGTCCCTTTTGGGTCGTCTCGAGGCTGTGGTCGCCTTATGTGTAGATTGTTTCGCAAGGGACGGAAAAATCCTTTTTTGCGGAAACGGGGGGAGCGCTGCCGATGCGCAGCATTTGGCTGCAGAGCTTTCCGGAAGGTTTTATAAAGAGCGGCGTCCGCTTTTCGCGGAAGCACTGCACGTCAACACTTCTTATATGACGGCCGTGGCGAATGATTATTCTTACGACGAAGTATATGCCCGGATGCTGAAAGCGATGGGCAGGCCCGGAGATGTGCTTATTGCCATCTCCACTTCGGGCAACTCGGGGAATATCCTTCGTGCAATAGAGGCAGCGAGGGATAAAGGGATGCAGGTCGTGGGGTTTACCGGGGAATCGGGAGGTAAAATGCGCGGTTTATGCGATTTTCTGCTGAATGTCCCCACTTCGGATACCCCCCGTGTGCAGGAGGCGCATATTTTGATCGGGCATATTTTGTGTGAGTTGATTGAAGAGCGGATCATTTAGAAAGGCGCTATGTCGCCTGCAATTTTACTCAGCCGGTTGGCCGGGATGATTAAATTGGCCGTTCAGAACGTTGAAAACTTGGTTAGGGATGAAAAGGTCTTTAATTTTCATAAAAGATTTTCTGCTTTGGCTCCCTGTGAGCAGGGTGCTGAGGCCTGTCGAAGGGTTTTTCCATTATCTGTATTATTTCAACAGGCTGAGCTTGTGGATCCAAAGGCATAAATCAGAACTCTCGTATTCAGATTTCCATACATTTTCCCGGAATTACGACAATCGGCTCAATCTGTACGGGCATATCCTTTCAAAGTTTGGGCTTTCCGACAAACCCGTTGTATATTTGGAATTCGGCGTTGCCTCGGGTGCCTCCTTTAAGTGGTTTGTTGAAAAAATCCGGCATGAAGATGCGGTTTTTTATGGTTTCGACACCTTTGAAGGGTTGCCGGAGGATTGGGGATATTTTTTCCAGAAGGGGAGCATGGCGTTTTCGATCCCGGAGGTGAGCGATAACCGGGCCAAATTTTTCAAGGGCTTATTTCAGGAGACGTTGGGCGGATTTATTAAGTCCCACGAAGTTGAGCTATTACGGGATTCCCCTAAAGTCATACACCTCGACGCGGACCTGTATTCTGCGACTGCTTTTGTTTTATCGCAGCTACATCCCTATTTGAAGAAAGGCGATTTGATTATTTTTGATGAATTTAGTGTAGCATTGCACGAATTCAAAGCTTTCGACGAGTTTGTACAGACTTTCTATATTCAGTTAAAGCCGGTTGCCGCCGTCAATAACTTTTTGCAGACCGTATTTGTGGTGGGGTGAGGGGGGGGATTTGCTTTTAGGATGAATGGACGCAAGCAAAATGTAAGGTTCTGAGGTCATTTATTTGAGATTCCTTTCGGGGGCGCATTTAGGTTGAGCACGGGTATATTTTGGTTAGGTAAATGATATGTTGGTTGTTAGAGGAGAGGGGGCCTTGCTAGTTGTTGTGTTGCAGAATAATGAAGTCGAAGGCTGTTTGGGGATACCGGCCATCCCGATTAGAACACAGTGCAAATAGAACGAATATTCACAAGATGTGTGGGATTTCAGGATATCTTTCAA